>NZ_CP080492.1:2736291-3072583 GCF_019464495.1 Leucobacter luti | reverse complement strand
GATCGGGTGGGACATGAACTCGCTGCTGCGGCGAAGCGCCGCGTCGAAGCCCGGATCCCCCGGAGCCGCCGCAGGTGCCAGCTCTGCACCGAAGGATGCAACCACGGCGGCAACGTGCTCCGCAGTAGTGGTTTCAGAGGTCGAGACACCGACAGTGTCGGCGTCAATCCTGCGCAGGTTGATACCGGCATCGCACGCCGCCGCGATCACTGCGTCGGCACGGCCGGGCACCGTGGCGACAACGGTGTCGAAGAACGATTCGCCTGCGAGTTGAATCCCGGCCGCAGCGAGCGATGCTGCAATGGTGCGGGCGTGCGCGTGCGTGCGCTCAGCGATGGCGGTGAGTCCTGCTGGGCCGTGGTAGACGGCGTACATCGAAGCGGTGATCGCGAGCAGTGCCTGCGCGGTACAGATGTTGCTCGTTGCCTTCTCTCGGCGGATGTGCTGTTCACGGGTCTGCAGGGTGAGGCGGTAGGCGGGATCGCCTGCCGAGTCGCGGGAGACGCCAACGAGCCGGCCAGGCAGCGCTCGCTCCAAGCCGGTGCGGATCGCGAGGTACGCGGCGTGCGGGCCGCCGAAGAACAGCGGGACGCCGAAGCGCTGGGTGTTCCCCACGGCCACATCAGCGCCCTGCTCGCCTGGCGGGGTGATGAGCGTCAGCGAGAGCAGATCGGCGATCACGGTGACCATCGCGCCGCGCTCGTGGGCCGCGGCGATCAGCGCGGACTGCTCGCGGATCGTGCCGTCGTTGCCCGGCTGCTGCAGCACGACGCCAAACAGCTCGCCCTCAGGGAGCCCCTGCGTCAGATCTGCGATCTCCACGTCGAAGTCGAGCGCCTCCGCCCGGCCGCGGATCACCGCGATCGTCTGCGGGAACACATTGGCGTCGACCACGACGCGCGCGGACGCTGGCGCTTTGCCAGCGCGGCGCATCAGCAGCACGGCCTCGGCCGCGGCGGACGATTCGTCGAGCATCGAGGCGTTCGCGATCTGCAGGCCAGTGAGGTCGGCGACCATCGTTTGGAAGTTGAGCAGCGCTTCGAGCCTGCCCTGCGAGATCTCTGGCTGGTAGGGCGTGTACGCCGTGTACCAGGCCGGGCTCTCAAGCACGTTGCGCCGGATCACCGGTGGGGTGTGGGTGTCGGCAAAGCCCTGACCGATCATCTGGGTCTTCACGACGTTCTTGGCAGCGAGCGCGCGGAGGTCTGCGAGGATCTCCTCTTCACTGCGTGCCGCTGGCAGGTCGAGCGGGCCGGCCTTGCGAATCGACGCAGGAACGGCTGTGTCGACCAGGTCGTCAATGGTGTCGTAGCCGAGTTCGTCCAGCATCGTGGCGATGTCGGCTGGGGTGGTCACGCCAATGTGGCGGTCGGCGAATGCGTATGGCTGCAAGCTCAAGAGGATCTCCGTTGGTGAGCGGTCGCCGAAGCGCCCGAAATGGGATCCTCCCCGCTCTGTTACGGAACCTGAGAGATTCAGACGCGCCGAGATGAATCGGGGCGCCCTTGCACCGTCGGTGAGCCGGGTGGACCAGCTGCTTTCCAGAGTTGCCACGCTGCGACGGTACGGGGGCCTGAGAGATTCCCGGGGAGGAATTGCTCCTACGGCGCTGGGACCCCGCACGCGGTTCCCAGACTCTCCCGCCACAACTTAATGGCCGATATTCATGAGTAGTGCCCACCCTAGCACTCTGTGCTCGGGCGATGAAGCTTCTCCCGCACATCTCGGCCTCAGTGGCCGCGCTCGTCCGCGCAGGGCACGATCGGGTCTCTCACCCCGCTCGCGAGGATCGCAGATGGCTGCTTCGGTGCACGCGAAGCAGCCATCTCGGACCCCGGGATCATCCCGAGCCCGTTACTTCGGCTCGGTGTCCTTGCCGTCGAGAGCGAGGAGCTCTTCTTCAACGTCGCCACCGTAGCCTTCGCTCTGCGGGTCTCCGTGCAAACCGCCCGACACCGCGTACTCCTCCTCCGGCGAGAGGACGAGATGGTGGCGCCCGTACAGGCCGAACACGGCTAGCGCGATCACGTAGACCACCACGATCGCGATAATCGCCGGCTGGAACGTCTCGTTCAGCAGGAATCCGACAAAGATCAGCGCCGCGATCACGGCAGCGGACCAGGCACCGAAAACGCCCCACGGGCTCTTGTACGGCCGCTTGGCATTCGGGTACTTTTTGCGCAGGATCAGGAACGACACCATCTGCATGAAGTACGCGAGCACTGCACCCCAGACCGCGATGTTCAGCACGATTGCACCCGCGACACCGTCTGCACCACCGGCGAGGTCAACGATCACGAGCGCGACGAAACCGATGAGTGCACCGGCGAGCAGCGCGACCCACGGCGTTTGCCGCTTGCCAGTGAGCGAGAGGAACTTCGGGTAGTACCCGGCACGCGAGAGCGAATACATGTTCCGCCCGTACGCGAACATGATTCCCTGCAGCGAAGCGAACAGTCCGATGATGGCGAATAGAGCGAGCACGGCGGCCAGCTGGTCACCGACGATGACGCGGAAGCCGTCGAGCAGTGGCTCACCAGCGGTGCCCATTTCTTCAGCCCCCAGCACGCCGGTGTTGAGGAAGAGCACGAGGAGACCGGTGACGATCAGAGTGCCACGGGCCCAGAGGCCAGCGCGCGGGATGTCGCGGACCGGGTTGTGTGATTCTTCGGCCGCGAGCGGGAGTTCTTCGATACCGAGGAAGAACCACATGGCGAACGGCATGGCGAACAGGATGGGCAGCACGCCGTGCGGCAGGAACACGCTCTGCCCGGTGTCGGGCTGAATGTTCCACAGTGCGTCCCAGCTGAAGGCGCCACTGAAGATCGCCATCGCAGAGAACAGCAGGATAATCGCGATCGAGATCACGGAGACGATGATCGCGAACCGGAAGGAGATCGCGGCGCCCGCCGTGTTCAGTGCGATAAACAGGGCGTACAAGATCACCCACCACACCCAGGACGGGAGCGAGAGCCCGAGCAACTCGGTGGTAATGCCGTTGGCGTACGATGCGGCGAAAAAGACGATCACTGCAGTGGTGGCGACGTACTCGACCGTCTCAGCGAGGCCGGTCACGAACCCTCCCCACGGCCCCATGGCTGCGCGACCGAATGAGTACGCACCGCCGGTGTGCGGCATTGCCGCAGCCATTTCGCCAATTGAGAAGATCAGGCCGTAGTACATGACAATGAGCACGGCGAACGCGATGAGCATGCCGCCGAAGCCCGCGGCGTCGATGCCGAAGTTCCAGCCGGAGAAGTCTCCCGAGATGACCGCGCCGACTGCGAGCCCCCACAGCCCCCAGACGCCTGCTGCGCGCTTGAGTTTACGTTTCTCGAAATACCCGGATTCTGCGGTCGTGTATGTCACGCCCGAGACTTTCAGTGTGTCTTTGGCCATCGTGACCCCTTTCACTACGTTGTGAGCGATGCAGACTGCAGCGGTGCAGCCGTCGCGCGATGTTGGGATGACACGCTTGACTATACCCAGCCATTGGTAGTTTTCAACCACCTTTAATAAAAAGATTCCCGACCCACAAGGCACGCGAGCCCGCGCATCAGAGGCGAATGCAGGGGCGAATTTCACGACACGGCTTGCTTTCTCACCCGAACACCATGCTTTAATGGCCTAAGCGCAGACCATTAACTCGTGGTTACCGCAATACTGGATGCCACCAGCCCCAGAACTCAACGATGAGCCGCAAGGAGAACAGATGATTCCCGCGAGTGGAAACCTCACCCCAGCCGAGCTACACGAGGCGGTCGCCTCGCGCGAGATCGACACCGTGATCGTCGCGTTTACCGATATGCAGGGCAGGCTCGTGGGCAAGCGCGTCGCTGCCCGCCTGTTCCTTGAGGACACCATGGACCACGGAGCGGAGTGCTGCAACTATCTCCTCACCGTCGACGTCGACGTCAACACGGTTGATGGGTACGCGCTCACCAGCTGGGAGAGCGGCTACGGCGACATGGCAATGATTCCGGATCTGTCAACGCTGCGCAGGATCCCCTGGCTCCCCGGCACCGCCCTCGTGATCGCAGATCTGACCACCGCGAAAGACCACACCCCGATTTCTGTCTCGCCGCGCGAGATTCTGAAACGCCAGATCGACCGCCTAGCGGAGCGTGGGCTCACCCCGCTCGCCGCCACAGAGCTTGAGTTTCTCGTCTTCGACGACGACTACCGTTCGGCCTGGAAGAACGGCTACCGAGACCTCACCCCCGGCTCCGATTACAACATCGACTACGCGCTCCAGGGGTCAACGCGGCTTGAGCCACTGCTGCGCGACATCCGCAATTCGATGGACGATGCCGGCATGTACTGCGAGGGCGTGAAGGGCGAGTGCAACTTTGGCCAGCAGGAGATCGCGTTCCGCTACGCGCATGCGCTGGCCACCTGCGACAATCACTCGATCTACAAAAGCGGCTCAAAGGAAATCGCAGCGGCCCACGGGAAGAGCATTACCTTCATGGCAAAGTTCAACGAGCGGGAGGGCAACAGCTGCCATGTGCATGCAAGCCTCCGCACCGAGGCAGGCGACCCGGTGTTCGCTGATGCAGATGCCGCCGACGGCATGTCCCCCGTATTCCGCCACTTCATCGCCGGCCAGCTCGCCGCAATGCGGGAGTTCACACTGCTCTACGCCCCCAACATCAATTCGTACAAGCGTTTCGTCGAGGGCAGCTTCGCTCCGACCGCAGTGGCCTGGGGCCACGACAACCGCACCTGCGCCCTGCGCGTCGTCGGCCGAGGGCACGGCATGCGAGTCGAGAATCGCGTCCCAGGAGGAGACGTGAATCAGTACCTCGCGATCGCCGGCATGCTCGCCTCCGGACTCTACGGCATCGAACACGAACTCGAACTCGGTGAACCGCTCTCGGGCAACGCCTACACGAGCGACATCGAGCGTGTGCCAGCAACGTTGCGAGACGCGGCAGACCTGTTCGAGCACTCAGCGCTCGCCCGCGAGGTGTTCGGGGACGACGTCGTAGACCACTACACGCACGCCGCACGAGTAGAGATCGCGGCGTACGATTCCGCCGTCACAGATTGGGAACGGGTCCGTGGCTTTGAGCGCCTCTAAGCACCGCAGCGGGGTGCCCGATCGCGCACCGCTGATCGGCATCACCAGCTACCTCGAACAGGCCCAGACCGGGGTGTGGGACGTGAGAGCGTCGTTCCTGCCACAGGTCTATCTCAACGGTGTCACCGACGCTGGCGGGATCGCCGTTGTGCTCCCACCGCAGCCCGTCGACGCCGAGATCGCGGCAGGGATCGTTGCAGCGCTCGACGGGCTCATCCTCTCCGGCGGTGCCGACATTGACCCGGCGCGCTACGGACAGGAAGCGCATGAACGCACGGCACCTCCACGCGCCGACCGCGACGCATTTGAAAGCGCACTGCTGGAGGCCGCGCTCGCCGCAGAACTCCCCTTCCTGGGCATCTGCCGCGGTGCGCAGCTCCTCAATGTCGAACTCGGCGGCGACCTGATCCAGCACCTCCCTGATGTCGTGGGCGACGACCGCTACCAGCTCGGGGCCGGAGAATTTAACCGGATCGACGTGGAAGTGGATGCAGGCTCACGGATCGCGGACGTGCTCGGAGACGATCGCACCGCGCGCGCCGATCTCTACCACCACCAGGCCATCGGCGCACTCGGGGCGGGGCTCACGGTGACGAGTCGTACCGCAGACGGGATCGCGCAGTCACTCGAGCTCACATCAGTTCCATTCGGGATCGCCGTGCAGTGGCATCCGGAGGAGAACGCGCAGGATCGGCGCCTGTTCGCTGGCCTGGTCGCCGCTGCGCGCGAGTACCGCTCGGCACGGACACTGCACGCCGAGCGCCCCACCGCTTCAGCACCCACCCCTGATTCACCCCATTCCACCCCCAGGGAGCAGCTATGAGCTACACCGTCACGAACCCGGCAACCGGGGAGCGAGTCACCGAGGTCACGCACCTCGATGTGCCCGACACTGACCGCGCGATCGCTGCAGCCGTCGCGGCGCAGCGCGACTGGGCCACGGTAGCGCCGGCGGATCGCGCTCGTGTGCTCCGCCGCTTCGCCGCAGCGGTCGACGCCGACATTGAGCATCTCGCACAGCTCGAAACCACAAACTCGGGCCACCCGATCTCTCAGTCCCGCTGGGAGGCCGGTCACGTGCGCGATGTGCTCGAGTACTATTCAGGTTCCCCTGAGCGCCTGATCGGACAACAGATCCCGGTGGCTGGCGGCATGAATGTCACGTTCCACGAACCACTCGGAGTGGTGGGCGTGATCACGCCATGGAACTTCCCCATGACGATCGCATCGTGGGGATTTGCACCAGCCCTGGCAGCTGGCAACGCCGTCGTCCTCAAACCAGCGGAGTGGACGCCCCTCACGAGCCTGAGGCTCGGAGAGCTCGCGCTGGAATCCGGGCTCCCCGAAGGCCTATTCCAGGTTCTCGCCGGTCGCGGCTCCGTGGTCGGTGAGCGCTTCGTGACGCACCCCGATGTTCGCAAAGTTGTGTTCACCGGCTCCACCGAGGTGGGCAAACGGATCATGGCCGGTGCTGCCGAGCAGGTCAAACGGGTAACGCTTGAGCTCGGGGGCAAAAGCGCGAACATCGTCTTTGCCGACTCAGACCTCGAGAAAGCCGCTGCGACCGCACCCTATTCAGTGTTCGACAATGCTGGCCAGGACTGCTGCGCGCGCAGCCGACTGCTCGTGCAGCGCAGCGTGTATGACGAGTTTATGGAACACTTCGAGCGCGCGGTGCAGAACGTGAAGGTGGGCGATCCCACCGATCCTGCAACCGAAGTGGGCCCGCTCGTCACACTCGCACACCGGGACAGCGTCGCGTCGTTTCTCACCGATGACGTCCCGATTGCGTTCCGCGGTATCGCGCCGGAGGGCCCCGGAGCATGGTTTGCACCGACAGTAGTCACCCCGGAGCGCGGCTCTCGTGTCGCCACCGAAGAGATCTTTGGCCCCGTCGTTGCAGTGCTCCCGTTCGAGGACGAGGCTGACGCAATTGCGCTCGCGAACGACACCGAGTTCGGGCTCAGTGGATCGATCTGGACCCGTGATCTCGGCCGGGGAATCCGCGTCGCGCGCGGAGTCGAAGGAGGCAACCTCTCCGTGAACTCGCACTCCTCCGTGCGCTACACGACGCCCTTCGGTGGGTTCAAACAATCCGGTCTCGGCCGCGAGCTCGGCCCGGACGCGGCCGAGCACTTCACCGAAACCAAAAACGTGTTCTTCGCAAGCGAATAGTCCATCTCCCCACTCCACTTTGTGCCGCGAACAGCGGCGTCTCAGCATCAGAATCGAGCACCCCACTATGAGCGATATCTCCCCCATCGACCTCACCCAGCGCCTCGCAGGCAAAGTTGCCGTCATCACAGGAGGTGGCAGCGGGATCGGCCTCGCCACGGCGAAGCGCATGCGCGCAGAGGGCGCGAAGATCGTGATCGGCGATATGGATCCCGTGAGCGGCGAGGCCGCTGCCGCCGCCGTTGAGGGCATCTTTGTGCAGGTCAACGTGACCGATCAGGAGCAGGTCGACAATCTTTTCGACACTGCCGCCCGAGAGTTCGGCTCCGTCGATATCGCATTCAACAACGCGGGGATTTCCCCTGAGGATGACGACTCGATCGAGACCACGGAGCTGCCAGCCTGGCAGAAAGTGCAGGATGTCAATCTCAAGAGTGTGTATCTCTGCTCGCGCGCTGCGCTGCGCCATATGACTCAGCAGGGAAGCGGATCGATTATCAATACCGCGTCATTTGTCGCCGTCATGGGATCTGCCACCTCCCAGATCTCGTACACCGCGTCGAAGGGTGGCGTGCTCGCCATGAGCCGCGAGCTCGGTGTGCAGTTCGCCCGCCAGGGAATTCGCGTGAATGCGCTCTGCCCGGGCCCGGTCAACACTCCCCTGCTCCAAGAGCTGTTTGCGAGCGATCCCGAGCGCGCAGAACGCCGGCTCGTGCACGTCCCGCTCGGCCGCTTCGCTCGGCCGGAAGAACTCGCCGCCTCGGTTGCGTTCCTCGCGAGCGATGACGCCTCGTTCATCACCGCGTCAACATTCCTTGTCGACGGCGGGATCAGCAGCGCATACACCACGCCGCTGTCCTAGTACGCTCGTCGGGGTCGGCTGGGCGCCGGCCCCGATGCGCGGGCCACTGGGTCTGCCGCGTACACTCGCAAGCAGACCCGGTGCACCAATGCGCAGCACGACACCGCCTCGGAAAGGATCGCTATGACGCTCGCAGCCGACGGTATCGAGCTCCTGATCCGTGCCGTGCGTCCAACGAACGCATATGAGGAGACGATGCAGCGGCTGCTGCAATCCGTGCGCCTCGGGCTGATCCGGCCTGGTGAGCGTCTGCCGGCTGAGCGCGAGCTTGCGGCGATGCTCAAGGTCAGTCGGGACACGGTGCGTGAGGCACTCGCAACGCTTGCCGAATCCGGCTACGTCGTTTCACGGCGCGGCCGCTACGGTGGCACGTTCGTGGTGGAAGACCTCCCACTGGAAACGGACCTGCGCACCGGCGACACCCACATGGGCGAAGCAGAGGTGGAGGATGTCGCCACGCTGCGACGCGTTCTCGAAGTGGGCGCGGCACGGGAGGCCGCCGGGCGGGAACTCAGCGCCGAAGAACGCCAAAGCCTGACTCGCGCGCTTGAGGAGTGCAGCGGTGCTGACGATTCCAGGCACCGCCGTTTCGATTCCAGACTCCACCTCTTGATCGCGGAGCTCTCCGGGTCTGCAAGCCTGGTGCCGCTCGTCGCCAACCTCCGGACGCGCGTGAACGATCTCCTGAACGAGATCCCGATGCTTCGTCCCAACCTCGCGCACTCGAACGCGCAGCACGAGGCCATCGTCGCTGCGATCCTCGCTGGGCGGCCAGACTCGGCAGCAGAGGCCATGCGCGAGCACATTGAGGGCTCGACCGCACTGCTGCGCGGCTTCTTGTCGACGAAGTAGGCCCTGAGCGCTACACCCGCCGGTACGTGAGATCGCGGATTGCGCGGCCCTTCGCGGTGCCCTTGTTCTCAAATGCGGTGAGCACGCGGCCGTCGAAGCGCTCCGCCCATTCACCGGCGAAGTCGCGCGCAAATCCCGGCGCCGCGTCGAGCACTTCGCGCATTTGATCAGCGTAGTTCTGCCAATCCGTGGCGAGCCGCAGCAGGCCTCCCGGCCGAAGCACACGCGCCGCGATGTGCGAGAATTCTTCATCGATCAGGCGGCGCTTGCGATGGCGCACCTTCGCCCACGGATCGGGGAAGAACACCCAGAGTTCGTCAGCAGAGCCCGCGGGCAGATACCGTTCTAGCAGCTCAGGCGCGTTGACCTCTGCAAGGCGAAGGTTCCGCACTCCCTCCTCGTCTGCCGCCGTCATGGTGCGAGCGAGGCCGGCTTGAAACACCTCAACAGCGAGGAAGTTCTTCTCGGGGTGCGACGCGGCCGCATGAATGATCGCGTGGCCCTGACCGGAACCTACCTCGATCACCAGCGGTGCGCTCCGCCCGAACAGCTCTGCCGGATTTCCAGTCGCGCCCTCAGCCACGCTCGTGGCCGCCGGGCCGTGCGGCACATCGATCAGGTAGAAGTCCGAAAGGTCGTCCCACCCACGCTGCTGCCCCGACGTCATCCGGCCGCTGCGGCGCACAAACGACACCGGCTTGTCCCGAAATGTCGTCGGGTCGTAGTTCTTGGGCACGTACGGTTTCTGCTCGCTCACCCCACAACGGTAGTCGGGCACGGCCCGCTGGGCAAAGCCGCGCGGGGTACGATGTCAACACGGCATCGATCAGGAGGAACATCATGACCAGACGCATCTTGCTCGTGAACGGCCCCAACCTGAACCTGCTGGGCACTCGTGAGCCAGAGCTGTACGGCGAAGAGACGCTCGCGGATGTCGAGGCGCTCGCGGCGCGCGTTGCCGCAGACTTCGGGCTTGAGGTCCGTTCGGTGCAGAGCAACCACGAGGGCGTGCTCATCGACGCGATCCACGATGCGCGTGCCGACTGTGCTGGCATCGTCATCAATCCCGGCGCGTTCACGCACACCTCCGTCGCTCTCCGCGACGCGATCAGCGCGGTCGAGCTTCCCACTGCGGAGGTGCACCTCACGAACGTGCACGCTCGTGAGGAGTTCCGTCATCACTCCTATATTTCAGCCGTCGCTGCCTGTGTCATCGTCGGCGCAGGCGTGCAGGGCTACGAATTCGCGGTGCGGCGAATCGCGGCACTCATCGCGCGGTAAGAAACACGTTCACCATGCCCGGGTTGTGCGCAAAGACGAGCACCGCGAAGACCACGGCATCGAAGAGGAGATGCACGGCCACCACGTAGCCGAGCGATCTCGTGCGCAAGAAGATGATGCCCTGCACGAGCGCGAACGGGATGGTGAGGAGTGGCCCCCACGAGCGGTAGCCCAGCTCCCAGAGGAACGAGACGAAGACGATGGCCTGCAGCACGTTTGCGGCCCACACCGGGAAGTGCCGCAGCAACACGGCAAACACCGTGCAGATGAAGAATAGTTCGTCCCAGATTCCTACCGCGCCCACCCCGATGAACAGGCGGGCGATGAGATCGGGGGTGGTCACCTCGGGCCAGTTTTGGTAGACACCTGAACTGATGAAATACCAGGGAAGCAGCACCCAGCCCAGTACGAGCACTGAGGCGAGCCAGCCCCAGTGGAACCAGCCCCACCGGCCGCCGCCCCGCCACGGGAACCCCGTTGCGCGGTCACGATAGACATACCGAGACACCAGGTACGGCACCGCCACCGCCCCACCCAACGCGAGCGTGAAGCGAACCATCGATCCGTTGTCGAGCGCAGCGGCGAGCGAGATTGTGCGCACAATACTGAGCCCGATCACGATCAGGGAGAGGTCGCGCAGGAGAGACGCGGAGCGCGGCGCGCTCAGTCCTGGGGTATGCGGCGATACGGATACGACCCCTGCGTCTGGCCCCGTTGCCGCTGCGGCCTCTGCGGTGGACCCCGCCCCGCTGTGTGTCTCAGCGCCTGCCCGCGCGGCGGCACGATCAGCCACCGCGGCAAGCGTGAGGCCGAGCACTGCGAGCACCGCGCCGGGCCAGAACGCCTCGGCGACGAACCAGACCGGTGCCACGCCGCACACGAGGAGCGCTGCGAGAATCGCCACCGGGTGAGGCAGCGCTCGCGGAGGTCTCAGCGCGTGCAGTGTCATGCGGCGAGCCTATGGCATGCCTCAGACACGACCCGGATTCCCGACGGCCAGTGGCCGCTCGCGCTGTTTTTCCCAGTGAATCTTCACCAGATCAGGAATGAAGAAGCTGCGTGTCTGAGGTGCGCGCTACGCTACCGACATGAGCACCGTCGACTCCGCACCTCACCCCGCCGATTCACACGATCGGATCCGCGTGCAGGGTGCACGCGAGCACAATCTGAAGAATGTCAGCGTTGATCTGCCGAAGCGACGGCTGACTGCGTTCACCGGAGTGTCCGGATCGGGCAAGAGTTCGCTCGTATTCGCAACGATCGCAGCGGAGTCCCAGCGCCTCATCAATGAGACCTACAGCGCATTCCTGCAGGGCTTCATGCCCTCACAGGGCCGTCCGGACGTCGACGTGCTGGAGGGGCTCACCACGGCCATCATCGTCGACCAAGAGCGCATGGGCGCGAACCCACGTTCTACCGTCGGCACGGCCACCGACGTCAACGCGATGCTCAGGATCGTGTACTCGCGGCTGGGGTCGCCGCGGATCGGCTCCCCGAACGCGTTTTCATTCAACGTCGCCTCGGCAAGCGGTGCGGGCGCCATCACCATCGAAAAGGGTGGGAAAGAAGTCAAGGAGCGGCGCTCCTTCGAGGTGCTCGGCGGCATGTGTCCGACGTGTGAGGGCCGCGGCTCTGTCAGCGACTTCGCGCTCGATCAACTCTATGACGCTGAGAAGACGCTGTCGGGCGGCGCGCTCACGATCCCCGGCTACAGCATGGACGGGTGGTACGGCCGCCTGTTCAGCGCGCTGCTTCCCATGGATGTTCCGATCAAAGATTTCACGGCAGCGCAACTCGACGATCTGCTCTACAAAGAACCCACAAAAATCAAAGTCGAGGGCACGAATCTCACCTATGAGGGCCTGATCCCGCGCATCCAGAAGTCCATGCTGTCCAAGGACCGCGAAGCGATGCAACCGCACGTGCGCGCATTCGTGGATCGCGCAATTGTCTTTACCGCGTGCCACGCGTGCGATGGCACCCGGTTGAATGACTCCGCACGCTCCTCGAAGATCGACGGACTGTCGATCGCTGATGTGTGCGCGATGCAGATCAGCGACCTCGCAGAGTGGGTGCGCGGCATCGCCGATCCTGGCCTGGCCCCACTGATCGCGAAGCTCACAGACACTCTTGATTCCTTTGTGAAGATCGGCCTCGGCTATCTCAGCCTTGAACGCCCCACCGGCACACTCTCGGGCGGCGAGTCGCAGCGCACGAAAATGATCCGACACCTCGGATCGCCTATCACTGACGCCACCTACGTCTTCGACGAGCCCTCGATCGGCCTGCATCCGCACGACATCGAGCGGATGAACGAACTCCTGCTCAAGCTGCGCGACAAGGGCAACACCGTGCTCGTGGTTGAGCATAAGCCGGAGATGATCACGATCGCGGATCACGTCGTTGATCTCGGCCCACGTGCGGGCACACTTGGCGGCGAGATCTGCTTCGAGGGCACCGTGGCAGATCTCCGGAAGTCTGACACACTCACCGGGCGGCACTTGGACGACCGCGCCAGGCTGAAAGATGCGGTGCGGCAGGCGTCCGGCGCGATCGAGGTCCGCGGTGCGCAGACTCACAATCTCAAAAATGTGGACGTCGATGTGCCGCTCGGGGTGTTGTGCGCGATCACGGGCGTTGCAGGATCTGGAAAGAGCTCTCTGATCCACGGCTCGGTCTCGAACCGGGAAGGCGTCGTCGCCGTCGATCAGGGCGCGATCAAAGGCTCTCGCCGATCCAACCCCGCGACGTACACCGGACTGCTCGACCCGGTGCGCACGGCGTTCGCAAAAGCCAATGGGGTGAAGCCTGCACTCTTCAGTGCAAACTCAGAGGGCGCGTGCCCAGAGTGCAAGGGCGCCGGCATCATCTTCACCGATCTCGGCATGATGGCCACTATGGAGAGTCCGTGTGAGGTCTGCGAGGGGCGCCGCTTCGCTGCCGAGGTGCTCGAGTACACTCTCGGCGATAAGAACATCGCCGAGGTGCTTGAACTCAGCATGGCTGACGCACGCGAGTTCTTCACGACCGGTCCCGCAAAGCTCCCGAAGGCCGCCAAGATCCTTGATCGTCTCGTCGACGTCGGGCTCGGCTATCTCACACTCGGCCAGCCGCTCTCCACGCTCTCGGGTGGCGAGCGGCAGCGCCTGAAACTCGCTATCCACATGCTGGAGGATGCAGATATCTACGTCCTCGACGAGCCCACCACCGGCCTCCACCTCGCTGATGTCGAGCAATTGCTCGGCCTGCTCGATCGCCTCGTTGACGCGGGGAAGAGCGTGATCGTGATTGAGCACCACCAGGCGGTCATGGCACACGCGGACTGGATCATCGACGTCGGGCCAGGCGCTGGCCAGCAAGGCGGCACGATCGTGTTCGAGGGCAGCCCGCGCGAGCTGGTCACGGCTTCCGAGAAGACGATTACTGGGACACACCTCGCCGCGTATATCGCGGACTAGCGGGAGGCCTGCCACGAAGCAACGGTCGCCCGTGTATTGCTCTGGCTGCGCTCCCAGTGCTCCCCTTCACGGATTCGCTCTCAGCCACTCACTCTCCCGAGTTCGCGCACTGAAAACCCTCGCAGGGCAGTAACGGATCGTGCGGAGTGACCCCAGCGGGGAGCGCGAGCTTCTCAGCCGCATCAGCCCGCGTCATATGCTGCAGCCCCTGTGAGGTCATCACGGTGCGCCAAGAATCGCAGCGCTCGTCATACGGTGGCTGCTCGTAATCAAACGCGCGCAGCGTTTCTGCCGAGAACTCTGCGGCGAGCTCCGCGATCGCAGCCTCCGACTCTGCGCGCTCCGCAGCCCGCGCTGCCTCACCCTCAGGGTCGATCTCCGCGAGGGTGTCGTCGAGCCTGCTCCGCATCGCTTCGAGATCGCTCAAGCGCCCGGTGCCCGAAGACGGTGCGGGCTGCTCGGCCGAAACCTGCGCCGAGACAAGCCACGGCGAGACGAGGAACGGGACCCTCGGGCCTCGGACCACGAGATCGTAGTTCAGCCCGGACGCAAGCTGGATCGTCCGCGCAGGATCACTCGTGCAGGCCGTGTCCTGCGAGATCCGGAATGCCCCGCAGTCCGTGTTGGCGAGCGGCACAGAGTACGCGCGGCGACCGCCGAGGCTCCGAATCTCGGCCGGGTTGCCCGCGGTGCACTCGGCAATCGTCCGCTCAGGGAACACCTGATTGCCCACTGGCGTTGCCAGCAGTCCGAGCAGCGCGATGCTCGCCACGAGCACACCGACACTCCACGCACCGATAACTCGGCGCGTACGATGCTTCGGCTGCTTCGCGTCTTCCGCCACACCACGAGTCTGCCACGTTGCCGCCCGTTCGAAGTGCAGCGCTGCTGCTGACGCTCGGTGGTCAAGTTCAGGTCCGGTGTGAAGCCGGAGCCGGAACCGGAACCGGAACCAGAGCCGAGGCCGAAGCCGCGCTCTCGGCCTGGGTGGCCCGTGTTACCCGATCCGGGTATCCACTGGCGCTGAATCCAGCTCATTCAGGGCCCTGATCAGGCGGTGCAATTCACCGACTGCGCGCCGCCGCGGCGTAAACACCAGCCGTGGGAGCTCGGGAACGTCGCGGTCCGTGAGCTCGTCGGGGAACGGGGTGGTGCGTTGGATCTGGCCGGTCTCTAGGAGCCCGGTGAAGCGCCGATTGAGGTCTGCGAGCTCAGCGTCGGTCGGCTCGGCTTTGATCCGGAGCACGAGCTGAGAATCGAACCAGCGGAGTGAATCGTAGTTGCGCCAGAAGCCGGTCACTTCGGCGACCGCGTCGGCCACGGAGTCGGTCACGAGCACTCGGTCGAGATCGTCCACCGAAACGAGCCCGCTCGCCGCGAGCTGCTCGGTCACGAAGGCAGCGAAGCCGCGCCAGAATGTGCCGCCAGCGCGGTCCAGCAGCACAATCGGAGCCGGATCCATCTTGCCGGTTTGCTGCAGCGTCAGCAGTTCGAACGTCTCGTCCATCGTGCCGAAGCCGCCGGGCAGACAGATAAACCCGCTGGATTCTTTCACCAGCATGAGCTTGCGCGTAAAGAAGTACTTCATCGCGACCTGGCGCCCATCTTCGGCGATGATCGCGTTGGGCGATTCTTCAAACGGCAGTCGGATCGACACCCCAAGCGACTGTTCCGGCCCCGCCCCTGTCGCTGCGGCCTCCATGATCCCGGGGCCCGCCCCGGTCACCACGAACCATCCCTGCGCGGCGAGCGCGCGTGCCGCGGCTTCCGCGCTGACCCAGAGTGGGTCGAGGGACTGCGTACGCGCAGAGCCGAAGATGCTGACCTTGGGCGTATCGGCGTGCGGCGCAAACAATCGGAACGCCGCGCGCATCTCTTCGATGGCCGCCGCCGTGATCTTCAGGTCACGACGGGCGGTGCCGTCTTGTCCGAGGCCGATTCCTGCCTCGAGAATTCGCCGCACGAGGGTGCGTTGCGACGTAATCCCGGTCTCGGCCATCAGTTCACTGAGGCGTTCATTGAGCTCTCGCTCAGCGGCAGTGGAATCGGGGCGAGAAGAGAAGGTCACTTCTCCAGTCTATGGGCCGCGCGTGAGCGGTGGCCGTGCGGGGGCGCACACGGGCGTTCGCCGAGCGGGGCCTGACGGCGAAGAACTGAAGGGCCGAGACGAGGAGGCGCAGCCCCCGAGCTGAACCCGGCGCACCGCCCAGCGCAGCGGCACGGCAACCGCCCTCCAACCAACGCACGTCCGGCGCGGCTCAGCGGCGCGCGCGATAGGCTGAGTCCATGCCTGCACGGCGCGCACATCTCGTACCGCAGAGCACTCATGGAGAGCTCGCGGTGGCCCTCGCTGCGCTCCGCACCGAGTTCGCCGTAGCAGAGTCCTTTCCCGCGGCGGCACTCGCAGAAGCTGCAGCCGCTACCCCGTTGGCACCTGAGTGTGATCTGCGGCACATCCCGTTCGTCACGCTCGATCCGGTTGGGTCCCGCGACCTTGACCAGGCGTTCCACATCGAGCGGGGTCGATCCGGCTGGATCGTGCGATATGCGATTGCCGATGTTCCAGCGTTCGTAGCCCCGGGCGGCGCCCTCGACGCGGCCGCGCGCGATCGTGGGCAGACGCTGTATTTGCCTGACGGCACCGTCCCGCTGCATCCGCGCGTGCTCAGCGAAGGTCACGCATCCCTGCTGCCTGGCGAGGATCGCAGCGCGTACGTGTGGACAGTCGAACTCGATCCGGACGGTGCGGTCACCGCCGCGAACGTCCTGCGTGCCCAGGTCCGATCCCGCGCTCAGCTTGACTACCCCGCAGCACAGCTCGATATCGAGGCCGGCGCGGCTCAGGAACCGCTCTCCCTGCTGCCCGAGATCGGCAGAATCCGGGCCGAGCAGGAACGCCTGCGCGGGGGCGCAAGCCTGAACATGCCTGAAGAACAAATTCGGGAAACAGCTGAGGGCTACCGGATCGAGCGCCGCTTCCCGCTTCCCGTTGAGGAGTGGAACGCACAGTTGTCGCTGCTCGTTGGCATCGTCGCCGGAGAGATGATGCTCGGTGCCGGGATTGGGATCCTGCGTACCATGCCGGCTCCCCCGCCTGAGGCGCTGCGCGAGTTTCGTGATCGCGTCGCAGCTCTGGGTGAACCGTGGGCACCAGAGCTGAGCTACGGCGAGTATCTCCACGCCCTCGAACACGGCGCTGTGCGCACGCCTGCCATCATGCAGGCCGCCGCGTCACTGTTCCGAGGCGCTGATTACGTCGTGTTTAACGGTGCACCTCCTGAAGAGACGGTGCAGGCCGCAATAGCCTCGCCGTACGCCCACGTGACCGCACCGCTGCGGCGCCTCGTCGATCGCTGGGGGCTCGTCGTGTGCGCAGCGCTCAGTGCGGGGCACGCGGTGCCGGGGTGGGCGAGCGAGAGCCTGCCAGCACTCCCCCAGTTGATGCGCGCCTCACAGCAGCGCGCTTCACAGCTCGGGTCGGCCGCACTCGACCGGGTCGAGGCAGCGCTGCTTCGGGATCGGATCGGGGAGCGCTTCGAAGCCGTAGTCATCGAGATACGCGGAGATCGCGCTCGCGTGCAGATCGTCGAACCGCCGGTGACGGCGCAGTGCGAGTCAGCGGGGCTCGTGGCCGGCACACGCGTCCAAGTGCGCGTGGTGAGCGCCGATATCGCTGTTGGAAAGGTCGAGCTCGCGGCCGACTAGGCTCGTCCTCGCATCAATCGAGCGCCCCGGAGACTCCCCCGCACATCGATAGGCCCCGGATGGCTGCCTCGCTGAACGAGAAGAACCAGCTGGGACCCATCGCCTGAGCGGCCCGTTCGTGGACTACGCGGTCACAACCTCGGGAGTGCCTGTGCCCTCTGAAGCGGGCATCTCGGCAGCGAGACGGTTCGCTTCCTGGATCAGGGTGGCGACGATCTCGCTCTCCGGTACGGTCTTGATGACCTCGCCCTTGACGAAGATCTGTCCCTTCCCGTTGCCGGAGGCGACGCCGAGGTCAGCCTCACGTGCTTCGCCTGGCCCGTTCACGACGCAGCCCATGACGGCGACGCGCAGCGGCACGCTCATGCCTTCGAGCCCCTTCGTGACCTGCTCTGCGAGCGTGTAGACGTCGACCTGAGCGCGGCCGCACGACGGGCACGACACGATCTCGAGCTTGCGCTCACGGAGGTTCAGTGACTGCAGGATCTGCAGACCGACCTTCACTTCTTCGACTGGCGGAGCCGAGAGTGAGACGCGGATCGTGTCGCCGATCCCTTCGGAGAGCAGGATACCGAAAGCGGTCGCGCTCTTGATCGTGCCCTGGAACGCGGGCCCGGCCTCCGTCACCCCGAGGTGCAGGGGCCAGTCGCCGCGCTCTGCGAGCTGCCGGTAGGCCTTCACCATGACGATGGGGTCGTTGTGCTTGACAGAGATCTTAAAGTCGTGGAAGTCATGCTCTTCGAACAGCGAGGCCTCCCAGACTGCGCTCTCGACGAGCGCCTCAGGGGTGGCTTTGCCGTACTTCTGAAGCAGGCGGGGATCGAGCGAGCCGGCGTTCACGCCGATGCGCAGCGAGACACCAGCGGCTTTCGCACGCTTGGCGATCTCGCCAACCTGATCATCGAACTTCCTGATGTTGCCCGGGTTCACCCGGACGGCGGCGCACCCAGCGTCGATTGCCGCGTACACGTATGCGGGCTGGAAGTGGATATCCGCGATCACGGGGATCTGGCTCTTCTTCGCGATGATCGGCAATGCTTCCGCATCGTCACGGCTCGGACACGCGACGCGCACGATGTCACACCCTGACGCGGTAAGCTCCGCGATCTGTTGGAGGGTCGCGTTGATATTGGTCGTTGGCGTCGTGGTCATCGACTGCACAGACACCGGCGAGTTCCCGCCGACCGTTACCGAACCGACTTTGATCTCGCGAGTTTTACGACGGGGCGCGAGGATCTCAGGGACCTTCGGCATACCTAAATTGACTGCTGCCACGCATCAGAGTCTACTCGCGCATCCTGCGAGCATGCTCGGTTCGTGCGCCACGGGCGTCGCCCGGGCGCGGCAACCCACGTTGGCAACGCTCGAGAACGCACCTTGCCGGCGTGTGCATCGTCGCTGGGAACGCCTCTAGCCGAAGAACGTGACCGGTTTCACCAGGTCTGCGTAGACGAGCAACACCGTCATCGCCCCGAGCACTACGACTACAGCGAAAGTAATCGGCACCATCTTCGCCGTGTCGATCGGACCGGGATCGGGCTTGCCGCGGAGCTTCGCGATCCCTCGCTTCACCGACTCGTACAGCGCCCCCAGCACGTGACCGCCATCAAGCGGCATCAGCGGGAGCAGGTTAAACACGAACAGGGCAACGTTGAGCGAGCCGAGCAGGCCAATCACGGTCTGCGCCCGCGCGGCGACTGGGGCCTCATCGAGACTCACGATCTCGCCCGCAAGGCGGCCCACACCGACCACGCTCATGGGGCCGTTCGGATCGCGCTCCTCAGCACCGAATGCAGCGTTCCAGGTATCGACCATTCGCTGCGGGAGCCGGATGATGACCCCGGCAACGCGCTCTACGTTTTCGCCGACGTACGCGGGAACGGCGGTGATGGGTTGGGGCACCATCTCCGAGGCGGGGGTCGCTCCGACCATCCCCACTCGTTCTGTCACCGTTCTCCCCGAAGCATCGGTGACCACAGTCCCCTGTGCGTCGACGACAGCCCGCTCGTTCGCGACAGGGGTCAACGAGCGCACCTGCTCGGAGCCGTCCCGAACAATACCCACTTGGAGTGTGGTGCCAGGGCTCGCACTCACCAGCTCCCGGAACTGTTCCCAGTCTGCAATGGGAGTGCTGTTCACCGAGACAACGGTGTCACCCGGCAGCAATCCTGCTGCGGCGGCCGGGGCGGCGGGATCACCCGCCTCACACGTGGTCTTCGTGCTTCCTGCCGGTTGCAAGCACTCACTGACCTGACCCAGTGTGGTGCTCGATTGCGGCATTCCGAACCCGACGAGCACGATCGCGAAGAATACGAATGCCAGCACGAGGTTCATGGCCGGCCCGCCGAGCATGATGATGATGCGTTTCCAGGCTGGCAGGCGGTAGAAGGTGCGGTGCTCTTCGCCTACCGTGATCGTGTCGGCGCTCGCGAGCCTCGCATCGTCAACGAGGCCAGCGATTCCGCGCCGAGGCTCATCTTCGCTGACCGGTGCCTCACTCGCAGGCCCCTCCACGGTGTGCGCGTCGCTCTCGTAGTGCGTCGGCCGCGAGCGCAGCGGCCCCTCTTCGACCGCGGAGTTGAGGAAGCCGGTAGTCGAGGCACGCGGCGCTTCTCCTGGCTTCTGCGGTGGGTACATTCCCGTCATCGCGATATAGCCACCGAGCGGGAGCATCTTGACGCCGTACTCGGTCTCGCCCTTGGTGCGCGACCAAATCGTCTTTCCGAATCCGACCATGTACTGCGTTACTTTGACACCGAACAACTTCGCGGGAATCAAGTGTCCGATTTCGTGCAGGCCAATAGATACGGCGAGCCCAATCACGATGATCAGAATCCCCAGCACGTAGAGCAGTACGTCAATCACGGACTCAGGCTAGTCGGTGGGGCTCGCGCTCCCCTGTGCGCGCGCCGAGGATCGGCCGTGAAGCACCGAGACGCTGCGTCAGCGAACGGGTTACACCCGTTCCCGCCCCGAAATCACTCGCTCGGCATACTCGCGCGCCCAGCGTTCTGCGTCGGCCAGCGCGGGCAGCGTGAGCTGATCCGGCGCAGCGTGCGCTTCGAGTACATCCCGCACCGTGTCGACAATGTCTAAGAAGCCGATCCGTCCAGCGTGAAACGCGGTGACCGCTTCTTCGTTGGCGGCGTTGTACACGGCCGGGTAGGTGAGGCGGGCCCGCCCAACCTCTTTCGCGAGTTCAACAGCGGGGAACGCGTCGTGGTCGAGCGGTTCAAAGTCCCACGTGCTCGCGGTGCGCCAGTCGAGGGGCACTCCGATGTTGGGGAGGCGGTCCGGCCAGGTGAGCCCCAGCGCGATCGGGAGGCGCATGTCCGGCGGCGAGGCCTGAGCAATCGTCGAACCATCGATGAATTCCACCATCGAGTGAACGATGGACTGCGGGTGCACCACGACGTCGATATCGCTGTAGCCCACGCGGAACAACAGGTGTGCCTCAATCACTTCGAGGCCCTTGTTCATGAGGGTCGCCGAGTTCGTCGACACCATAGGACCCATGTTCCAGGTGGGGTGCGCGAGTGCCTCCGCCGGAGTCACGTCGCGCAGCGAGTCTCTGCTGCGCCCACGGAACGGACCTCCCGAGGCCGTCAACACGAGGCGCCGCACCTCCTCAGCCCGACCGGAACGGAGTGCCTGCGCAATCGCGGAGTGCTCGGAGTCGACTGGCACGATCTGGCCGGGAGCGGCGAGGCCAGTCACGAGGTCGCCACCGACGATCAGCGATTCTTTGTTCGCGAGCGCGAGCGTGCGTCCAGCCTCGAGGGCTGCGATCGTCGGCCCGAGTCCGACCGAGCCGGTGATGCCGTTCAGCACGACGTCGGCTGGCACCTCGCGGATCAGCCGCACAGCGTCCTCAGCCCCCAGCGCCGTGTGCTCGACGTTGAACTCCTCAGCCTGCTGCGCCACCTGGGCAGCATTCGATCCAGCGACGAGGCCAACCACTTGAAACTTCGAGGGGTGTTTCCGCACGACATCGAGGGCCTGTTCCCCGATTGAGCCAGTGGATCCGAGAATCACGATGCGCTTCATGGTGACCATTGTGCCGGACAACAGAACGCACCGCCGCCCCGAAGTCGGAGCGGCGGTGCGTTCGCAGCGTGCGCTGAGGTTACTCGGCGTGGACCGTGCCGAGAATGTCGAGCACGAACACCATCACGTCGTCGGGCTCGTGGCCCTGGCCCTTCAGCGTCTCCGCACCGTAGCCGCCATCTTCTGCGGGCACGACCGAGATGATCTGTGAACCGACCTTCTGGCCTTCCAGTGCCTTCTGGAAACCGGGGATGACCTGCGAGGTGACGAAGTTGGCGGGCTCACCACGGCTCCAGCTGGAGTCGAACTCTTCACCCGTACGCCAGATGACGCCGCGGTAGTTGACATAGACGCGGTCGCCCGGCTTGACAGTTTCGCCGTCACCCTCAATCACTGTTGCGATTTCAAGCTTTGACGGAGCTTCGACGCCCTCGGGAATCGTGATCGTCGGTTCGCCGTCCTTGGCGAGTTTGACAGTGGGGAACCCGTCAGGCGCGGCCACTGCTTTGCCCTCGGCCTTCTTCAAAAGCTTGTCCGCTCCGAGTGTTCCTGGCTCGCCCGCTGCACCCTCGTCGGTGGCGCCGTCATCGGCGGAGGCCTCAGTGACTTCACCGAAGGACATCACGATCACGATCGGAGTCTTGGCGGTGAGATCCTCGTACGGCGTTTCCGCGGGATCCGTGTCGCCGAACATGTCGGCGTAGGGGGCCACAAGCGCCACCTGCTCGCCGGGAAGCGCGCAGCGGATGCCCTCATAGGCCCATGGAACGAGCTGATCCTCCGCAAACGGAACAGGGCTCTCGGGGAGCTGATCCATTTCCTTGCCGGTGTCGCCATTGAACGTCGTCATACTGACGGCGATGGTTTCGCCGTCCTTGACCACTTTGCCCTCACCCTCGGTGAGTACCGAGCGCTCGATCGAATCCTTGAGCTTGATCGGAGCCTTCGTCGTGAGCTTCAGATCAGCACCGGTTTCGCCGGACACCTTGATGCTCTTGCTCGCGGAACCCGGTGCGAGACACTCTGCGCCCGCATCGTCCTTGGTCGGTGAGCCACCTGCGGAGCAGCCGGTCAGAATGAGCGCGCCGGCGAGGGCAGCTGGGAGCAGGGCACGGGAGAGTTTCACGAAGTCTGGGTCCTTACACGCGACATGGGGCCGAGCGGCCATTGGATCTCGTCCGAGTATTTCGCATTCCGCTGCCCACTTGCTGGGAGTGACGCGAAATACAAGAAACAGCGGAACCGATTACCGCGGCGCTGCTGGCTCACCCGGCGGTGTCACTTCCCGCTGCGGTTGTGTGGCTCCGAGCAGCGAGCACGGCGGCGTACAACTCGCGAGAGGACAGTCCGGTTGCCTCCGCGACCGCTCGACTCGCGTCTTTCAAACGCTCGCCGGCTGCGACGAGCTGTTGTACTTCGCGCAGTGCGTTCTCGGGCGACACCTCAGTCGCCGGGGCCCCACCGACGACGACGACGATCTCGCCGCGCACGCCCTCCGCCGCCCACTCCGCGAGTTCGGAGAGTGCGCCGCGTCGCACCTCCTCATGCAGTTTGGTGAGCTCGCGGCAGACCGCAGCGCTGCGTTCAGCACCGAACGCGGTCGCGAGATCCGCGAGCGTGGCTGCGAGACGGGTGGGGGCTTCAAAGAACACGAGCGTGCGGCGCTCGGAGGCCAGCGTGCGCAGTGTCTTCAGGCGTTCACCTGATTTGCGCGGCAGGAATCCTTCAAACGCGAAGCGGTCGGTGGGGAGCCCTGCAACTGCGAGCGCGGTGATGACGGCGCTCGGTCCGGGAATCGCGCTCACGAGAACGCCGCGCTCAGCGGCCAATTGCACGACTCGGAAACCGGGGTCGGAGACCGTGGGCATGCCGGCGTCGCTCACAAGCACCACGTCTTCGCTGCTCGCGCGGTCTACAAGCGCAGCAGCGCGATCGTGCTCATTGTGATCGTGCAGCGCGACCAGCTCCGGCCGGTTCTCGATCTCGAGCAGCCGGAGCAGCTGAGCCGTGTGACGGGTGTCCTCGGCGGCAATCACGGTGGCTCGTTCAAATGTTTCGCGGAGCCGCACCGAGACGTCCCCCAGGTTTCCGATGGGCGTTGCTGCGAGGAGGATCATGCCTCAATGCTACGCGTCAGCCAGCGGCTCAGGATCCGGGGCTCACTGCCTGTCAGAATGGAGGGCATGAGCGACACTCAGCTGCCTGCCCCGCCGCCCCATCCATATGCGGCTCCCGCGCGTCGCCCGAGCCGAGCGCTCGCGATCAGTGCAATGGCGCTCGGTCTCGCCGCGCTGCTGACGGTCGCGGTCACTCCGCTGATGTCGGGCAGCTTCGCGGTGCTCGGCTCGGTGATCGGAATCGCCGCCGTTATCTGCGGCGTGATCGCGCTCGTGCTGCGACAGCCCGTGCTGTACTCGGTCGTGGGGCTCGCTGCCGGCGCGCTCGCCATCGTGGTTGCGCTGGTCATTGGCATGCTCAGCATCGGCTCGCTGTTCGCGGACGCCGTGCAGGATGACCGGCGCGCTGAGGGCTCGGTCACAGAGTCTCCCGGCCCGGTGGACCCTGAATCCACGGCCGTGGTCTGGCCGCAGAATATGTCAACGGGCGGCATCGTGTTCTCCGGGAAAGACCAGGACGTTCGCCGCTCAGATGCCCCCGCGGACAACGCAACGCCGGCGCCCCTCACGGCGTCGGACCTTGATTCCCCCGCTCTCATCCGGGTCTATGTGGATTATCGCTGCCCGTATTGCGCAAAGTTCGAGCAGGCGAATGCTGCGACGCTCGACGCGGTGCTGGAACAGGACGCTGCCGCGATTGAGTTGCATCCCCTCACATTCCTCGATCGCGTGTCTGAGGGCAGCTACTACTCCTCACGCGCGGCGGGCACTCTCGCGTGCCTCGCAGAGGCGCAGCCCGAGGTCGCATGGGACGCGAATGCTGCGCTCATGAGCGAAGACGTGCAGCCAGCAGAGGGCGGACCGGGGCTCGACAACGACGCAATCATCTCCGCGATCGAGGACGCGGTCGGGCCGCTGCATGCTGAAGCGCGCACGTGCATCACTGAGGAACGCTTCGTGCCATTCGCACAAGCACTCTCCGAGTGGGTCTTCGCGAACCCGGTACCGGGGGCTGTGGATCCCAGTCTCGGAGTGACGGGCACGCCATTCGTTGTGGTCGACGGTGTGCCCTATCCAGGGGATCCTGCCGATACTGAAGCCTTCGGCGCATTTCTTGTGGAGCAGGGCCTCGCTCTGAAATAGCTCGGGGCGCTGGAACGCCTCCTGGTAGACTCGGTCGGCTATGCAGAATCCAGATCCCGCTCCCGCCGCTCCGACGGTCATTTCTCGCACCGGTACGGCGTATTTCCCGATTGCGCTCGTCTCGCGCTTGCCGTACGCCATGATGGTGATCGGCGTGCTGACGCTTGTCGTCGCGGCGCGCGGCTCCATCGAGCTCGGCGGGCTGAACTCCGCCATGGTGGGGCTCGGGGTGGCGTTCTGCGGCCCGCTCATCGGTGCGGCCGCCGACCGTTTTGGGCAGCGTCCCACTCTGCTCATCACCGGCGCACTCAACAGTGTGGTGCTCGGGGCGCTCGCATGGGTCGCGTTTAGTGATCTGCCCGTCTGGACTGTGTTCCTCGGCTCGTTGCTCGCGGGTGCCACGGCGCCGCAGGTCTCGCCGATGTCGCGCTCGCGCCTCGTCACGATCATCAAGCAGGATCTGCCGGCCCAGAAACGCCCGCGCGCACTGTCCTCCTTCCTCGCATATGAATCGGCTGCTGACGAGGTCATCTTCGTGTTCGGGCCCGTCGCCGTCGGGCTTCTCGCGACGACACTGGGTGCGTGGGCCCCGATGGTGGGTGCCGCGATCCTGACCCTGATCTTTGTGACGGCATTTGCGCTGCACCACACCAGTGCTCCCCCGCAGAGCGCTGCGGAGCGCGCCGCAACGCTGGCCCCGGCGTCTGAACTGTGGCGGCCGACACTGCTCGTTACCGTGCTGGGCATCTTCGCCGTCGGCGCGTTCTTCGGTTCGATGCTCACCTCGTTGACCTCGTTCATGCAAGATCGCGGTGCCGCGGAGCAGGCCGGTCTCTACTACGGAGTGATGGGCGTTGGCTCGGCGATCTTCGCGATCGCGGTCGCGTTCCTCCCCGCACGGTTCACGCTGCGCTACCGCTGGCCACTGTTCGCGATTCTCATCCTCGCCGGCACGGTGCTGCTGCAGACTGCACACGACATCCCCGGCATGCTCCTGAGCCTCGCGGTGATGGGAATCGGCGTTGGGCCTCTGCTCGTAACGCTGTACAGTTTTGGTGCGCATCGCAGCCCCGCTGGGCGCTCCGCGACCGTGATGACGATGCTCGGGTCCGGACTCATGGTGGGTCAGTCAGCCGCTGCGGCGGTCACCGGCATCGTCGCTGATCAGATCGGCACGCAGGAAGCACTGCTCTTCCCGCTCTACTCGGCGCTGATTGCGCTCGCCGCTGGGCTCGTGAACTGGGCGCTCACCGGGAACACCGCGCGGCACACGGCCGCGGCGGAATAGCATCCGCACCCGAGACGTTTCAGCAACCGAAGCCACCGGTTCCAGGATCCGGTGGAAGAATGGAGACCATGTCTGCTCGTGCGTTTACTCCCGCTGAGGTTCTGGGCCTCCGCGCAGAGTTCCCCTACTTCGCCGCTCACGATCTGAGCGAGAGTGCTCCGGCCTATCTTGACGCTGCGGCAACGTCACAGCGTCCAGCCGCGGTGCTCGACGCGGAACGTCACTTTCTGGAGACGTCAAACGCCGCGGTGCACCGAGGCACGAGCGGTGCTGTCGGCGCCGCGACGGAGGCGTTCGAAGGAGCCCGTGCGGCCGTGGCTGCGTTCGTCGGTGCCAGCACTCCTGAGCAAATCGTGTGGGCGGAGAACGCAACCGATGCGCTGAACATCGTCGCGCTGGGGATCGGCGAGGCGAACGCTGGGCTCGGCGGAGCGGGAAGCGAGCGTTTCCTCTTGGAAGCCGGCGATGAGATCCTGGTCACAGAAGCGGAACACCACGCAAACCTGATTCCGTGGCAGCGACTCGCCGCGAAGACCGGCGCGACGTTCCGATTCATCCCGGTTCGGGAGGACGGCACCTGGACGCTCGATGACGCGCGCGCTGCGCTGACACCGCGCACCAAGATCTTCGCGTTCGCGCATGTCTCGAATGTCACTGGCTTCGTTGCGCCCGTTGCAGAGCTCGTTGAGCTCGCCCGCAGCGTCGGTGCGCTCACCGTGCTCGATGCGTGCCAGTCGGTGCCACACATTCCCGTTGACTTCTCGGCGCTCGGCGTCGACTTCGCCGCATTTTCCGGTCACAAGATGCTCGGCCCGAACGGGATCGGCGTGCTGTATGGCCGCCCGGAGGCGCTCGCCGCGCTGCCGCCAGCGCGCACAGGCGGCTCAGCGATCACGCGCGTCACTATGGAGACTGCGGAGTTCATGCCGCCGCCGCTGCGCTTCGAACCTGGCACCCAGCCGGTATCTCAGGTTGTTGGTCTCGGAGCCGCAGTCGCGTTCCTCGAGCAGGCCGACCTTGCGCGCGCCGCAGCGCGCGAGCATGAACTCGTCGAGCGGCTCGTTGCCGGCATCATCGAGACTCCCGGTCTGCGGCTGCTCGGTCCCGCCGACTCGACACAGCGCATTGCGCTGACCGCCGTGTCCGTTGCGGGGGTGCACGCCCACGATGTGGGCCAGTTCCTCGATGAACAGGGAGTCCTCGTGCGCGTAGGCCACCACTGTGCGCAGCCACTGCACCGGGCGCTCGGCATTACGTCCAGCACACGAGCGAGTGTGCACCTGACCACGACTGAAGACGAGGTCGATCGTTTCCTCGACGCGCTCCGCGGCGCACAGCGGTATTTCGGAGCGGAGGTGTCAGCGTGAGTGCGCTTGACGGGCTGTACCAGGAAGTCATTCTCGACCACTCGAAGCGGCCGATCGGCAAGGGCGAACTTGAAGCGGCTGTCGACGCGCTGACCGCATCGCACCACGAGTTCAACCCGAGCTGTGGCGACGAAATCGACCTCTCGATTGCGGTGGATCCCGCCACAGGCAAGATCTCTCAGCTCGCGTGGGAGGGGCAGGGGTGCTCGATCTCCATGGCATCAGCATCGATCCTGTCCCAGCTCGTCCGCGACGATGACCTCACCATCGCCGGCGCGCACGAGCGGATTGCAGCATTCCGCGAAATGATCCAGTCTCGTGGGGCCGAAGAACCCGACGAGGAACTGCTCGGCGATGCGGTTGCGCTCCAGGGCGTCTCCAAGTTCGTGATGCGGGTGAAGTGCGCGATGCTCGGCTGGGTTGCGCTCGAGGCCGATCTGAAGCAGGTCGAAGCGAAGCGGGCGGCGGCCTAACATGGCCACGATCACCATCGACCCGAGCAGCACCGTTGCCGATATCTCGGCGGCGCTGGCGGCACTCGAGGATCCGAAGGCGCGTGCGATCAATGAGCGTCACGGTGACGATCACGGTGTCAACCTCACGAAGCTGCGTGCGATCGCAAAGCAGCTCAAGCGCAATCCGGCGCTCGCGCGCGAGCTCTGGGAAACTGGGGGTTCTCCTGAGCGCCTCGTGGCGTTGCTGATCTCAGGACCGAAGGACTACTCGGCTGCCGAACTCGAGTCGATGCTGCGGGACGCCCGCATCCCCAAAGTGCGCGACTGGCTCGTCAACTACATCGTGAAGAAGAGTCCGCATGCGGAAGAACTCCGTCTGGCGTGGTTCGCAGACCCGGACCCGGAGATTGCTGGATCCGGCTGGGCGCTCACCACAGACTGCGTGAGTAAGCGGCCAGAGGTGCTCGACTTGGTCGGGCTGCTCGACCAGATCGAGGCCGAGATGCCGACGGCACCCGAGGGCCTGCAGTGGGCGATGAACGAGTGTCTCGCGAATATCGGAATCCACCACGCTGAGTTGCGCGCTCGCGCGATCGACATCGGTGAGCGGCTGCAGGTGCTCGCCGACTATCCGACCCCTCCCGGCTGCACGTCGCCGTTCGCGCCGATCTGGATCACTGCGATGGTGGCTCGGCAGAAGTAGCGGTGTGAGCTGCGCTTGGCGATCAGGCGCCGCTGCGGGCTGAGCCCGCGACGGCACCCACGCGGCGCACGAGCGTCGCAGTCGCGCTGTCGGCAGCGCTCAACCGATCGGCGACTTCGCGCGTCATCGCTTGCAACGCCGCACTCGCATGGGTGGGCGCCATATCGGAGCGCCGCGCCAGACTTACCGTCCTGGTGAGCTCCGCCCCGGCCAACGGGGTGGAGCGCAGCTTCGGCCGATCCACTGCGACCATGGCGGGGACAACGGCGACGCCGATCCCCCGCTCGGCGAAACGCAGAGCGGCGTCCATCTCGACTCCCTCAACTGCCACTCGCGGCGTCAAACCGGCTGCCCGATACGCCGTGTCCATCGCGACGCGCAGATCGTAGTTCTCAGGAAACGCGATCTGCGGCACGCGTGCGAGTTCGGCGAGAGTAACCGCTTGCGAGCTGTCGCTCCGGGGAAAAGGATCGAGACGATTGGCGGCAGACACCACCACGAGGCGTTCGCTCAGGATCGGCTCACGATCGAGCACCGCGCGTGCTTCCCCGTGTGCAACGCTCGTGACAATGAGGGCCAGATCAAGCGCGCCCTCCATGAGCGCCGCGATAAGGCTGCGTGAGCCGCGCTCCATCACCTCGATATCGATACCGGGGTGGCGCTCATGAAACTCGGCGAGCACGTCGGCAACGAGGCTGGTGCACAGCGTCGGAGTAGCCCCGAGCCGGATCCGGCCTCGCTGCAGGCCCGCGAGTTCTGCCATCTCGTTGCGCGCGGTCTCAGCGTCAGCGAGCATGCGTCTCGCGAGGGGCAATAGCCGTTCTCCCGCGCTTGTGAGGGCGACATTGCCACGCACGCGATGAAAGAGCTCGACACCGAGATCACGCTCGAGCGTGGCGATCTGACGGCTGAGAGATGGCTGTGCGAGATGCAATTGTTCCGCGGCTCTCGTGAAGTGGCCGGTGAGCGCCACCTCCGCGAACCCGCGCAGTTGTTCAAGATTCACGCTTCATAGCCTATCTGCATCGTCGCGATCCGATCTATTCATTGGAGTAATCATCGGCCGGTCTCTAACGTGGTCCGCATGCACACTGAACCTCTTTCTGAACGCCCCGAACGCCTGCTCGCTACCTCAGTCCTCGTCATCGGCACCGGTGGAGCTGGCCTGCGCGCTTCCATTGAACTTGCAGAGCGTGGCGTGCAGGTGCTCGCCGTCGGCAAGCGCCGCGCGCACGACGCACACACCACACTCGCGGCTGGTGGGATCAACGCTGCGCTCGGCACCATGGACCCCGAAGACAGCTGGGAACAGCACGCCGCCGACACGCTGCGCGAGTCATATTTCCTTGCGGACCCCGCCATCGTTGAGGTGGTAACAAAGGGTGCCGCGGAGGGAATCGCGGACCTGGAGCGGTGGGGCATGCCCTTCGCGCGGGAAGCGGACGGTCGCATCAGCCAGCGCTTCTTTGGCGCACACAAGTATCGCCGCACCGCCTACGCCGGTGACTACACCGGCCTGGAGATCCAGCGCACACTCATGCGGCGCGCTGCGGAGCTGCAGGTGCCCATCGTTGACACGATCTACATCACGCGACTGCTCACCAGCGAGGGGCGTGTATTCGGCGCATACGGTTTCGACATCGTCGACGGTTCCCCTGTGCTCATCCATGCAGACGCTGTGATCCTCGCAGCGGGCGGCCACACGAGGATCTGGCGCAACACGTCCTCCCGGCGCGACGAGAACACGGGCGACTCATTCCGTCTCGCCGCCCTCGCAGGCGGCAAGATCCGCGACGCTGAGCTCGTGCAGTTCCATCCTTCGGGGATCCTCGAGCCTGCCGAAGCCGCCGGGTTGCTCGTCTCCGAAGCCGCACGCGGCGAAGGCGGCATCTTGCGCAACGCCCTCGGCGAGCGGTACATGGAGAAGTACGACCCCGAACGAATGGAGCTCTCCACCCGCGACCGCGTTGCACTCGCCAGCTACACGGAGATCGTCGAGGGCCGCGGCACCACGAACGGGGGCGTGTTCCTCGATGTGTCTCATTTGCCGCGCGAGCAGATCCTCGCGAAGCTCCCCCGCGTGTACCGCAACCTCATCGACTTGCAGATGCTCGACATCACCGAAGAACCGATCGAGATCGCCCCCACTGCGCACTACTCGATGGGCGGCGTGTGGGTGCGGCCAGAGGATCATGGCACGGGAGTCGATGGCCTCTACGCCATCGGCGAGGCATCGAGTGGCCTGCACGGAGCAAACCGGCTGGGCGGCAACTCACTCATCGAGTTGCTTGTGTACGGTCGAATCACCGGCGCGGATGCTGCGGGCTACGTCACCGGTATCACCGAGGTCCGCCGCGATCCTGCAGCGGTCGCGGAGGCCCGCGCCGAGATGACCGGGCTCCTCACCGAGCGTGGGGCGACGAGCGAGAGCCCGCGCCGCTTGCAGCGCGCGCTGCGGGATCTCATGACCGAGCACGCCGGAGTGGTCCGCTCCGAAGCCGGGCTCACCGCAGGCCTCGCGAAACTCGATGCACTCGAAGAGCGCATGCAGAACGTCACGGCACACCCCGATATCGCCGGTTTCGACGATCTGGCGCACGCATTCGATCTCTACGGCTCGATGCTCGCGGCCCGCGCGACGCTCGAGTGCGCGCGTGAGCGGCGTGAGACTCGCGGCTGCCACAACCGCTCAGACTTCCCTGAGCAGAGCGAAGAGCTGCGCGGCAACTTCGTGTGGACCCCAGAGGGTGGAGCGACGTTTGAGCCGCTCTCCGAGGCGCCCGAGTCATTCCGAGCGCTCGCCTACGCTGCCGCTGATGAAACCGTCGTGGGCAAGCTCGTCGAGTAGACCACGCAGTTCCGCATTTCACTCTTCGTCCCCAGGCCGGCTTTTCGGTCTGGGGACGAAGGTGTTCAGCGGGTTCCTGTGGACCCACGATGTCTCACCCGATTCTGAGAACAGAATCGAGTCATGAGTCCTCTCCACGTTGCCCCTGCCGCACTCTCCGCCCCCGTTGTGCAGTGTCGCACGACTGCAGATTTCCTCGCGGCGCTCCCCTTCTTCTTGGGGTTCACGCCCCGCAACAGCCTCGTCGCGGTCATGTTTTCCGGCAGCCGATCCCGCACCGGCCTGCGTTTGGATCTTCCGCGGGACAATTCACGCGAAACCGCTCAGGCAGTATCGAGCACACTACTCACCGCACTGGAGTCGCTGCGCGGTGCGCCGCGACCTGGCATACCGGACACGGGACGGCACGCCGGGATTCGGCCTGCCGAGCGCGAATATCGTCCGGCAGTTGCCCTCGTGCTTGCCACCAACCGCCGCTTCACCGCGACATCGGACGCTCCGTGGCGCACGTTCGCCAGTGGAATCGCGCAGGAGCTGATCCGCTCAGGTTTCGAAGTCCGCGAGCTCAGTTGTCTTGCCGCGAATGGCTGGGTCAACTATCTCGAGCCGGATCCGCCTCCCCTGGGGCATCCACTCGAAGACATTGTGACGAGTCCCGTCTCGCTCTCGGCGAGGTTTCGAAGCGAGCACGTCCCAGACTTCGCAGCGCTCGGGAGGCTTCCGGATCCGGAACCGCAGCGTGCGACGGCAATCGCCGCTGCACTCGCGACAGATTCACGGTGCACGAGCAGTCAGGCGAAGCCGATCTCGATTGAGCGTACTGCGGCCGCAGCACGCCGACTTCGCGCACCAGAGCCGCTCAGCATCGCTGACTCCGTGGATCTCATCCGCACGCTCGCCACGCCCGCCCAGTGGGTGGGCGTCGTGTTCGGCCTCATGATGTCCCCGGAGGCCACCACCCACATGATGAGCGACCCCACGACATCGCAGTTTTTCGCTCAACTTTCCCCGCAGCGCGACGGGGCGGGGAACGCGCACTACCCCGCGGTGCTCGGGATCTTCTCGGGCCTGGGAGCGATGAGTCCCGGCAGGGAAAGGCTCACTGATGTGCGGGATCGGCTCCAGACCGCCACAGCAGAATGCCCAAGCGAACACCGAATCCCGCTCTTGGCACTGTGCGCGCTCGCGTGGTGGCTGAGCGGCCTCCAGAGCGTGGCGCACCGGCACATCGAGGCAGCGCGTGCAATCAACAGTGCACACCCGCTTGTGCTCACCATGCAGTTGCTGATTTCGACCCCCGCCCACCTCACGCCAGGAGCACACCGGTGATGCCCAGGACCGCCTCCGCAGGCGAGAGGGGCGGCCTGCTGATGCTGGGGGCACTGGCGAGGGCGGGTGCCGCCTACACGCTCGTCACTGCAATGCGCTGCCGCTCGGAGCGCAGCACCTCAGAACGCAGCACCTCGACAATACGGTCAATTGACTCGGGTCCAAGCGGCTCAGACAGGGTGAAGCGAAGCGCCGTGTGCGAGAGCTCGGGCGAGATGCCGAGGGCGAGGAGCACAGGCGACGGCTCACTCTTCCCCGCCGCACACGCCGACCCCGAGGAAACCGCGAGACCCGCGGCATCGAGGGCGACGAGCAGCGACTCGCCGCTCACACCGGCAATCGTGAACGATGCGTGTCCCGGCAGACGCTCATCGGGATGCCCGGTCAGCGCGGCGCCAGGCACCTCTGCGCACAGACGCTCGACAAGCTCGTCGCGGCTGCGCATGAGTGCGAGGGCCGCAGTGCCGATGTCGCGGGTCGCCACGGCCACGGCGGCTGCGAAGCCGGCGATCCCTGCCACGTTCTCCGTCCCGGAGCGCGCCCCTCCCTCCTGGCCGCCGCCGTGGAGCACCGGCTCGATCGGCACGCCGCCCCGGAGGAGGAGCGCGCCAGCCCCCTGCGGCCCCCGAACTTGTGAGACGCGACCGTGAGCGCTGCAATGTTCGCGCCCGGCCACGCCGTCACTCCTGCGGTCGCCGCTCCGGCTGCGCGGCTCGACCCGAAGGAGACCGGGAGGCTCGCGGCCGCCTGCACCGCGTCGGTGTGCACCGGGACCCCCAGCGTGTGGGCCAGCTCAGCCAATGCTGGCAGTGCTTGCACGGTGCCCACCTCTCCATTCGCGAGTCCGATTGACAGCAGCGTGGTGTCGGGCCGCAGCGCCTCGGCGACTGCTTCACGCGTGACCAGACCGTAGGAGTCAACCGGCACAACGCTGAGCTCGAATCCAAACACCCGTTCCAAGAAACGGCACGATTCAAGCACCGACGGGTGTTCAATGGCGGTGACAACGAGGTGGCGCCCGCGTGGCCGTGCGAGCGCCAGGCCCACGATCGCGAGGGTGTTGGCTTCAGTCCCACCCGACGTGAAGATAACCTCGCTCGGAAGCGCCCCCAGGGCCGCGGCGATCGTGTGGCGCGCTTCTTCAACGGCACTTCGCGCTCGGAAACCAGCAGCGTGCACACTGGATGCGTTCGCCTGGCCAGCGTCCCACACGGCAAGCATCGCAGCGCGAGCCTCCGGGCGCAGCGGCGCAGTCGCAGCCGCATCGAGAGAGCCGGTGCTCACCCTGCGTCCAAGCCTAGGTCGAGCGCTCGAGCGCCGTGCGTCAGTTGTCCGACCGAGATGACTTCGACACCGGTCTCGGCAATGCCGCCGACGGTATCAAGGGTGACGCCACCGCTGGCTTCAACGATGGCCCGATCCCCAATCAGTGCGACGCCAGCACGCAGGTCCTCACACGAGAAATTGTCGAGGAGGATACCTGTCGGCCGCGCCGCAAGCACCGGTGGGATCTGGTCGAGCCGATCGACCTCCACCACGATCGAGGTCGTGTGACCCGCGCGTTCACGCAGTCCTGACAGCGCGGCAGTCGTCGATTCCGCATCTCTCGCACCGAGCGCCGCGAGATGGTTGTCTTTCACCATAATCGCGTCCGACAGGCTAAAGCGGTGATTCGCTCCGCCCCCGGCTCGCACCGCGTGCTTTTCGAGTGCGCGCAGCCCCGGCGTCGTCTTCCTCGTGTCAGCGATGCGTGCAGGCGTGTGCGCCACCGCTGCAACGAAACGGGCGGTGAGAGTCGCGATGCCGCTCAGCCGCTGGCTGAAGTTGAGCGCGACGCGCTCCCCGTCAGCACTCCGCGAGCCGGACCGGCGATCACCGCGAGCACGTCGCCCGCGAGGAACGCAGCGCCCTCTGGCACGATCTCGGTCACCCGCACGAGCGGATCCACCTGGCGAAATGTCTCGATGATCAGCGGGCCACCGGCGAATACGCCGGGCTCCCGTGCGACCAGGCGCGTGGTCACTGTGGCATCGGCGGGGATCGTGAGCGAGACCGTGAGGTCGCCCCACGGGATATCCTCCGCAAGTGCAGTCCGGACCGCAGTTGACACGAGGTGGGGGGTCAGCACGATGACATGCTCCTTACTGGAATGGTGGCGGATGAGAGTGTTGCTATCGGAGCCAGATTCAGGCGGTGTCCACGTCGCTTTGCCGCGGCAGGGTTCAGCTCCGGAAAATCGGCGCGCAGGTGCGCCCCACGGGACTCCTCACGTGACGCCGCCGCCAGGCATACGAAGCCGGCGAGCGCTGCTGCGTCACTCTGATGGGACGCGAACACGGTCGCCGCCGCGCGCAACCCGTCGGCGTCGCGTTCGATGCCGAGTCCCTCGGCGATAGCCGTGCGCACGGCGGCATCGGCTCCCGCTGCGTCACGCGCATCCCCAGCGCCCCGCTGTTCGGTCTGAGCGCCAAGAGCCCGCCCGCCATGATCCGGAGCAGCCACTATCGTGGCGTCCCGTTCAAGCGCAGCAAATCCGTCCCCCGCGGCAGCCACGATCCGGAATCCGCAGCAAACGAGACAGCAGCGTGCGCCGCGGCTTCACCGAACACCAACCCTTCGAGCAGCGAGTTCGACGCGAGCCGGTTGGCGCCGTGCACCCCGTGGCCGCGACCTCACCCGCGACAAACAGGCCGGGCACACTCGTGCGACCGTCGAGATCGCTCGCCACGCCGCCCATGGTGTAATGCGCGGCCGGGGCTACCGGGATGGGTTCCCGGGACCAGTCCAGGCCGAACCTCGCAACGGTCTCGGAGATCCCCGGGAATTCGCGCGCGAGCGCTCCGCGCCCAGCCTCACATTCGATCCCCGTCGCGTCGAGCCACACGGTGGACTCACCGCGCGCCCGAAGCACTCGGTGAATCTCACGAGACACCACGTCTCGCGGCGCGAGCTCAGCGAGTGGATGCCGCCCCACCATGAACCGCGCACCTGATCCATCCCGCAGCACTGCGCCCGCACCGCGCACGGCTTCGGAGATCAGCATGCCCGTCGCCTGCGCGGCTCCAGACCGGGGACTCGCGTGCAGCACGGTCGGGTGAAACTGAACGAACTCAAGGTCGGCAAGCACCGCTCCGGCGTGCGCGGCAAGCAAGATTCCCGCACCGCGTGCACCCGCGTGGTTCGAGCTGCCGGGGAACAATCCCGCATAGCCGCCAGTTGCGAGCACAGTCGCCGCCGCACGCCGCGTCACCCGCGCGCCATCAGAGCGCCGCAGCACCACGCCGGTGACGGCACCGGCCTCGCGCACAAGCGATTCGGCAAGCGCACCCTCGGTGAGGGCGATGCGGCCAGTCTCGGCCGCCTCAAGCACCCGCTCCAGGAGAAACGTGTGCAGCGCGGCTCCCGTGCGGTCTCCCCTGCGTGCACGATGCGCGCCCGCCCATGCGCGCCCTCGAGTCCAAACGCCGGTGCTCCATCGGCGCCCCGATCGATGGGAAACCCGCTGCGCACGAGCTGACGCACGATGCGCGCTCCCGCGACGGTGAGCCGTTCAGCAGCCTGTGCGTCTCCGAGGCCAGCTCCAGCCGCCATCGTGTCCACCAGGTGGTCCGCGGTGCGGTCCCCGACTCCGATCGCGGCTGCGACGCCGCCCTGGGCGAGCGCGGTGTTGCCGCCGGCGAGCGAATCCGCGGTGGGCCGCAGCGCCCCGGGCGTCACCAGCTCCACTTCCGCGCCGGCAGCTCCCGCCGCAAGCGCACACGACAGCCCGGCCACGCCGGCACCGATGATCAGGATCATGGCCGCGCCGCGAGCATCCGCTCCAGGGCGACACGAGAGTCATCCGCGACCTCCGCCGACACGCTGATCTGGTTCGGAGTTTCACCCGCCAGCAGCGCCTCGAGCGTCCATGCAAGATATGCCGGATGGATGCGGTACATCGTTGAGCACGGGCAGACGACCGAGTCAAGACAGAAGATCGTGAGGTCAGGGCGCTGCTGCTGCAGTCGATTCACCAGATTGATCTCCGTGCCGATCGCGATCACGCTCCCGGGGGCCGCGGCCTCGATTTCCTTGCGAATGTACTCGGTTGACCCGGCGCCGTCGGCGGCGTCGACCACTGCGGCGGGGCACTCGGGGTGGACGATCACCGTGAGGCCGGGGAAATCGGCACGCGCTTGCTCGATCTGCGCGACAGTGAACCGTTTGTGCACCGAGCAGAATCCGTTCCAGAGAATCACCCGTGCAGCTTCCAGTTCTGCGGCCGTATTGCCGCCGAGGGCGAGATGCGGGCGCCACAGCGGCATCTCCTCCTCGGTGATCCCCATGGCCTTCGCTGTGTTGCGTCCCAGATGCTGATCTGGGAAGAACACGACACGCTGCCCGCGCTCGAACGCCCACTCCAGCACCGTACGCGCGTTGGAAGAGGTGCACACGATTCCACCGTTGCGTCCGCAGAACGCCTTGATTGCTGCCGAAGAGTTCATATAGGTCACAGGGATCACCGGCTGCACTGCGCCGGGCGCTCCGGTGCCGAGTGTCGCGGTCAGCTGTTTCCAGCATTCCTCGACCTGGTCGATCGTCGCCATGTCTGCCATCGAACAGCCCGCTGCGAGGTTGGGCAGAATCACGGCCTGATCCGGGCCCGACAAGATATCGGCGGTCTCCGCCATGAAATGGACGCCACAGAAGACGAACGCTTCGGCCTCCGGGTGCTCCTTTGCCGCCTGGGCGAGCATAAATGAATCTCCCACGAAGTCAGCGTGCTGCACGATCTCGTCGCGCTGGTAAAAATGACCGAGGATTTGCACCCGATCCCCCAGCGCGGCCTTCGCTGCCACAATCCGCTCGGTCAGCTCAGCATCGCTTGCGCTCGTGTATTCGGCGGGCAGCGGCCCCTGGCGGGGAGCGAGCGACGGTATCGTGTCGGCGGACGATGCCCCTGGCCCGTACCCGGGATCCCGGTCAATGGCCCACGGATCATCCGCGAGTTCGGTATCACAGCTGGAGACCCCGGTCGCCCGCAACACGATCGGGCGGCGGTGCCCCGCGCTCGCCAGGGGCCGACCGGTGGTGCGTGTGGTTTCGCGGGCAGCGGCCTCGCGCATTGCGGCGCCGCGGATGAGTTCGTGCACACTGCTCATGCTGTGCTCCTCGAGGAGTTCGGTGTGGGGACTGGGTGGGAAAGCTGCGCAGCGGCACTCGCTTCGCTCGCGTCGCCGAAACGATAGAGCCGTGCCGGGCGGTGTCGCGCGCCGGTCTCGACTTCGCCGGTGTCGATGAGCGAGCCCTGCGCGAGGACCTGGCGGCGGAAATTCGCGGGATCAACGGGGTGTCCTCGCACGGCTTCAGTCACCGCACGCAAGCGGCCGAGCGTGAATACCGGCCCGAGAAAGCGATGAGCCACGGCCGTGTACTCGGTTCTCGCTCTCAGCCGGGCCAGCGCGTGGGCCACAATCTCTGCGTGGTCAAATGCGAGCGGTGGAAGTCGGTCCGCTGAGAACCAGGCCACATTGGCGTGTGCTGCGTCGCCCTGCGTTTCGCTGGCAGTCAGGCGCTCTCCCTCACCGTGTGTCTCGGCGCGCGAGTGGATCGCTTCGTCGGGGACGGGGTCGTCCCAGCGCCGCGGTGCCGGAGGTTCAGCTGGCGCCGCGGTCTGAGCTGGCGCGGAGGTCTGAGCTGGCACCGCGGACTGAGCTAGCGCGGAGGTCTGAGCTGGCACCGTCGACTCGGCTGGCGCCGCGGACCGGATGGAACCGGCGTCCGGGTCAGCATCGAGTTCGTGCTCGCCGTACAGCGCCCAATAGGCAATGGTCACCAAGCGTTGCGCCTCAGCGGAGCGCTCGATGCCCCCGAATGAGTAGAGCTGTTCGAGCGTGCCCGGGTCCCTCCCTGCCGCGGCACGCAGGCTTCGCAGCGCGGTGTCACCGAGGGTTTCGTTCCACTCGGTAGGCCCACCTGGCAGCGCCCACTGCCCGAGAAATGGGGCGCGCGTGCGGCGCACGAGCGGCAGCCAGATCGTCGTCTTGTCCGCCTCGGGAAGGGATTCCCCCTGCTCTGCGTCGAGTGGGGGGCGCAGCGCAAACGCGACGACTGAGACGGCGACGGCAGGCGGCAAGTATCGCCGTGCGCTCGCGCTGATCTCCGAGTACTGCATCTTTGTCTCGCCTCAATTCACTTAAAGTCAAAGTGACCATAAGTGAGTCTATGCGCGAATCGGTCCGGGTCAAATCGGGAAACCGCGCTCCCCGGGCCGAGAACGAGGGGTGAGTCGTGAATCGCCACAGATTGCTGACACTTCACAGCGTGCGTCCGAATCTGTGTGGCTCACTCACGAATCCGCACAGTGTTTCCCGGAGATCCCCCTCCCAAAAGACACAAGAATGTCACGATCCTGCAACATGCCCCCAGAGTGGGATAAGCTCAGGCGCAAGACCAGTAATGCCGAACGTTGGGATTCACCAGCAAGTTTTGTCCGTCGCAAACACGCGGCACAGCTACCAGTCTCCACGTCGGCGCCGTCGCCGTGGCACCCCGGCCGTTTTCTAACGGCCAGCAACACAAAGGAAATACAGTATGGCCACCGGCACCGTGAAATGGTTCAACTCCGAAAAGGGCTTCGGCTTCATCACCCCCGACGACGGAGCATCCGACGTCTTCGCGCACTTCAGCGCGATCCAGGGCAACGGCCGTCGCGATCTGTTCGAAGAGCAGCGCGTTGAGTTTGACATCGAGCAGGGCCCCAAGGGCCTGCAGGCGAGCAACATCCGCGCACTCTAAGTAGCAGAGTTGCGCGGTGAGGAATCTCACCGTTCGGGGGAGGTTGGCCGAAAGGCCAACCTCCCCTTCGCTTTCCCCACGCACACTTTTGTAGGCATGCCACAGCGCGTTCGACACCTCCCGCTCCCGGGCATTACATTCGGAGCATCTCGCCCGGCCCCACTCGGTTCCGGGCACACCCGGCTCCCCCACGCCGGGATGCCGCACGCCCACCCCTGAGAGGGACGCATGTCACCGTCGACGTACTCACACCTGCTCGCACCACTTGACCTCGGGTTCACCACCCTCCCGAACCGGGTCATCATGGGATCGATGCATCTCGGCCTCGAAGAGACGCCGGGTGGCTTTGCTCGCCTCGCAGCGTTCTATCGCGAGCGCGCTCGCGGTGGCGCTGCACTCATCGTGACAGGCGGCATCGCCCCCAACCCCGCAGGCAGGCTCACGGCCGGAGCGGCGCTCCTGAACTCCGAGGCTGAGGTTGCGCAGCACCGAATCTTGACCGACGCCGTGCACGCCGAAGCAGGTCGCATCGCACTACAGATCCTGCACGCCGGCCGCTACGCCGCACACGAGGATCTCGTTGCACCGAGCCCGATCCAGGCGCCCATTTCGCCACTGACCCCGCGCGAGCTCACCGACGCCGAAGTTGAGAGCACCATTGACGACTTCGTGCAAACGGCGCGGCTCGCGCAGCAGGCCGGGTACGACGGCGTCGAAATCATGGGCTCCGAGGGCTACCTCATCAACGAGTTCATTGCGCGACACACCAACACACGAGATGACCGCTGGGGCGGAACCTTCGAGAACCGCGCCCGCTTCCCGGTCGAAATCGTACGGCGCGTGCGCGAGGCCGTTGGCCCCGAATTCATCGTCATCTACCGCCTGTCAATGCTCGATCTCGTGCCAAACGGTTCGACTCCGCAGGAGGTCGCGGCGCTCGCTCAGCTCGTCGAGGCCGCCGGTGCCACGATCATCAATACCGGGATCGGCTGGCACGAGGCACGCATCCCCACGATCGCCAGCTCGGTGCCGCGCGGCGCCTTCGCCTGGGTCACGAAGCGCCTCATGGGTGAAGTCTCGATCCCGCTCGTGACCACGAACCGGATCAACACCCCAGACACTGCGGAACACCTGCTCGCCGAAGGCTACGCCGACCTCGTATCGCTCGCCCGCCCGTTCCTTGCTGACCCCGACTTCGTGCGCAAAGCAGCGGCCGGCACCCCTGAGCGCATCAACACATGCATCGGGTGCAACCAGGCATGCCTCGACCACACCTTTTCGGGCAAGCTCGCATCCTGCCTCGTCAACCCGCGCGCTGGGCACGAAACGGACCTCGTGATCACCCCGGCCACCCTCCAGCGCAAGATCGCGGTGATCGGATCCGGACCGGCTGGTCTCGCAGCGGCCACGACCGCTGCGGAGCGCGGGCACACGGTGACGCTGTTCGAGCAGGAGAGCAAGGTCGGCGGGCAACTCAACGTGGCCTTGCAGGTGCCAGGAAAGAGTGAGTTCACCGAGACGCTTCGCTACTTTTCCGGGCGCATCGTTGAAACTGGGGTCGATCTCCGCCTCGGTACCACCGCGACAGCTGCAGAGCTCGCCCACGCAGGCTTCGACGAGATCATTCTTGCGACCGGAGTGCATCCGCGACTGCCCGATTTCCCCGGTCTCGACGATCCCCGGGTGGTCACCTACTTAGACGTGCTGCGCGATCGCGTGCCGGTCGGCGACCGCGTCGCGGTGCTGGGCGCCGGAGGGATCGGCTTTGACGTTGCGGAGTTTCTGACACAGGCCGAGCCGGAAGACCCCGCCGATGTTGCTGCGTTCTTCGCCCACTGGGGAGTTGATCCGGCATCGGTGCAGCCTGGTGGCCTCGACGCTCCAGGCGCAAGGGCATCCGCGGATACTCCGGCGGCAACGTCCACACCCGCATCAGCGCTAACTGCCACACGCGCATCAGCTCCGCCCACACGCGCCGTCGTCATGCTGCAGCGGAAGTCAGGCAAGCTGGGGGCAGGGCTCGGCAAGACCACGGGATGGATTCACCGCACGGAGCTCGCGAAGCGCGGAGTGCAAATGATTCCTGGCGTCGAGTACCGTGGGGTCGATCCAGCCGGACTCCGCGTGCTCATCGACGGCGCGGAGCACACGATCGAGGCCGACACGATTGTCCTGTGCACTGGACAGGATCCAGCCCGCGAGCTCCACACTGAACTCGCGTCACTCGGGGTGACCGCGCACCTGATTGGCGGCGCGGACGTGGCGAGCGAACTCGATGCGAAGCGGGCCATCGACCAGGGCACACGCCTTGCCGCCACGCTCTGAGGGCGCACACCCAGCGGGGGCCCCTCCGGTCATGCCTGCACGCCCACACGCCTACACAGCGGGAATCACCCGGGCCAGCGCGCCCGGCAAGATCCGGCCTGAGACCGCCCCAGGGCACAGCTCTCGAGAGCGGGAGTCACTCCAAGATTGTGCGCGCTGCGGCGAGCGCATCGGCAACGATCTCGTCGAGTCGGTGCCGCCCCGCGCCCAGCTGCGCCCAGTGCCACACCGCGGCGAATAGGGCGGCGGCGTACCCGGCACCCGTGATCTCTGCCCGGAATCCCTTGGCCGGATCGCGCGGCGCTTCGCCCGCAAGCCGTGCAGCGATCGCCGCGGCAAGTCGCAGCTGACGCTCAGCACGCCCAGCAGCAAGCTCTCCTTCCACCCCCATCGTGCGAGCGTCCACGATTGCGAGCGCGAGCGTGTCGGGAGTGGCGCCGTCCGCGAAGAGCGCAAGGCCGTCGCGCACCGCGACCTCGGGACGAGCGAGGGCGGCTAGCACGGCGTCAATCCTTCGATCCAGCACGAACCACAGGATGTCTGATTTCCCAGCGAAGTAGTTGAAGAAGCTTGATCGACTCACGCCGGCACGGCGCGTGATCTCGGTCACCGACGTCGCTTCGTATCCCTGTTCAAGGAAGAGTTCCGTCGCTGCGTCAGCGATCGTCTCGTGCGAGGAAGCGCGGGGCCGTCCGCGCGGTGGGCTAGTCACCGTCCCACTCTATCTCGGGCAGCCCAGGAGCCTCCCTGTCGCACCGCGCACGCTCCACCCCCCCCACTCGCACGCAGGAGGCCCGGAATCCCCCGCTGGTCGCCGGTCTCCTCACCGGCTCCGGCGCACCCCAGACCAGCAGCATTTCGGCCGCGCACACTGCACACCAGGAATAGCGTAGGATCATCTTTGTTGAACTGAATCTATAAACGATTCTGTCGCGGCGCACGCTGCGACCACCCGCCCGAGGATCACCTCCGGGCCCAACCCCACAGGAGTCGCTGCCCCATGCCTCACACCTCCGTTAGCCGCCGCACGCGCGCCCTCGGCCTCGCGGCCATGGCCGGGATCGCTGCACTCACCCTCAGCGCCTGCGCCACCCCCGAGAGTGCAGAGGTCTCCGGCTCCCCGATCACTGGAGGCACCCTCGTCTACGCGACCGGTGACGCCGAGCCAAGCTGCCTTGATCCCCATGTTGGCGGCAACTACCCGCAGGCGCTGATCTCAACGCAGTACCTGGAGCCGCTGGTGGGCCGGGACGCCACCGGAAAGATCACGCCGTGGCTTGCGAGCGAATGGACCACCAGCGACGACGGGCTCATCTGGGACTTCACCCTGCGCGACGGAGTCACGTTCACCGACGGCACCCCGCTCGATGCCGCGGCGGTCAAGGCAAACATTGAGCATCTGCAGGATCCGGAAACCCAGTCCTCCACGGGGTACCTCGCGGTCGCCAAGGTTGCAAGCGTTGAAGCCGTCGATGAGCTCACGGCTCGGTTCACCCTCTCGGCCCCCGATTCTGCGCTCCTCGAATCGCTCAGCCAGCAGTGGACCGCGATCCAGTCCCCCGCCGGTATCGCGCGCGGCATGGAAGAAAACTGCCAGGCCCCCATCGGCACCGGCCCATTCACGATCGAAAAGTGGGCCCCGCAGCAGAGCGTGACGCTCGTCCGCAATGACGACTACCAAACGCCAGGGCCAGAGGCGAAACACGACACTGCCGCCTATCTCGATGGCATTGAGTGGCGCTTCATCCCGGATGCCGCCACCCGCTACGCAGCACTCGCGTCCGGCGAGGTGCAGGTGATCGATAATCCGCTCCCGAGCGACATCACGGCAGCGACGGAGGCAGGCATTGCCCACATCGACGCCCCACGGCCCGGATCGGTCAACCGGATCGAGCTGAACTCTGCGCAGGCCCCGTTCGACGACGTGCGCGTGCGTGAGGCGTTTATTCGGGCAGCCGATCCGAACCCCGGAATCGAAACGCTCTACCGCGGGACCGCAGAGCGTTCCTACTCCCCACTCGCCAGCACGGAGCCGGCTGCCGCGAGCGCCGAGGCGCTGTTTGCAACGGACGCGAACGCAGCAGCACAGCTGCTCGATGCGGCAGGGTGGACCGAAACGAACGACGCAGGTGTCCGGGTGAAAGATGGGAAGCCACTCACGGTCCGGTTCCCCGTCAGCACGAACCAGTCAGTTGCCGCTGAGCAGTCACTATTCGAGCAGATCCAGGCGAACACCGCCGCAGTCGGCTTCGACGTGCAACTCGAACCGGTCGACCTCAGCACCTGGTACGCCGCCCTCGGCGCGAATGAGTATGAGGCCGTGAGCGCGCCGTACACCAAGGTGGGGCCTGATGTCCTGCGGATCCTGTACCACTCCGACGGGATCGTGCCCGCACCGTCAGGCTACTTCGCAAACCACACGCAGCTCTCGGATCCTGCGCTTGACGCGATCCTCGACGAAGCCTCAGATACGCTCGACGAGGCTGCCCGCACGAAGCTCTACGCTGAAGCGCAGCAGCGGATCCTCGAGAGCTTCACCGTGTTGCCGCTCTATGACCAGCAGAACCACTTCCTCACCCGGGGCGTCACCGGGGTGACTACGCTGGGCACGGTGGCCACACCAACGTTCATCAACGCTCAGCTCACCAAATAGCGCAGAGCGCCCGGGCACGCTTCGGGAGCCAGAGGAGACCGAGAGTGAAAGTGCGGATCGTGCGCGCGGTGCTCGGACGACTGGGAGCGGCGCTCCTGGTCGTCTGGGTCACCGCGACGATCGTGTTTGTCGCGCTGCGCGCGACCGGCGACCCGCTTGAGGCGATCCTCGGCGGGCCGGGCTCGCAGGCTGGGCCGGAGGCCGTGGCCCAGGCACGCAGCAGCTACGGGCTCGACCAGCCGATCCTGCTGCAGTACGCAACACAGCTGTGGCGCACTGCGACGCTGCAGTTCGGTGATTCGTACGCGCGTAAACAGCCAGTGGCGGATCTCCTCGCCGCAAACGTTCCGCCCACCGTGCTGCTCGCGTCGCTCGCGCTGCTCCTCGCCTGGGTCCTCGCACTGGCTGGCGCCGTCTTGAGCACCGTGCAGCGGGGCAGAGTGGGCCGCGTCGTGCGCTCGGTCCTGGCTGGGGTCGAAACGATCGTGTCGGTAACTCCGCACTTCTTCCTCGGCGCGGTGCTCATCCTCGTATTTGCGAGTGCGTTGGGATGGTTCCCTGCGACAGGCACCGGAACTTCCCCCGCTGCCCTCGTCCTTCCCGTCGTCACGCTCGCGGTGCCGCTGGCTGGCTACCTCGCTCATGTGATGCGAGGTTCGCTCGACGAGGCCGACGACGCCCCGTTCACCACTACAGCCCGGGCGCGAGGCGGATCTGAACCCCGCGTGCTCCTCACCCACACGCTCCGTCATGCGGCGCTCCCAGCGCTCGCACTCTCCGGCTGGGCATACGGCTCACTGCTCAGCGGCGCGGTCGTGGTCGAGGCGCTGTTTGCCAGGCCGGGTCTGGGCCGCCTGCTGCTCGAGGCGACCCTGGTTCGCGATGTGCCCGTCGTGGTCGGAGCTGTTGCCGTGATCGCGCTGCTCTACGTTGTCGTGATGCTCCTCACCGATCTGCTCGAGGGCATCGTTGATCCGCGTCTCCGGGAGACGCATGCGAAGAGGGCAGCCTCATGATTCGGCGATTCGGTGTCCCCGAGTTCGCGAGCATCGCGGTGCTCCTGCTCGCGATGTTGGCAGTGTGCGCACCGCAGGTGCTCGCACCCGGCGATCCGCTCGCAGTGCACCCGGCCGATGCTTTCCAACCGCCGTCGATCGCCCATCTGCTCGGCACCGACGAGTCAGGTCGCGACATCGCCACACGCGTGGTGCACGGCGCTGCAACCTCGGTCGGCATCGGCCTCGCGGCAACGGGAATCGGGATCGGGATCGGCGCCCTCCTCGGGTTCGCAGCGGGACTCGGCCCTCGCGTCGTCGACTCCGCGCTCGGGAGGCTCTTCGAAGTGCTGTTCGCCCTTCCCACGCTCGTGATGGCGCTCCTGTTTATTGCGGTGCTCGGCAGCGGCCCCACCGCCCGATCCTCGCGATCGGCCTCGCCACGATCCCCGGCTACGCCCGGATGCTCCGCGCACGGGTGCGTGGCGTGGCTCGGAGCGGCTACGTCGAATGGGCACGGCTCGATGACGTCGCTCCGCTGCTCGTGTTCACCCGCCATATCGCCCCGAACGCACTGTGGCCGCTCGTTTCTGCGGCCACACTCGGGGTCGGTCAAGCGATCGTGTGGGTTTCAGCCCTCGGGTTTTTGGGCCTCGGCGCCGAGCCACCGGCGCCCGAGTGGGGCGCCATGCTCAATGCCGGGCGCGTGTATCTCACGACCGCGTGGTGGATGACGGTCGGGCCTGGCCTCGCCATCGTGCTCACCGCGGCGGCCCTCACAGTACTCGGTCGTCGCTGTGCTGGCGGAGAGGATCTCACGTGACACACCCCCTGTCGCACCTGATTCGGGCGCCGGATCCGAGCCCGGAACTGGAACTGGAGCCAGCCCCGCGGCCGGGTCTGGAACTGGAACTGGAACTGGAACTGGATCCAGCCCCGGTTCCGGGCTGAGTGCCAGTGCCGTCTCCGCTCCCGGCAGCACACACGCCGCGCACCCCGCCCTCCTCGTGCGCGGCCTCACGGTCGAGCTCCCCGATGGTACGCCAGTACTCGCGAATCTCGATCTCACCGTCTCCGGAGGCGAGTGCCTCGCCATCGTGGGTGCATCAGGTGCAGGGAAGTCGGTGCTCGCGCGCACGCTGCTCGGCTTGACCCAGGAGCGGCGGCGTTGGAACGTACGATCAGAATCGTTCACGATCGCCGGGCAGGAGTTGCGCCGCGCGAGCCCCAGGCGCTGGCGCACGGTGCGCGGCACGGCGGTCGGCCTCGTACTGCAGGACGCCCTGCAGTCCCTCGATCCGCTCCGGACGATCGCCGCCGAGGTCGGAGAAGCTCTCAGGATCCGCGGAGTGCGGGGGGCCGAGCGACGTGCAGCCGTGATCACTGCACTCGCAGCGGCAGGTCTTCCCGACGGCGAAGCCCGCTTGCGGCAGCGCTCGGGTGAATTGTCCGGCGGCATGCGCCAGCGCGCCCTCATCGCCTCGGCGCTTGCCGCGAACCCGGCCCTGATCGTGGCCGACGAACCGACCACCGCGCTCGACTCCGCCACTGCCGCGCACGTCCTGGCGAGCTTCCGTAGAATCCGGGACCGCGGGACCGCGCTCGTGCTCATCAGTCACGACCTCAGCGCAGTCGCACGGGTCGCGGACCGAATCGCAGTGCTGCACGACGGCCGGATTGTGGAGTCTGGCCAGGCACAGCAGCTTCTCGAGCACCCGCAGCACTCCGCAACGCGCGCCCTCGTCGCTGCGATCCCCCGCGGCCCGAAGCCGACACCCGCGCCCAGCGCTACCCGCGGCGAGGCCGAGCCTGAATTGCTTCGCCTCACCGGGGCAGTGCGCGAGTTCGCTTCGCCGAGCGGCGGCACCGTCGGGCTCCGCGGCGTAGATCTCTCACTGCACCGCGGTGAGGCCGTGGGGGTCGTCGGCGAATCGGGCGCTGGCAAGACCACGCTCGCCCGGATTCTGGCCGGAGCCGAGGCGCTCGATTCCGGAGAGCTGGCTCGTGTGGTGCCGAGTACCCGGGTCCGGCTGATCCCCCAGGATCCCTTCGCCACCTTTGATCCGCGTTGGCGGGTCGACCGGATCCTGCGTGCGTCGCTACGGCCCGGGGCCGATGCGCGTCCCGCGGAGCTCCTGCACCGAGTTGGCCTGGGTCCTGAGTTTCTGACTCGGCGCCCGGCGTCGCTCTCCGGCGGGCAGCGGCAGCGCATCGCGATCGCGCGAGCGCTCGCAGCGCAGCCCGATGTGCTCGTGTGCGACGAGCCGGTCTCCGCCCTCGACATGGCTACGCAGGCCGGCATCCTGGATCTGCTGCGTGATCTACAGGCGAGGGAGGGGGTCGCGCTCGTGTTCGTGTCACACGATCTCGCGGCGGTGCGCACGGTGAGTGACCGCACGCTCATCATGCGCGACGGTCAGGTGGTCGAAGCGGGCCCAACGGAACACGTGTTCAGCGCTCCGCAGCACCCGTTCACGCGCGAGCTCATCGCGGCCGCAGGGCGCTCGGTCTGATCCGGGCTGGTGGCTCCCGCGCCCCCACCTGCTGACATTTGTCTCTGGTGCGCATGAGGGTGCGGGGCTCCCGCCACCCACCCCACACTCATGGGTCGAATTGTGGGGCTTCACCCGCATGAAGCCCCAAAATTCGACCCATGAACGGAATTACCTGGCGGCTGGGGCGTGGAGCTCGCGGTCCAGGGCGGCACCGAGCTCGCGACTGAGCGCGGGCGCGAGCGAGCGGGCGTAACTCGCGGAGACGTGGTCAGTGTCGTAGAACACAGGCAGAGTGCCGATCACGCCGGAACACAGGCCATCGCGGCAGAAACGCTCGCTCAGGTCGACTGAAGTGATCCTCGGATCACCCAGCAGCTCGATTGCGGCGATCTGCGGATCGGGCGGCAGCACCTCAGCCTCTGGCGCGACGCACGCTCCACTGGCCGCCCCGCGTTGCACCCCCTGCTGCGTCCCTCGCTGCGACACGCAGTCCGGTCCGAGCGCCGTGCCAGCCGTCGGCACGTCCCGGATCACCACAACCTGCGCGCCCGCGTCTGCCCAGGCGACGAGCGTCTCCCCCATCGCGGCGGCCAACTGCTCGGGCTGGGTCCGCCCAGAGCCATCATCGATTTCCTCAGCGGAGGCAAAGTTCGAGACGAGCACCAGATCAGGGGCGTCGGCGACGATCCGCTCGGAGACTTCGGTGATCCAGGACGCGCAGGAGTCGCGCTTCGCCTGGTCTGTTTCCCCTCCGAACGCGCGCACGAGCGGAGTCGCAACACTGGGACACCCGCCCTGCATCGTGTACGCCACGCGCCACTCGTTGGCGCGCCCAATCTCGTTCACCGCGGCTTTCCAGTGCTCGGCGTGCGAGTCCCCGACGAGCCACACCCGATACGGGTCACTCGTAGCGGGGACAGACGCATCACCACCAGCCCCGCCAGCTCCAGCGCCAGCGCCAGCGCCAGCGCCGAAGTCGCACTCGACGTACGACGGCTTCCCCTCGGCGAAGATCTGACGCTCGTCCGGCTGCAGTGCGCACTCAGGCGCCACGGCAGACCAGGGAGCCTCGGACTCGCCACCGGCCGGGAACATCGCCGGCCCGAACGGGTCCGCGCAGTCGCGCTCGGGATCGAGTGCCTCCGCGCCGAAGCACCCCGAGCCCTGCGCTGCATCCAGCCGCGCCTGATCACGCGCTTCAGCAGCGCCGGCAGCCCACACGGTGCCGCCCGCCACGAGCCCGACCACCGCCACAGAGGCAAGTGTGGCGAGGAGCGTGCGGCGCGGTCGCGCGCCCGCAAACAGCTTGGTGCGGCCCGGATCCTCGATGAAGCGTTTGGTGAGCGCGGCGAGCAGGATACTGATCGTGAGCAGTGCGACCCGATCCGCGGTGCCGAGATCTCTCGCGAGCACAAACGGCGCGATCACGATCAGCGGCCAGTGCCACAGGTAGAGGGAGTAGGAGATCCCGCCGAGGTACTGCACGGGCAGCCAGGAGCCGAGCCGGGCCGGCGACCACCGCGGCAACTCCGGCCCCGCCACGATCACGAGCGCGGTCCCGAGCGTGGGCAGCAGCGCCCACCACCCGGGGAACGGCGTCGCTTCCGTAAACCACAGGGCAGCGCCGAGGATCGCGCCATAGCCCACAAGCTGCGCGATCCCACGCAGGGCGAGGGCGGGCCGGCGTGCACACCACGCGGCAACGGCGGGCGCGCACACTGCGAGGAGCGCGCCGACCATGAACTCCCATACGCGCCCAAACGTGTTGAAATACGCGGCTGCGGGGTTCGCGCCTGTCTGCCAGATCGAGAACAGCAGGGAAGCCGCTGCGAGCACCGCGATCGATCCGAGCAGCGCTCCGTTCCGGCTCGCGATCCTGCCCGAAACGCCGCGGGCGAGCAGCCAGCCGAGCACGAGCAACGTCAGCGGCCAGAGCAGGTAGAACTGCTCCTCGACGGACAGCGACCAATAGTGCTGCGCTGGAGTGGCTGCCTGCCCTCGGTCAGAGTAGTTCACCGAGGAGGCAGTGAGTATCCAATTCTCAACGTACGCCGCCGAAGCGAAGATCTCGCGCGCGATTCGGGCCCACCGTTCAGCAGGGAGCCAGATCACCGTAGCGGCGAGCGTGACGACGCCGACGAGCAGAGCTGCGGGGAGCAACCGCCTCGCTCGGCGCGCGTAGAACTGCGAGAGCGAAATTCTGTCGCTGCGCCGGATCTCACCCAGCAGGTGGGCCGTGATCAGGAATCCGGAGATCACGAAGAATACGTCGACGCCGACATAGCCGCCGGGGAGCCGCTCCGGCCAGAGGTGATTGATCACCACGAGCAACACCGCGATCGCGCGCAGCGCCTGGATGTCGTGGCGCACCCGAGACCGCTGGCGCGTCACTGGCGGGTCGGGGCTGCTCACCGGTCAACGGTACCAGCGAGCAGCCCACACAGTACCGGCTATGCGTCCTCGCGCAGTGAGAGCTTCGAGCGTTTCGAGGCAGTCGAGCCCGTCGATGCCTTCGCCAGCTTCGACGGCCACCAGATCGCGCGCCCAATGTCGTACGTGAGCGCCGGCACGAGCAGCGAGCGCACGATAAACGTGTCGAGCAGCACACCGAACGCGACGATGAAGGCGATCTGGACGAGGAACAGGATCGGGATCACGGAGAGCGCGGCAAACGTTGCCGCGAGCACCAGCCCGGCTGAGGTGATCACGCCGCCTGTGATCGAGAGCCCGCGCAGGATCCCCTGTCGGGTCCCGTGTTCGAGTGATTCTTCCCGCACGCGCGTCATAAGGAAGATGTTGTAGTCGATTCCGAGCGCCACAAGGAAGACGAAACTGTAGAGCGGCACTGCGGGATCGACCCCTGGGAACTGGAACACGTGGGTGAACATCCAACCGGCAACCCCCAGCGCCGTGCCGAAGGAGAGCACGGTGGTTGCCACCAGCAGCAGCGGTGCGACGACGGATCGCAGCAACAGCATCAGGATCAGGGTGATGACGAGCAGCACGATCGGGATGATGAGTGTGCGGTCATGGATCGACGCGTCATTCGTGTCGATCGCAGTCGCGGTCACACCTCCCACGAGCGCAGCGGGGGCCGCGTCTGCGAGTGCGGCCCGCAGCTCACGCACCGTATCGCCAGCCGCATCGGAGTCGGCCGCCTGCGTAAGCGTGCCCTGCAGCAGCATATCCCCGTTCGACACAGTCGGTTGCGGCGCCACAGTTCCCGGAGCCGCAGGCGGACCGGGCGCCGCGCCTACGCCGTCAGCGGTGACCGGCAGCGTGCCACTCGGAGCATCGCTCGCCGCGACCGTGAGCCCGTCGATCGCCGGAGAAGCCAGCAGCACGTCGGCCGCGGCCTGGAGCGCGTCCTCGGGCACGATCACTGATACCGGACTCCCCGATCCGCCAGGGAAGTGCTCACCGAGGGCCTGCTGCCCATCGCGGGCCTCAGAAGATCCGAGCACGAGGTCGGACTGCGGCACGCCGGTCGCGTCGAGCTGGGTCGCTCCGACCACACCGACGGCGAGCACGAGTGCGGTCACGATCCAGATCGGGCGGTGCTTGCGTTTGATCCAACCGGCCAGCTTCGCCCACACCCCTCGCGGATCGCCGTGCTCAGCGGCAACGACGTCAGGCTCGAACTTGGGACGTCGCGGCCAGAACGCTGCACGACCGAACGCGAACAGGATTGCAGGGAGGAGCGTGAGCGCGGCGAGCATGGCAAAGACGATGCCGATCGCGGCAATCGGCCCGAGCGAACTGTTCGATTTGAGATCTGACAGCAGGAGGCACAGCAGGCCAGCGATCACCGTGCCGCCGGAGGCAAGGATCGGCTCAAGTGAGCCGCGGAGCGCGGCGAAGGTCGCCACAGCGGTGTCCTCCTGCACACGCAGTTGTTCACGGTACCGGGAGACATAGAGCAGCGAGTAGTCAGTCGCGGCGCCAATCACGAGAATAAAGAGAATGCCCTGTGTCTGCCCGGACAGCATCAGGAGGCCCCACTTCGCGAGCCACCAGTTGAGCAGCAGGGCTCCCGTGAGCGCGATCATGCTGGTCGAGAGCACGGCGACTGGCAGCAGCAGTGAGCGGTACACGACGACGAGGATCAGGAACACGGCGAGCAGCGCGACACCGAGCAGGATCCCGTCGATTCCCTTGAAGCCGTTCACGAGGTCCGACGTGAACCCTGCCGGGCCGGTCACGTATACGGAGACGCCCTCGGGAGCGGCCGCGCGCAGCTCGTCCCCGACCGCTTGGACGGTGTCGTTCAGCCCTTCACCGCTGTCCAGCGGCACGAACACCTGCGCGGCTTTGCCGTCTCCAGAGGGGATCACCGGGGAGAGCTCCGCAGACACCCCGGGAACCTGATCGGGCAGAGTTGCGACAGCCTCGGTGAGCGTTTTGAGCTCTCCGTCACTGAGTGGGCTCTCGCTCGTGAGCACCACCACAGCTGGGATGTCGTCAGAGTCACTGAAATCGCCGAGCCGTTGCTGCACCTTTGTGGCATCAGAAGACGTGGGCAGGTAGGTGGTCTGATCGTTGGAGGAGACCTCGCTCACCTTGCCGAAATACGGCCCACCCACACCACTGACCGCGACCCACGCCACGATCAGCACTGCTGGTAGCAGGATTCGTAGCCACCGTCGCCGACGCGGTCCAGCATGATTCGCGGCCATCCGCTCCCCCAATTTCCCTAGCCAAGTTACTTAATACACTTTGGCATACATATCTCTGCGGCTAATATAGCATCATGTCTGCTTCCGTTCCACAGCCGCCGCACGCCACCCCAGCGGTGTATGGCGTCGAGAGCAACGACCCGGACAGCCGGCTGATCGATCGCTCAGCGGTGCCCCCTCAGGACCTCGATGAGATCGGGGCGCTCATGGCCGCGCTGGGCGCGCTTCGAGAGTCGGAGGACAAGCTCTCCGAGGCCTCGCTCGCCTACATGAAGCTCGGTCGCACTGACATGCGTGCACTCCACTTCCTCATCGTCTCTGAGAACCAGGGCACCGTTGCCACGCCTGGAGCAATCGCCGCCCATCTGCGCATCACCACCCCCTCGACCACGAAGCTGCTCGACCGGCTTGAGCGAGGCGGCCACATCACCCGCTCGATCCACCCCTCCGATCGGCGCGCGTTTGCGATCACGATCACGCCGGAGACCCGGGAGGCCGCTTTCCGCACCGTGGGCGCGCAGCAGGCCAAGCGTTTCCACGCCGCTGCACGGCTCACCTCTGACGAGCGCGCCGTGGTCACGCGGTTCTTACACGACATGGCCACAGAGATCGATGTCTCGGGCGAAGAATGGGCACGCGCAGGCCAGTAGGCTGAGCCCATGGCAATTGGCGCGACGATCCACACGTTTGAGATTCAGCTGGCCGACGTGGACCGCGGTGTCTATGAGGAGCTGCAATTGCGGGTTGCGCGGCATCCCTCCGAGACGGACGCGTATATGGCAACGCGTATCCTCGCGTATTGCCTCGAGTACCAAGAGGGAATCGTATTCAGCGCCGGCGTCTCCTCGACTGATGAACCGGCTGTGCTGGTGCGAGATCTCACGGGCCACATCACGGCATGGATCGAGATTGGCGCGCCCGACGCGGCACGATTGCACTTCGGCAGCAAGCTGGCAGATCGCGCGGCGGTCTACACTCACCGCGATCCAGCGAAGCTCCTCACCTCGTGGGAGGGCAAAACGATCCACGAGTCCGCGGACATCGTGGTGCGCTCATTTGATCCCGGCTTCATCGACGCAGCGGTCGCCCCGCTCGCGCGTCGCAACACGATGACTGTCTCCGTCACTGAGGGGCAGCTCTACTTGGAACTCAATGGTGTGACGCTCAGCTCCGAGGTGCATGAGCACCGGATCGGGGAGCGCTGACGCCGCACCCGTGACTTCCACACGGGGGTGGGCTATGGTCAGGCTTGGGTACCCACTTCCAAGTGAAGGGAGAGTGAGATGTCCAGCAAAGATCGCGGTCAGAAGACCACGAAGAAACCCGCCAAGCAGACGCTGAAAGAAAAGCGCGCGGTGAAGCGCGGGAAGAACAGCACAGACAACTCAGTGCTGAACAAGTAGCACTGGCCACGAGAGGGGCGCGGGGGTTTCCCCCCGCGCCCCTCTCGTGTGTGTGCGTGTCGGCATCCGCGCCCTTCTCGAGCCGCGCCCGCATCGCACGCGTGAGAGAGTCCGCTCTGCCACGATCCCGCGGCGGCATCGGACCCCTAGATGATCGGGCGCCCCTCCCGCCGCGCTTCCCGCCAGTCCTTGATGAACGCGCGGATGATCACGGTGAGTGTGCCAGCCACAAGCACCGGCCAGATCAAGACGTAGAGCGTGAGCAGAACTGTGCTCCAGTTCATGAGAAGTTCCTTTCGAGGTCGGGGGTGGGCGCGGCAGCGGATCCGGATCCTGCTGTGGCGGCTCCAGGGCCTGCTGCAGAGCCCGCAACGGGGATGGGATCCGTCTCCGGGTCAAAATCGCCCGTCCGCACTTTGATCAGGTCGAAGTCGAAGGGCTTCTGTTTCGAGGCGAGTGTGAGCGCAACGCACACCACCGTGCTCACCGCGTACGCCACAAGTGATCCGGAGAGCACCGGGTACTGGTGCAGGAAGCCGATAGCGAACGGCGCGGACGCGAGCGTCGAGCCAATACCCACGACGAACGCCACGCGTTTTCCGAAGAAGCCAAACGCCATGAGCCCGAGCACCACACCGATTCCGATCGTGGCGAGCACGTCGCTCACGATCCCGAGGCCACCACTGAGGTCGATCCATGAGAACCGCACCGGCAAGAAGGCCGCGAGAGCCAGCACCACTGCGATGCTGAATGCCGAATTGGTGACTCGGTTCCAGTAGAAGCTCGCAATCACGGGGAACACGAGGGCCCCCCAGAGCGCCCCCACGAACACCAGAAGGTCGAGGATGTTGAGCTGCGAGCCGGCGAAGAACACTCCGGCGGTGATTGCTACCACCATGGTGATTCTGCCGATCAGCACCATCGTGCGTGGGTTGGCACGTCCCTTTCCTGCAATGTTCTGGCCGTAAATGTCGGTCATGACGATCGAGGCGAGCGCGGTGAGATCCGCATCCGCCGTCGAGGACAGCGAACCGATGATCATGATGAAGAACAGTGCGAGCAGAGCTGGCGACAAATACGTCGCCGCCATCTGCGGGATCAGGTTGTTGACGTCGCCACCAACCGGCTCGATTCCCGCGTAGAGCGCGATCACTCCGAGCATGCCAATGCCGATGATGGTGGCACCGTAGCCCACTGTCGCCGTCACGAAGGTCTTCTTGATGAGGTCCTCTCGCACCGCAAAAAGTCGCTGCGCGATCGTCTGGTTGCCGATGGCGTACGCGAGCACCGCAGCAATGTAGGGCGCGCCCTGGTTGAAGAACGCGTCAGAGGAGAAGAAGTCGCCCTGCTGCGGGGTGAGGCGGTGTGCCCCGGTCTCGAACAGGGACGGCCCGCCTGCGGCGAAGAACACGACGGGGATGATGATCACGACGGCGCCAAGCATGAAGATGACCTGCATGAAGTCGGTCAGCACCGACGCGCGGAATCCAGCCCACAGTGTGTAGAGCAGCACACCGGCGCCAATTGCTATCACGCCCTGAGTGAAGGTGAACGGCGAGAGCATGTCGATCAGCGCGCCACCCGCGATCAGGTTCGACGTGAGACTGATGACACTCCCCAGCACGTTTGAGCCGGCGAGCATGAGCTGACTGGAGCGGCCGTGTCTCGCGAACATCACCTCGGCGATTGTGTGCGCGCGGGGTGCGACCTGGCGAATCCTGCGCCCAAACGGGTAGATCAACAGGATCATGAGCGCGCCCCACAGTCCGTAGTGGATCGACCCAGAGAGCCCGTATTGGAATCCGGAGGTGGCGGAGGCGTACATCGAGGCAGCCCAAATCCACGTTGCGGTCATGGAGGCGGCGGAGATCCCGAAGCCGATCCGGCCACCGCCGGTCATGTAGCCGTCAGCGTTTTCACGCTTGCGGCTGATGCGGAGCGAGATGATGAGACTCGCGCCGAAGAAGAGTATGAAGAGACCGAGTACAACGGGGCCTGAAAGCTGTTGCAGGTCGTTCATGGTGATTTCCTTTCAAAGTACGGAGGTCGGCGTCGATGCCGGTGAACCGAAGTGAAAGAAAATCGCTAGGTGGGGAGTGAGCTTCGTGGTACGAGGTGCTTCGTGTGATCGATCAGGCGCCGGGTGCGGCGCGCGGAGACGTTGAGTGATCCGGGTGTGATTGTGGCGTCCTTCCGACAGTGGTGCGGACAAAATTGCCCACCCTATACCTACCCCACTCCCCGAGAAAGAGCCAATTGAGGGTCGCCTGATTACACGACAGAGCTGGGTATCGATGGCAGTTCCGGAGGGCCTCAGGTCAGGGGAGGTTCGTCGATCTGGAGTTCACCCATCTCGCCCCAGGAATCACCTTCGACTTTGCGGGAGACAATCTTGGGGGTGGCCAGCAGTGCGGGACGCATGGATTCCATGCCGGCCGCGAAGTGGTCGCTGTTCACGTGCGCTCCTGCAGCATCGTCATCCGCGAATGCCTCAACGAGCACAAATTCGCTGGGATCCTCCACGCTGCGTGACCACTCGAACCAGAGATTTCCCGGTTCCTGCCGGGTGCTTTGCGTAAACGGCCCCACGAGGTCCATGAACTGCTCGGTGTATTCGGGTTTGGTCTTGAATTTCACCACAATGAAGTACATGGGTTCGATCCTAGCCAGGAGCCAAATCGCACGGCGCACGGCACCCGGGTACTTCAACATTGGCCCGTGGGGCTACTGTGGTGGCACTCTGGACCGATCCCTGAATGGTCGGGAGTTGGCAGAGTCGAATACATGAACAACTCGCACACCACATTGATCCGGTCGTCCTCCGTGCTCGCTGCGGCTCTGCTCGTCGGCGCTTCGCTCACCGGCTGTAGCGCAATCGATGCATTCAAGAACTCTGCTGCGGACGCCTGGCAGGTCACCTATGAAGTCAGTGTCGACAGCTCTGAGCCCACAACGCTGACCGCGGTGTCGTACTTGGACCAAGCGACCCGCGCTGACACGCGTGCGCCTGTCGTCAACGACTCGGTCACCGCGTCCCCCAGGGAGGGCGGAATTGCGACCTGGTCTGTTGAATCGATCGTCATCGTTGGGGACACCACGAGCGTCACCGCCACTCCTGCTGAGGGCTTGACCGCCACCTGCAGAATCTTGCTTGATGGAACACGAGAGATCGCATCTGAAACGAGCGCAGCAGGTGCTCCCGTTCAGTGCGAGGCGGTGGCCCCACCGTTTGATCAGTAGGAGGCGGGCGTAGCGCCTCTGCGCCACGCGCAGGCGCGATCGCACGTGTCAAGGCCGCGGCCACGCTCTCCGGAAGGAGCCTGTGGAGGGGAACTGTGAGCATATGTGCTCTGCTCTCGGGAGTGCGACATGGCCCGAGGGCGACCCGGGCGAGTGAATCGGCCGCGCGCCAGGAGCTCAGTGGCCGATTCACCGTGGCCGTTGTGGAGCACGGCGCATGGTCTGCAATACGGAGTGACCGTCCGCGAGCGGTCTCTCAGCCCGAATGCGTTCGAGCTGAGAGACCCACGCATCTCTACTCTGGGTACCGACGGCCAGCGGCTTTCCGGTCTCGGAGGAAACGCCTCCCGAGGAATGCTCCGCCGCCTCCGAGAAGTGCCGCGCCTGCAGCGGCGAGGAGCCAGGTGCCGTTTCCACCGGTCTGTGCAAGCCTCGGCGAGGTGGCTGTCTGCTGGGTCTGTGACGAGGCCGGCGGGGTGGCCGGGGAGGTCGGGGAGGTCGGGGTCGTGGGCGCAGTCGGAGAAGGCGTCACAGGGTTCGGCTTCTTCAGCGGCGCCGCGGGCAACGATACCGGCTGCGATGCCGACTCCTGATGGTTCACATCTCCGCCGAATTTTGCTGTGATGCTCATATCTTGTGCGGGGGTGGGGAGCTCTCCGGCGTACGCGCCGGCGGGATCAAGCGGGAGCGTCGCGAGCGCCTGTCCTGCGCTGTCGGCGATCACTACATTGCCTGTTGGAATCGTGCCGTTCACTCCAGCAACGCTTCCCTCGACACGAGCTTTGGGTGCGGGTGACCCCTGAGACGAGGTGGTATCCGTTGTGAGCGTCGTGGTGGTTTCCGCCTGCAGGATGGCCAACGTCGCAGTTGCTTCTGCGAGCACTGTGACGCCAGCGTCTTCCGAGTAGCTCGCTGAGAATACGTGGTCGCCTGCGGTGAGGGGTACATCGAGCACGAGTTCAGCTGCGCCGTTGACTACTGGCGCACTCCCCCAGTCCTCGCCACCGCTCGCAAACGAGACGATTCCCTCACTGTTTTGGTCAGTGACGGAGACGGTGAGCGTATGCTGTGCTCCGTAGCTGCTTTCGGCATCAATCGCGGTCACGACCGGGTCGGAGCTTACCGTCATGGGAGGACCAAATACATAGACTGATCCCGCCTTACTGCGGGCAAACGGGGCACCAATTGCAACCGCGTCGGCCGTTGCGCGGATTGCCGAGTCGTAGTGCGTGTAGCCGAACTGATCGCGATCCGTCGCGTCTGACGCCCGGAGTGTCTGCACAGGCTCCGGTGCAATCGTAGCCTCGGTGGTGGCAGTGAATTCGCCGGTCGTGTAGATGTGGACCTCACCCTGGGCGGCAGGCCGCACCTCAGCGTTGGCGAGAATGGTCTCGCCTGAAACAGCGATCGAAGATCCGAAGTTTTCACTGTGCTGCGGAGGCAGCAGCTTGGCCCCCTGCTGGGTGAGCGAGCGATCGAGTTGATACAGCGCCCCCTGCGTTGTGGTGCCTGACTGAATCGAGGAGCGATTGCAACCGTGTTCCGGGTCAGTCTTGGGGCCGGTGAAATTTGCTTCGACCGGGGAGCCAACAAAGAGGGACTCACCCTGGAACGCGAGTGCGAACCCGAACGCGGGGCCGCCCCCGCCGCTTGGCAGGCACACTGTCGCGTCGTCCACGGGCTGCGTGGCGAACCCAGGCTCCGTGCCCACGGGAGCAGAGACATCCCACAGGTACACGCCACCGACGCGCCTCAACATGTCGTCGGTATTTTGCACTGCACTGACCGCGATGTGTTCTCCTGAGATGGCGACCGTCTGACCGGTGATGCTCCCCGGGCGGATTTCCGTGGGGAGGAGCTCCCGCGTGGTGCCGTTGCTGCTGTCGATGACGTACGCGAGACCGGTGTTGGCGTGACCGTCCACTGTGGCGTTTGACGCTCCGACGACAATGAGGTCGCCGCTTGCGGCCAAGGCCTCTCCAAACGACTCCGCAATCCGCGTGACGCGTGACGTATCGGCCGGAGCCGTGTATCGAGAGCTTTCCGTCCAGTCGTTCAGGCTGTTGCGCGTGAACTGCACCACGACACCGGCCCCGGCGACCGAGAGCTTGGTCGCATCCTCGTTGAGCGCCACGCGTTTCCCGAACGCAGCCGGAGGGTTCGCGGCAGTCACCCGGGTGGTCTCCCACTGGGTCAGCGTGTCATCGGTGGCAACGGAGACCGCGACAGAGGCACCCCAGACGTCGGTGTAGGCGATGTACTTTCCACTCATCGCCGTGGAATATCCGGCGCGGGACCCATCGGATGGGTTCAGCTGGTGCAGCTCGGTGAGCTCGGTAGGTGCAGCATGGGCGGCGCCTGCGGCACCAAACACGGCCGCGATCGCAACTGTTCCTGCAATGACTCCCGCTCGAGTTTTGGTCAATAGTTTTCTCATGGCGTGTGCTCTTTTCGGTGTGATGCGTATCTCGCCTGTGCGACGACAGGCCGGCTACAGTCGTTTGATCTTGAGAATTGCACGGACCGGGTACGTGCACGGAGCAATTGGCTTGCCTTCGCAGTAGAGGCCTCCGAGCAGCACGTCTCCTGTGAGTTCGTTCACCTCGATCCCTCCCACGGCCCGCACGTAGTCGCCCAAGGTGTTCGTCTGAATCAAGGTGTTGAGTTCTGCGCTGCCTCGTTCAATGTCGTATGTCACGAGCTCGGTACTGCTGGAGGGCTGCGGGTTGAACGGGTCGGCAGTTTCAACGGTCAAGGTGGAGAGAATGAGCTCACCGTTCGTCTCGTCGAGGATGGAATCGGTGATGGGAAACGCTGGAGGAGGCAGTGCGATTGCTGGGGCGCCCGCCTCAAGGGGAACTTCGAAGACGCGCCCTTCAGCGCGGTACTCGTTGTCTCGAATGACCGTGATATCCCCAGCTACGTACATCGTTCCCTGACGCCGGTCGAGGTGCAGCCGCCAGGTGCGGTCATGGTCAGCTCGTTCGCCAGCCGGAAGTTCGAGCTTCTTCATCCAGAGGCGCTTGGGCAGGTTCCGGAGGCCTTCGCCTACGTTCCACTCCGTCACGTCGTAGGCAGTGACGTACACCTCGTCCCCTGCTCGCGACAGCACGTAGAGGTTGGTCCAATAATTCGGTCCAAAGGCGGAAGCCATGCCGAGGTCAAGTGGTTTGAGGGCGGGGGAACCCATCTTGCCCGACGCGGTGCCGAGCGTCATCCCGCCCCAAGATTGCTTGATCGAATCGCTGGTAAACCACCCGTGCCCGACCGGGGGGCGAACGTTCGCGAACAGGGCTTCCTTATACGGGTTCCCACCCCACCGAACAATCGTGTTGTAGCTCCCACCGGTAGTCCATTGGCCCGACATCCGCGAGCCTAAAATCCACTCACTCTGGCAATTCCCTGTCGGGTCTGGTGACGGGACATACTCGCTCATGTTCGCGACTTTCGCGTCATTGTGGAGCCGCATCCCTTGTTCCTCTTCCCAGGCTGATTTCACTGCTGCTTGCCCGTACATGAGCCACTCAGAGTCACCCGGCACGACCTCCGGGGCTCGATACACGCCGTAGCGGTTCGTCGTGATCGGACCAACGCACCCGAATCCGAGCTCGATCCGTTTCTTCTCCTTGAGAGTGACTGGATCAATTGACACGAGAAATTTTTCGCTCATGCTGACATAGAGGCGCTGCTCTCCGTATGCCATAGCGAATTGCCCGCCGAGGCCCTCTGCTCGTTCGTATTCGACAATCGTGTTGGGAATCTTGACGCCGATCGCGTCGCTGCGCACAAACGCTTGATCTTGAAAGGCGCTCACGGTCGAGGGGACCAGGGCGAGCACGAGGAGTCCTGCGACCCCCGCGAAGCGCCACGAACGTCGTGGCACATGCCGGCGGCGAAAGGAGACGGGGCGCGGCGAACGCTGAGAGATGATCATGATCCTGGTGTCCTGTTATCTGGGTCCGTTGGTTGGCTGGAAATCTTCTGCGGCGGGGCCGCTGGCGCGTGCCCCCGATGGGCCTCGTCGTCCGCTCCGTAGTCGCCCCCGGTCGGAGCTGACTGCTCCGAAGCTCCCCGAGCTCCCGTTGAGCGAGCTCGGGCTTCGGCCGGTAGGAAAAACATGAATGCGAGAAGCGCTGCACACACGAGGAGGATCGAGAGACCAAACGGAGTCTGCAGGAAGAGCGAAACGTTCCCGAGGAACGGGACGTGTAGCAGATATCGGCTCGCTTCTTCAACGACATAGGGGTCGGAGTCAGGCAGGGCGTTTGCGTCACCCTTTAGCACGAGCCAGCGTCCGTTCTCGCCGAGTGTGTCCTGCGGCCTGTTTTCGTCTGCAGCCTCGTCGGATCGCTCCTCGGGGAGAAGCACTTCAACAACTCGGTGAGTCACGAGTCCGTCGATGTCGTTGCCGGAGCTCCGCCGTTCGACGGTCACGACGTCTCCGCGACGAATTTCCGGTGCGGGCACGTTTTTCGCGAACACCATTGAACCCGTTGGAATCCCGGGGGCCATGGAGCCTGAGATGACATTGAGCGCGCTCACCCCGAAGACCAGGCTCGCGGCGACCGCCAGCGCACACACCGCACCGAGGACGGCCCCGGCGGTGAGCAACACTGAACGGAGTGGGCGGATCACCTGTGACACCGCCCTCATCTTGTGCTGCTCGCATCAAGTTGGAGGGCAAGATTCGCCGTTCCACCGTTGAGTGCAGCCGCTGCGGCAGAGTCGGGGAACTCGATCTTGAGGACGATCGTCTGCGCGCTGGTGTCTGGCCCAGGTGTGTAGCCGTCCCCTTCGTTCTGAGGGGTGCTCCCCCGCGGCGCGAGGTTCCCGAGCGTTGCGTGTGCCTCGGCGAGGGGTTTGTCTTCGAAAAGGACCCTCTCCGTGCCGCTCTGCGAAGTGATCGCGGTAAAGCGGAGCTCGGGTACCAGACTGATCGCGCTGCTCTCCGTCGTATCGATGATGCGCAGGGTAGCGGCCGCTGATGTTCGCTCGGAGTTGTTGAACACAATGAGGTCTCCGGTACGCACCTGCCCTCCCGGGACGAGATTGCGGGGATTGTCGATGGGGATGCCGATGCCGGCCGGGGTGTCTGCTTGGCGCACTATTCCGGCGTCCGGAGAGTTGGGGGGCATCACGACCGCAATATCAAACGGCGCGACACTCACCCCGGTGCCGCTACCAGCAAGGTTGATCAGTGCACTGTCGCGGAATGCAGCGCTCGTGAGCAGCGTTGCCACACCGAACACGACGACGGCCGTCACTCCGGCGAGAGCAATCACGAGCGCGGGTTTGCCGGGGCGCTGGGCTTTCCGAGCGAGGCGTGCAAGGCGAGCGAAGGCGCTGGCGCAGAGCTGCGCGGCTCGGGGAAGAAGTATGTGTCTCATCTGCGTGTGCTTTCAGGGGTTCGACGGGTCAACAAGAGGACGCCACCCACGGCAAGGATGAGCGCTGCGACCGCGGCTGCGGCGTCGTGCGACGCGCCAGTTTCTGCCAGTCGTGGCGTCTCCGAGGTGGCCTCGAAACTGATGCGCAGATTTCCGCTGAGGTCCTGGTACTCGTTGCCTGCCGACTGCTCGAGCGTGAGTGCGCCTCGAAGGACGCGGCTTTCGCCGGGGGTGAGAGGCGCGAGTTCCACGGTGGAGCTCGAGACGCCGTTGAGATTTCGCAGCGCAGCACTCAGAACGCGTTCTTTCCCGTCTGACAGCGTGAGCGAGAGGTCTTCACCGGTCGCAACGAGTGCCGATTCATCGCTGGAGATTCGAAATGAGAGCGGCAAGGGAGTATCGGTGCGATTCACCACGGTGAACTCTGCGTGAGTTTCGTGCCCCGGCCCTGGGACGGGCATGGAGCTTGGTCCGGTGACTGAGATGAGCGCAGTCGGTGGCAATTCATCCTGCTGCGGGACAGTGGCGCGGGCGGTGCCCACCGCAGACGCGACAGGCACGTATGGGACCGCCTCAGCGGGTGCCGAAGCGAGAGGGAACGCGACGAAGATCAGGCAGATCAGGGCGGCTAAGCGTGTCATGGTGCACTCGATTCGGCGGTGAACTGAATTGCGACTCCGCTAGTCTCGGCGGCGAAGGAGTCAAGGTCCGGATCGAGCGCGAAAGTGGTATCGAGGAGCGCCTGGACCGTAATGGTGTGTTCAGCCCCTGGAAGAAGTCCTTCAATTCCCCTCGTGTCGAGCGCGTTGAATTCGACTGAGGTGAGGCCGGTCGCGAAGGCTGGTTCACCGTCGTAGGCGACAGTGAACCGCATGTACTCGAACAGGGCGGCGCACTTGGCGTTGCATCCGTTCGGGAGTGGAGCCAGCGTCGGCACTGCCGATCCTGCCGGAGCGTCAGGGGCGATGCGGAAGTTCGTGGTGAATGTAACCGCCTCGCTGGTCCCAATGACCACGGGGGTCTCAGAGCCGGTGAGCGGCAATTCGACTGCAGACTGCTCGTCGCGGGCCTCCTGCCAGTCGCCGCTCGTGTCCTGCACTTGAACGGCGAATGGGGTCGGATTGCCGACACCGTCGGCGCCGCCCAGAGTGAGTGTCGCCCGGTCGGTGAGGGCAGCCGAAGTTGCGCCGATCGCAGCGAGGACGAGCAGTGCAGTGCCCGAGAGCGCTGCTCGTATGCGATACCCGTGAGGGTGCGTGTGACTCATCGATTCTCTCCGGTGAAACTGAAATGGACGGTGACAGGATTCTCCGAGGGAAGCGGTGCAGGGGCCGGACGGAGTTCGATGGTCACGTCAAGCACCTCGTGGCGCCCCGGAGCGAGGTCCGCTGCCCACGGAATTCCGCGGAGCCGGGAGAGGGGCATCTCGCGCACGAGCGTGGCTTGCTGAGAGCGAATGGTGACGTACAGGTGGTCGAGCACCTCGGGAGTCGCGGTGGCGGTCACTGCGAGAGCGACAGTTCCGACAAGCGCCTCGCTCTGGTTCTTCACAGCGACGCGAATCGATTCGGGCTCGTTGACCGCAAACACCATCGGTTCTCCGCCAGTATCGACTGCCGCAGCGGGCGCGGCGGTTGAGCTGTCGGCCCACTCGGCGCCTGTCGGCTGCCAGGAGTCTTGTGTGGAACCGGCCACAGCGAGCGTGAACGTATTGTTGCTGCCATCAATAAACACCTCCGCGGTTCCTCTGCTGGTGAACGCTGCCGCGGAGGCGAGCGCGAGACAGCCGAGGAGCACTCCGGACGCGATAAGCGCTTTCACACGCTCAGATCGTTGCATGGTGAGGATTGTCATGTGCTTCCTAGGTGCAGGACTTCATCGTGGTCGCTGGGCCCGTCCCTGACGGTTCGCGCCCAGCGACCCCTTGCGATGTAAGTCGGTGAGAACTCCCGAATTACTTCGACTGAGCTTCGACGATGAACTTCGGGAAGGCTTCCTGCCCCTGGATATCGTTTCCGGCGGTCGAGACGATGCCAACGGTCACCTTCGCCGTTGCTTCCTCTTCCGTCGCAAGGTCGTTCAGGAAGGTCTGAGCGGCGGCGAGTGAGCTCGGCGTCACCTCGTCGGCGAGCTTGGTCCAGCTGGCCGCGCCATCCTTCTTCACCTCGACGGTGATGCGCAGTGCGTTCCAGAGTTCAGCCTCGTTCGTCTTTCCCGCCACAGTCCCAATCTTGAACTTGAGATCGCCGGCCAGATTGTCGCTGTTGTTGCGCAGCGGAATCTCCACCGTGGTGGACTCGCCCGGAGTCAGAGTGTCACCGTCAGGAAGCACCCAGTCGACCGCCGTGCCGTCAGTGTTGGCCCGTACCCAGGTGCCGTCTGCCACGCCAGACGAATCCTGATTCTGGGTCTCCAGCACGAAGTTGTTGCCCCCGCCGATTCCATCACCATCTGCGGAGCCAAACAGGTTGATGTTCGCTGAATCTGCGAAGAACGCTGCCGTCGACAGTGCTGCAACGGCGAGAAGTGCGCCGCCTGAGATCAGCAGTCGCTTGCGCCCGCTCGTCTGAGTTGAACTGGCCATAGTGATGTCGTTCCTATTCTCTATCGTCTACTTGAATTCACGCGGTTGAGCCGCGCTCACTTCGTAGAGGCGCAGAGCCGGAATGTGTGACAGAGTTTTGGGAAGATTTTCTTCGCCGCTGTTTTGACCGCTCTTGGCACGTGTCAGGTGGCGCAGTGGCCCCGGTGTTCGGTTGTCTCAGGGCGCGTGAGATCCTCGTCCGCTGCGTGGGGACGGCAGAGCTGCTCGTTCTGCCGCTGCCCGCGCGAGCGATTGCGCAGAATACCGCCCGATCCGATCAGCACCAGTGCAGCGGCAAGCACCGCAAGCACGCCTCCGAGCACGCCTCCGGTCAACGCGAGCAGGAATGCGTCAACAGGATGGGGTCCAGTTGCCTGGGTGGGCTGAGCCGCGCGACCCGAGGTCTGCTCTGAGACAGCAGTTGAGGCCGCAAAGTGAAACGAGAGTTCTGCGGCGAGCGCTGGATCCGTGTCGCTACTGTCGCGTGTGAGCGTGGCCCGCAACGACAGCTCTTCTCCCGGCGTGAGGTGACCGAGCGTCTGCCCATCACCCTGGAGGGTGGCAAGTGGCGCGTTGTCGAGAATGGTGCGTGTCGAAGTGGCTACGGTAAGCCGCAGCGCATCGCTGAGATGCTGATTTTTGGTGATGACCTGCAATTGCACCTGCAAGCTGCTCAGGAGCGCATCGTTTCGCGCACCGAGATCCCACTCGACTTCGTGACCGGGCGCAGGCATGCGCAAACGCGTGGTTTCCGGGTACACGGAAAGCCACTGGCGCTCTGGGCCTCCCCGCTCCGGATGCGACCATTCCCTTTCTTGAGCCGGGAGCCCCGTGGAGCCGTCGGTGCTTGGACCAGGTGGGGTGAGGAGCTGCGCGATGCCCAGGAGCAGGACCAGCGCACACCCCAGAGCGACCAGCGCTTGGGAGAGCGCAAGCAGCGGGACCGCGTGAGCACGGTCTTGCTGTCCTGGCGCGCGTTGGAGCAGGGTGGCAAGCCCGATCGGCCCCCAGACAATCGCGCGAGCACGGCGTCCGGTGCCAGCCTCATCGCGGAGCTCGTTCAAGACTCTGCCGCAGGAAGCGCACGTGGCCAGGTGAGCTGCCAGGCGGCGTGGTGGTGCATCTGCACCGTGGGCAACGAACTTTGCGAGAGGACGAATGAACGGCTCACAGCTCGTTCCTGCCGAGGAGTCTGCGTACAGGGCAAGGTATTCAGTACGCAGAGCGCGGCGGGCGCGAGAGAGCCGCGCCCGCGCATTCACCACGGTGATGCCGAGTTCCTCCGCGACGTCTTCGGAAGATCGATCTTCGAGGAGGCGCAAGGCAAGAATACGACGGTCTTCGTCTGACACGCGTTGCAGAGCCCCGCCCAAGAGCGTGTGCTCCAGTTCGATCACGAGCGTGTCATGGAAGGGCCGAGCAGGCACCACGAGATCTTGTTCCACCGAGAAGTGATCTGGAGCAGCGCGTTTCAACCGCGCGAAGGCGTTCCGAGCAATGGTGACCAAATACGCCTCATGGTTCCTCACGCCCTCGGGGTTCCGGGTGAGGAAGTCGAGGTAGGACTCAAAAGTGACGGAGACCACCTCGTCCGCTTCCGCATCTGTGGCGCCCAGGGAAAACGCGTATCGGCGGAGCCGAGGTGACAGCTCCCGGAACAGCTGAGGAAGTGCGGCGAGATGCACCGATTTCGGCGCACTGCTCGGAGGGTGTCCGTGTGACTCAGCGTCTTCGTGATTCACGGAGCGCTCAACTCTCCTGACCAGGCCTGCACTCTCGTGAGGAAGGTGCACCCACTATCCATGCTGCTGCGCGTCGATGGAAATACTGGGAGAGGTCTGAACTCATCACTAGTCCTACTCGGGGTGAGGCTTGAACGGGTGTGCACGGCCCCCTATCCTCCACAGAAAGCCAGGAGAATAGGTAGCTCCCGCATCACATCTGAGTGTGTCGCCCGAGGCGATACCCGGTCTTGGGCCAGAAAGCCACGCGGGGAGCAGGGTTTCGAAGTGACACTGATCTCAGCTTCGGGATCCCACGTTGAGAAAGTCGTGCCTCCGCTCGCGACCTGGTGCGCTGCAGAGAGGAAAGGAACACTGACACGGGCCGCGTGTGCACCAGATCGCACGCGTGCCGCGGGCCGACACCAGACGAGGCATGCTCAGTTTCCGGCGGAGTTCGAGCAGCAAAGTTGAGTGCTCGACCAACGGAATAGGGGGGCGGACATCGCGTTTCCCCCAACCGGTGTGGCCGACAACATTGGTCTCGATCCGGTGCGCGGTCTATTCCTTGCCCACACCCTCAGAAGCGTGCCATCGCGCAGCCGCTCCCGGCGAGATTCTGCTGCTGATACTCCTCAACGCGTCCGCGCACGCCGAGAGACCCCCACTCGCGGCACCGTCCACGGCACACAGCAGACTTTGTCGGATGCAGCACGTACGATATTCGAACACACTTTCGAACGAGGATTCTGATGCTCAACACCGGACTCATCATGTATGACACTGACACGTGGCTCGTGCTGCGAGACAACCCCGCCTCTCCCGCAGCGGTCATCAGCCGCATTACCGACACTGGTGGGGCAGAGCGCTATCTGCTCATCAAATGGGAGCTCGATCCTGCTGCACGCAGAATGGTGGGCATTTACACGTCACTCCGCGAGGCTGGCGACGCGGTTCCCTGGGCCAAACGCCACACACCAGACGGCAACGGGTACCCGCCGGGAAGCAAGCAGCGGCGCGACGCGAGACAACGGTTGGCTGAGCACTCCCCCACGCGCACGAACGACACCCCCTCAGCTCCCCCTGGAGGGCGAACGAGTTGAAGCATGCACCCGGGAGTCGCGGGAGAGCCATACACCTGGGATGAACTGGTTCGTACGGACAACCGCGTTACGCGGCCCAGGCTCCGGATTGCAGGAGTGAACACACTCGACGCCCCTCCCCGAATCCTTCGCGACATCTCGAAACCGCAGCACCGCAGCACCGCAGCATCACGACACCGCAGCACTGCAAGATCGCAAGATCGCAAGATCGCAAGATCGCGACATCGCAGCACCGCGACACCGCAACACCGCAGCACGGCAGCTTCGCGACACCGCAGCTTCGCGACACCGCAGCATCGCGACGCCGCAGCATCGCAGCATCCCGACACCCCGACACCTCAATATCCCGACATCCCGACATCGACGGAGCCAGCACGTCTCCTACTGTGAGCCCATCATCGCCTGCACTGCGCTCCCGCCAGGTTGCAATATCCCCCCTGCGCGCATGCGGGGTGCTCGGTCGTCCGAGTTTCGGGCCCCGCAACTCCGAGGACTTCAGGGTATTTCTGCGGCAGTTTCGGGCTCACCCACGGGATGGCAGGGTGTGAACCGGGGCGCCATCTGCTGTGCGCAATCGCTCCCAGGGATGCAGGGCCACACGCGCGCAACGAACCGCACAAGCAATTGCCCGTTGGCCGTTACTCGTCGCCCGTCGCCCGTCGCCCGTTGGCCGTTGCCCGTCGGCCGTCGGCCGTCGCCCGTCGCCGAAAATACCTGTGGCGCAGCCCGAGCGCTGTCACAGGTCAGTCGGTCTGTGCGATGCCCAGCGCTCGCAGTCGCTGGATGTAACGGAGATCCTCGCTGGCGTGCGCACCATGCGTGTTGGCGATGAGGGTCACGTCTTCCCAATCAGATCGGACGAGTTCATGGAGGGCGACGCCGAGCGACGACCGTCCTGGATCGACTGCGCGCCAGTCGAGCGTCTGGGCGGCCTCAGCGGTCACCACGGCCTGGAGTTCAGGGTTGCGGCGGATGAATCGTGATGGGTACCCCCGGATGGTGAGGTCACCGGTCGCGCCGGTGAGGTCGAGCATCCATTCGGGATCCTGCACGCGTTCGCGATGCCATTGCGCGTACTGGGCGGTCGTATCCGGATCGGGATCGTCGAGGGTCGAGTTGAGGATGAGTCCGCGTATGCGCCCTTTCAGAGTGACGCGGCGGAGCTCGCAGCCAAAGAGGAACCCCGCCTCGTCCGGGCAGCGCAGGCCGTCGACGGTGACGTCTTCGAGCACGGCGCCGCTGAGAGAACTGGACTGCAACTCGAGGTCGGCGACGTGCACGCGGGAGATGCGGGGGCGCTCGTGGCCTTTCTGGGCTCTGGCAGCGACGCAATTCTCGAGAGTGAGGCGACGACCGGTCACATCGGCGAGTTCGTCGCCCGGTTCGAGCCGGTGATCACGGTAGACCGTGCGCGGCGGATTCCGGCGGGCACCCTGCTGAAGTAGAACCGCGGCCGATTCGTTCGCGGCGCGCACCAGTGTGGTGAATGATTGAGACGCTGAACTGTTCACGCGGGGAATCACTCCCCCTAGTGCGGTGAGGCTCCGAGCGCGTCCGATGTCCGGCCCTGCGACGATTACTCCGTCGCCGACCACGTGCGCACTACTCAGGCCGAGCGGAAAGTCCACGGAGGTGATCTCCGAGAGGTCTTCTGCAGAGAGCACCACGAGTCGTTGGGGCGCCGACTCGCGCGCCTGGGTGGCGGCGAGCAGCAGCCCTGATCCGTGCTGCAGGATGCGCGCTGCACCTGCCCGGGCTGCCTCCGCTGGGATCGGATCCTGCAGAAGCGGACTTCGGCGTCTTCGCTTCAGCACGGTCATCGTTGACACCGAGACCAAGGATTCCATCGTCGCAGCGGAGCTCCCCACCGCGATGACATCGTCGTCGTCGCGGCTGAGAGAGGTGCTGTAGGTGCCGATCTTCGCGGTGAGCCTGCGCGTGACTTCCCAGGTCTGCACATCGATCTCGGTCAGAGCGTGGTCGGTCAGTACCAGCCAGTGCTGATCCGACAGGGCGAGCGCGTCGCGCAGCATCCCGCGGAGCCCTGGCAACACACGCCACTGTCCAGTGTGCAGGTCGAGTATGCCGAGTCGATGAGCTGCGCGACCCTCCACCCAGGAGGTGAGCAGAGCGCTTTCGTCGAGGAGCACGGTGGCCGTGGGGAAATGATGCGGTGCATCTTGTGGAACGGGAACGCGAAGCTCATGCACGGCAACAGGCGCAACGAGCGGCTGGAATTCCATGGGTCACAGAGTATCGCAAGCGCGCTCTGGCGGATCTCTCGCGGCCCCTGTGGTGCCTTCGTCAGCGCTCGACCAGGTCGGTCAGCGCTCGACCGGGCTCGACCGGGCTCGTCAGCGCTCGACAGCGAAGCAGGCCATTGGGCCGTTGGTGAGCAGCGGAGCCTCCTTCGACCCAAAACGGGATGCTGCCTCTGGCCACGCGACAAAGTTCCGCTCCGCGCGACGCGCAATGCTCTTTGTCATTGGGTCAACGGCGAATACGCGCGTCCCACCGGTGCGCACCACAGACATCAACTCCCTCACGTACTCGGCGGTGCGGCTGTCGCCCGCTGGCACGGCTGCCCGCATCTCCCCATTCCGCAAGCTGTCGCCCTCGGAACGTGAACGCACGAGGCTCGCGAGGCCGGTCCCCACGATCGCGTACACCCACCCCTGACCGGAGGGGTGGGGCACCACATACTCACGATGAAACACGCGCTCAGACAGGATGCTCGTGTCCACGAGGGTGACGTGAGGGCCCGCGCATTCGCTCAGCGATGAACGAAACGTCGGGGTGCGTGTCTCGGGTTGTTGAGACGCATCAACGAACCTCACCGTGGGAAGAGCGGTTCGCACCGCATCACTCAACTGCGCTTCATCCGCGGGCGTCATGAAGACGCACAGCCGACGGGGCTTCGACGGTGTGCTCATGATGCCAACGGTGACGTGATCTTGGTAGGCCGGTAGGACTGCCCGTCTTTGGTGGCACGCCACCGGCGCCAGTGTTTGCTTGAGAGCCGGAACGGGAGATGCCGTTGCACGTGCGCGGCGGCATCGTGGAGCCGGTCTCCAGCAGGGAACGCGAGCCAGAGTGAAAGCGACGACGCAGTGGTTCCGAATGTGGCGCGCACGCCGGAAGCTCCGAGCAGCCGCCCATAGCCGTCCACGGCGAACCGGCCGAAGGCGTCGGCATCGATCCCCTCACGCGTCGCTCCTGTCGCGGGATCGATCAGTGCAACCGGTGCGTTCCAGACCAGTGCAGCAAGCGGATGCCCGTATCCGGTCACCGCTCCAGAACCGGCACCGCTCAGGGCGTCGAGCGTGGCTTCGACGTGCTCTGGAAGCACTCGCCATTGCGTGTGAGTACGCTGTCGGTGCTGCGGTCCACCCAGTTGTGCCGTCGCGAACGCTTCGAAATACTCGACCGTGTCGGGCGGGCCTCCGGCCCCGAGCTGGAAGGATATCTCCGGTGCACCGACGGTCACCGCGGTGGCGTCGAGGAATGCCTGCACGCTTTCATACGCCTTGCGAGGGTGCCGAGTCCGGAGAGAATGCGCACCGCCTGCCGAAGCCGGCAGCCCATCGTACGTCACGACCTCCTGCTGCACTGTCACTCCTCCATTATCCCGGACACCAGCACCAGGGCGAAGCGTCTGCGTCGACTCGAGCTGGGCGCACGTGGACGGCACGACGACAGCACGCACCGATACTCTGGGTGTCGGTGGAGACACCAGTCGGCACAGTGAGGGGTGAGCGGATGACGGCGTCAACGAATTTGCGGACCATGGTGTTGCACAGTGCGTACACAGACCAGTTCGACGCGTCAGACCGAAATCTCGTGTGTTATGACCAGTCCTACGACACCGAAGAGCTCTCACGCATCACCGATGCGCACCTGTGGTCTCCACGTGAGGGACCCATCGACCGTTTCCCCGAGATCATCACGGCGATGACGGGGCTACGAAAGCTGAGCATCGGGCCGGGGCACGTTCTGCCGACCGTTATCACCCAGTTGCGGCAGGGTGACCTCCCCGAGAGCCTGGAAGAGCTCTCCATACACCTCGGCGAGCGGACCCTGGTGTGGCCGGACGTCGTAGTACCGAACCTAAACACCCTCTACGTCGGCGAACCCTTCCGGTTCAACGCCGAGCACTTCCCCCAGCTCCGGGCACTCTCGATATATCCGCAGAGATCTCTGAACAATGTGCGGCAGGCGCTCGAATTGCCGCTCGAAGAGTTGCACCTATTGAACGTGCCCACGGACGAGGGAATCTTCCGCCTCCTCGAACCGGTCGGGCTTCGTAGTCTCGGACTGATTGGTGGACGCACGCTGACGAGCCTTACCGGGATCAGCGCGCTCCCCCAGCTGGAGTCGCTGCGGCTGAAGAATCTCACCTCGCTCGGTGACATTTCAGAGCTGGCGGCGCTCCAGCAACTCGAAATCGTGAACATCCAGTACTGCAAGAAGATCACCGGCATTGCCGCTATCAACGAGCTCCCCGCCCTCCGCCGGGTCACCCTGGTCGGATGTGGGCACATTGGCCTCGAAACGATCGAGGCAACGTTGTCGACCCTGGAATGGGCCAACACCGGCGCGACCACCTAACCTGCCAATTCCCGAGACTGATCGGTAGCCTTGTGGCTATGATGGAACTCTTCCGAGGTGCCACCGGGTCCTTGCATGCAGCCGGGTGGACGTTCGAGCAGCCGCTGCTCGCGGACGACGAGCTTCCAGCCGCGATGCGGACGGCCTCCGAAACGGTGATCCGCTGGGTGTCCTCGTTCTCGCTACTGTCGAACCCAGACGACACGGTATGGTTCTTGTCCCGGGACGACTACTCCGGCAGAACCAACAGCGCGTTCGCGTGGAACGAATTCGAACAGCTGAGCGCTCAAGCGGCGACGACGGATGCTGAGGCGGCCGCGATCTCTCGGTTTTGGAAGCACCACCTCCCGATCCTGCTGTCCGTTCGTGACGGATACGAGTACCTGGCGGTGCGAGACGACGGCGCAGTTGTTCACGGAACGGAGCCAGAATTTGAAGAGGCCGATGTGGTGTGCTCTCAGTTCGAGGATCTGCTGAGGTACATCGTCACGCGACCCGCGGCACGAAACGACCTCGTCGAGCGACTTCTCTTCGACGCCGCCAGCGCCCCCGACACGACACTCAGCCGTTAGCTCGCGGCCTCTGGATCCAAGGGCAGATCGTCCGCACGCCCTGCAGCCGCGGCACGCGCGTAGCGCTGTGCATACTGTTCACGCGCGGCGTTAGCCTGCTCCTCGCCGCCCCACTGATCCGGCAGCGCCTCGCCGTCACGACGTGAGCCGGTCACACGGGCGAGACCGAACGTGATGGGCGTGTTCACAAACGTGCACCGGGTGAAACTCGTACTCGCGGAGAGCGCGGCATCGACAAACGTGCAGTCCGCAAAGGTGGTGTCCGAAAATTCTGCACCGCTGAGATCGGCGGCGTCGAACTGGCAGCGTTCGAATCGAGTATTCGGCAAGGACGACAATTTGCGCAGATCCGCCCCAGTAAAGTCGCACTCCGTAACCCGGGTGCCAATCGCGAGGCCCTGCATCGATGCTGCACGGAAACTGCATCGCACAAAGCTGCGATCGAATCGGGGCTGCCTGGAAAGTGATACGGAATCGAACAGGCAGTCGGCGAGCTCGGACTCGAAGAACATCAGGCGGCCCCGTGCATGGCGAAAATCGACGCGAGATAGGGTGACGTAGCGGAACTGCATTCCGTCCCGCCCCGCTTTCACCCCTCGCAGGTCCAGTCGGCCCTCGTCCGTCGTCGCCCATTCGGTCTCGAAGCGATGCGGCCCTTTCACGATGCGCGCCTGCTCCAGGATCTGCTCGTGCAGCGCAGCCAGCCGATCAGGGGTCCATCTGCGCGACAGCTCAGCAGCGCCAGGCGCCGTCATCGGCCCATCCGCCCGGTGGTAGGCACCGCGGCATCCGGCGCTGCAGCTGCCCCGGTGGGTACCTCATTCTCGATCAGGAACGCGCTCGTCACTCGCTCGGTGTTCGCTTCGAAGCCGGCATGATCTCGCCTCCGCCCCGTCAGGAGCACGTCGAGATGATCTGAGAACCCCACAGTGCGCACACGCTGCGTGATCCGCCGGATCTCTGTAGCGAAACCCGTAAGCGGCAACGGACTGCCCCACACCGTGCGCAACGTGAGCTGTCCGTTCCGCATGCGGTCGCGTCTCGTGCTAACCGAGGCTCCCTGGCCGTCACTGCCGACAGGATCAGTCATCGTGAGGCCCCACGCGGATCGGGTCTCTGGCGCCGTCTGATGTTCCGACTTCCCAACGCAGATCAGGCGACCCCGGTGGGATGAGCGGGTTGATCCACTCGGCCACGACCTCGACGATGACATCCGCCAAGTGCGCTCGAGACCAATCCGAAGGGCGTGAGGGCACCGCGGGCTCCCAGCCCTCCTCGCCCCAGATCACGGCGAACAGTTCCCGGTCATCCCCGAGTTGCCGGTCGAGGCTGAACGCGTCAGCTCCCTCGAAACGCGCCCACACACCGAACGGCCCTTCGGCGTCCTGATCAACGAACACCTCGATGAGCACTCCGTCTGCGCCGACAGCCGCTGCACTATGGAGCACGGAAAGCCGGGCGGTCAGAGTCTGTGACTCAGCATCGAGCACAGCTTTCAGCGCGTCACGATACTCGATAGATCCCACCGAAATAGTGTATCGACATCGCGTTCGAGAGCACCGGGGCTGTCGAGAGCTCCCGGGCTGCCGAGAGTTACGGGCTTCGAGCTTCGAGCTACGAGCTACGGGCTAGGCGCCCAGTCGTCGCGTTCGGTCAGAAGTCGATGAATCCGGCGACAACGTCGTGCACCGTCCCGTCCACGCCCGGTGTGCCGTAGAAGTACACCGAGCCATACCCCCACAGATATTCCTCAACGATGTCGCCCAGTTCTCCACTTGCAGGCCACCCTTCCTCATCGACCTGGAAGAGGAATCGGTGACCATCAGCGCGCACAGCATCTGAGTACGCGAGTTCCCCTTGGATCAGCACGGGTGCGTCATCGACCCGCACCAGAGGCGGCGTGGACGCGGCAGCTGGTGGTTCGACCAGTGATGTCGCACGCAGCCCCGGCCACCCCAGGTCGTCACGCACGCCGCGCGGCGAGGGGTCGTGAACGATCGCCCGCATCGCCAGTTCCGGGTACACGAGATCCTCGTCTTCAATGCTGAAGCCGGCGCGCAGCACCACCGAGACCTCACGGCCACCCGTCCACGACGCACAACCCGCATCAAGAGTCAGCACATACCGATGCGACTCCAGAAGTGGATGCGTCTCGATCACCGCTGGAGGAGCTCCACCCAAGCGTGCTCCATTTTCGCAATCCGGCAACGCAGGAGACAGGAACACAGGCATGCTCACAGCTTAAAGAGGACCCGATACTTCTCACAGCGGGACGCGCAGCCGCGAACACGGGTCTGATGCACATTTAAGTGACAGATTCGTTAGGCAGCGAGTGCGACCTGCCTGTTCATGATGGTCTCGTATTCGACCGGCGCCAATCGTCCCGACCTGACCTTTCTGCGGCGTCGATGGTAAGTGCGCTCGATCCACGTCACGATCGCTGACCGGAGCTCGTCACGTGTGGCCCAGGTCTTGCGGTTCAGGACGTTCTTCTTGAGCAGACTAAAAAACGACTCCATCGCCGCGTTGTCGCCCGCAGCACCGACGCGACCCTTCGAACCGGCCCTGCCATGACCGGTGAGCGCACGCTGTAGTTTCCGGCTTCGAAACTGCGATCCACGATCCGTGTGCAGCACACACCCACGCACGTCTCCACGGCGAAGCACGGCGTTGTTCAACGCGGTCACCGCAAGCGCGGACGTCATCTGTGAGTCGATGAAGTAGCCCACGATCCGGTTTGACCACACGTCTTTCACCGCACGGAGGTAGAGCTTGCCTTCACTCGTCCAATGCTCGGTGATGTCCGAAAGCCATAACTCGTTCGGCGCAGCTGCCACGAACTCGCGCTGCACCAGGCCCTTATGCACGGGCGGGCCAGGCTTTCTGCCTTTCCCGGCGGCTTTCTTCTTCCCTAACGCTGACCACCATTGCTGATCGCGGCAGAGCCGCCACGCAGTCCGATCACACATCGGTTCGCCGGGGCTCTTCGCTTCGTCGGTGAGGAACCGGTGCCCGAACTCGGGGTCCTCAAGGTGAGCGTCGTGGAGCGCATTCGCGCGATACGCCTGCATAAGTTCTCGCCCGGTGACTGGACTACGCAGCCACCGATAGTAGGGATGTCGTGAAAGCTTCAATACCCGGCACGTCACCACGACGGGGATCCCGTCATTGGTGAGCTCTTTCACGAGCGGGTAGAGCCTTTCCCGGCAGGTGAGCCTGGGAAAGATACGCGGCCGCACGACGAAGCACTTCCACTTCTTGCTCGAGGAGCTTGTTCCGTTTGCGTAGTTCACGCAGCTCAGCATTTTCAGAACGCGTGACACCGGGTTTCTGGCCCTGGTCGACGCGTTCCTCACGGAGCCATTTATCGAGCGTGCCGACGTGGATTCCAAAGTCGTACGCGTTGCGCGAGTGTCACCTCTGGGCCGCGGTCCAACGCGATCTTCACGACGTCGTCACGGAACTCTTTGGGGTAGCGAAGGGGCATAGGCTCATCCTTCCAGGCCAGCAGAAACTAGCCATATCGAATGTCACCTAAACGTGCATAAGACCCGATTGGTATCCAGGGTAAGCATTTGCCACCCCTTTCTAGGACCTCACAAGCAGCCGCTTGCGGGATGCAGCGATCTGCGCATGCGACCTCACCCCCTTCGATAGGACTTGCGACCCAAAATCTCTGTGCCTCCTAAGTAATGCGCGGTGTCCCCAAATTTCCGCCCGCCAACGCAAAGAGGCGCCCCCGCCGAGCCATCATGACCCGGCGGAGCGCCTCAGCTCTCCCGGTACACACTCCCCTGCGCTACCCGGCCCGCGCCGCCACCAGCTTCCCCGCCTGCTCGCGCAGAACCCCGCGCATAACCGCCGTTGCTCCGTCCATAGCCGATACAGGGATACCTAGCGACGCGATGAGCATCGCGTCACAAACCTCGCGGGCCGACTACTCAAGCACGACCTCAACCGGCAGCGCAGTATCGAGCACCGAGGCCAGAGTCTCCACGCGCGCCGCAGTCAACCGGTTCAGCGCTGGCACGCCCGGCGAGACCATCGCCCGCAGCAGCCCACGCTCAGCCGCCTCGACCCGCTCGCCATGCTCCGCCGCAGACCGCGCCCATTCGTTTTCGGACCGATGTCCCACCACCCGACGCGCCTCGACGACCAGCCGGTCGCGCAGAGCGGCCCAGGCCTCGGATAGCGTGACACGGCCGTCGCCGGGGCCTATGGTTGGCGCACGAAAACGTCAGCGTACTGCGCCACAAGCCATTCGGCCATGGCCGGGTGTTCGGCGGGTGGTGCATGCCAGGTGCTGGCGATGCTTGTGGCGGCTTGCTGAATTCGTGCGTTGTAGAGGTCTTCTGCCATGAGGTAAGTAATGCGCGGTGGTGCGATATAGCCTGTGAAGGTGACGAGTGATGCCAATGAATCTGTAGACGTACAAGCTCCCGATGAACCTGAGTCAGATTTATCTGAACCAAATCCTCTCGCCGGGATGCGAATGCGAGACGTTAGGAGAATCCTTGACGACCCCGACGATCCGCGTTTCCCGGCCGCATATGCTTCGGCACAAAAGGCGCTGAAACCTCTTATCGAATCTCAGGACCGCTGGTCGAAGATTATCGCCGCGAACAAAGCTTCTCTTACGAACCTCGCTTCATCGAAAGCGGTCCAGGACATCTTGAAGAGCGCTAGTTCAAGTATTGATATGTCGGCATTCACTGACGTACAGATGGAAGATACGCGGAAGATACGCGAGAGCGTTCGCCCGAGTCTTCAGATCGGTGAGCAGTTTTCGAAGATTGCAGCTGATATCGCTGCACAGTCAGCGTTAGCTCCGACCCTCCCTAATTTGCGATTCGCTGTCACACCTCGGTACATACCTAACCAACTAGCTGCATCTGCAGCGGTTGAGTCACCGGAGGTTGATGACCTAACAATCGAAGAGGTTTCCGAGCAAGCATCCCAGCGCGCCAGCTTCGATGACCGTGTGCACGGCACCTTGCTTTTGATTGCAGATGCCATCACTGCGCAAACTGAGTCCGCGAAACAAGAAGTTTTGCGACAGATCGATGTCGAACGCAATTTGTATGAGGAAGCAAAGCAAGATCGCAACACCGCACGCAACCGCTACGTTGTGGGTACCGTTGTGTTCGGAATCGTGTCCCTACTTGGCGTGTACGCCACGCTTCTGGTCACTCTCCTGAAGCCATGAGCTCTATTCAAGTCCTGAATTATTGAAGACCAACGTGCCTGTTTTGTGCTTCATGATCCGCTGAACCCTCTGCCCATCTGCTGCACAAGACAAAGCATCGCCGTCAACGCCCAAGTGCTGAGCGAAGAGCAAGGTCACAACTACCGCCGTCGCATCTCGAAGCGCTCGAAGCGGCAACCCGGTCGAAAATCTTCGGTGCGGCCCACCTTGCTTGGCGGAGTGAGCAATGAGGTTGCGATGGCTTTTGAGTGACTTCTCCCATGACTCCCTGTCTAGATGAAGCTTCGCCCAGACCTCCTCTGGAAGGAGCTCAACGGCTGCTGCTACGACTGCAGCGAAAGTGCTGTCGTTGTATAGCCTGTAGTCTTCCGGTAGATGGAGCCCGGCGATGACTTCTTGGACTTCGTCAAATTGCTCGGGCGTCAGGATTTTTGGCGCGTCTACCCATTCTTCGCCGAGACGCTCAAGAACCGTCGCCAGGAAGAAGAAATCCGTGTCCACATAACCTGGCTGGTCAATTATGCCTGCGACTGTCTGCGGGAGCGGCCGTAGCTGATCTGTCATCTCCCACCATTTATTGATGGCGTTCTGCGTGTTTTCGTTCCCAAATCAGATTGGAAAACTGCGATAGTCGCCACTACCTGAAGCAACCGGGCGAACGCTTTGTCGCGCAAGTATCCGAACCTCAGCACCATCGCTGCTCCGCGCAACCATCGAGAGCTGAGCTATCGGTCGCTGCACGGCAAATGTCAGCATCCGGCGGAACGCATCAAGGTGGGTCTCAAAATCTTCCAAGTGGGCCGGAAGGGCCGAGTTCAGCTCCACCGCACCCCCGGTGAACACCATTTGCATTTCAGGAGCCCCTTCGAGAGCAGGCAGCGTTGGCGGAGCACCTGGCGAGCGTTGCGCACCGTCCCTGTGGTAGTAGCCACAAGCCACTCCGGCGTGCTGGTAAGCGCACCTCACCGACTGGAACAGCTCTTCCGGTTCCGCAGACCCAACCCTTAGGTCCTCGATATGAATGAGTTGCTGACCATTTTTGTATGCGTCGGACCCTCGAAAGTAGATCGGGACTGAACCCCCACTACCTCGAAAGGTCTTGATTTTGGCCATTCGACTTCCGTTCTGCGTTCCACCAGCCCACGTTGTCTCCGACGAGAACCAAAATCGACCAACCGAGTCCTTGCTAATCTCGCCCGTGAGTGGCTTCTTATCTATTTCGCCACTTACGTTCAAGGGGATATCGGAGGCATTCAATGTCTTGGGCATGAATCAATCGTGCCAACTTCCGAGTATCACGTGCTAGCCCGCACCTCGCCCACCATCCGCCCGCTGCAGAGAGGGCACTCCGCCACCGCCAGTTCCACTCCCTTGGCGTCTCGAATCCGCCGAGGTTGCACCGCATTGAGCGCCGCCCGCATCTATCAGCCGCTCGCGCAGCTCGGCCCACACCGTCGCGAGCGCCACACGACCGTCGTCAGGGTGTAGTGTCTGGCACACTCAGAGTTCTGCGTACTGACCGGCGAGCCACACGGCCACGAGCGGCGGGTCTGTTGAGCGCGCGGGCCACGCGGTGGCGATGGACACTGCGGCGCGATGGATTCTGGGTGCGTGCTGATCTTCCGTCAGGCAGTGGGTAACGCGCGGTGCCGGTGCTTCGGGAAGGCGCTCACCGGCACAGAGATCACAGGTACTGAACTGGCAGCACTTGAACTACCTGTTCGAGACCATCGTTAATAAGAACCTGCACCGCGTCTACTATCCTCAGTTCAGCAGGAAGGATACCTGACAATCGCACAGAATTTGATGACCTCATGTGGCTGAGCAGAGTAACGGCAGTTGAAGAATTCACCGCAACGTGTACAACTCTGATGTCCTGATTGGTTCCACCGATTCTGACCCAAACATTCTCCAATGTGACCTTCTCAGCGGACGGATCCTGCTGCAGAGGAATGACCAGCTTACGGACGAGTTCGCCCAGTTCCGCCTTCGAGGCATTGCTTCGAATGATGCCGATCACCCTCAAAGCCCTTCCTAGGGGCACGCTTGGAGGAAGTTCATCTTCGCTCGGCCTGCGCGGCACGCCAGGTTTTCTGGGTTTGAAGACAGGTACGTTCATGCGAACACCCATGCAAGTGCGCTCCAAAGCACCAATGATAGGAAGCAAAAGAATAAGCAAACCCGGTATCTACTTCGCACCTTTGACAAGCTCGCTTCATTGAGAATAAGCATCTCGTCGATGGCCATGCACAGCGCCAACTTTGCATCTTCAGATGTCAGCGACACGTTCTTGACGTACGGATTCGCCGTCTCCCGGGCATCTTTGTTCATGGGGTTCTTCATGTAGCTGAGTAGGTGGTCGGGATATAGCGCTGGCTTGTAGCTGAGCCCCGGATTGGCGATCAACGTCACGCACGTTGCGCTGACCCCGAAGGATAGGGTGCCAAGAACGCACAGCGTGTAAAACCACCCGTTGCGCGCTAACCCTGAAGAGTCTAGGACGGCCGTCAGTAGGACAGCACATGCAGCAGCGACCAGACCGAGGATCGTGATACTCCGGTTCCGGATCCCATTAAGTTCGTCACGCTGAACAGCGAGGTATTCTCGCCCTGCATCAATTGAAAAGCCATACCAATTTTCACGGTCGCGACTCGACCAGAAATTCAGTATGCCCATGGGCCAAGTCTACATATCAAGCGCACAGCCCCTGTGCCACGGGCGGGGTGCCTCACGAACGATTGGTCGCCCCTCACCGGCGCTCCTTCACCAGTGCCACCAAATCAGGCCACGGATTTAAACTCTCGCACAGCCGATCCCGCACAGCCGGCGCAAGCTTCTCATTCGCAGCCTCCCAAAGAACGCACCGCTGCTCCGCGGTCAGTTCGACGGTCTCGCCGGTCGCATCGTCCGCGCCAATCGCTAGGCCGACACCGAACCGCACTTGCGCGCTGCCGAGGTTGTGCGAGATCACAGTTGGTGTGAGATTCAGCTCGGGCTCACTGACCAACAAGGCCTCATCGTCCACGAACAGGTCTGCGCCATGGCTCAGCGACACCACAGTGAACGCGCGGCACCCACTGATCTACTGGATCCTCGCCATCGAGTTCTCGCAGTCGTAGGTGACAGCGGTGGTCGCGTACGGGCTGGTCCGTAGGCCCTGTACTTGCTCCGGCATGTTGTGGCTCCTCACTGGGGTCGTAGGGACCCCAATAGCACGTATGCGCGGCCTACCCCGCCCGCACCTCACCCACCACCCGCCCGCCCGCCCGCCACAAAGCGGACACGTCGCCACCGTCAACTCCATTCCCATAGCGTCTTTGATCCTCCGCGGCTCCACCATGTTGAACGCTGGCTCCGCACCATCCAATACCCGGTGCTCCTCTAGAAAACCGCAGCCGCCGCAAGACATCGAGTAGATGCGCGCACCGGTCACCGGCGGATCCTTGCCCACGCGTCCTGTGCAAAATCGCCGGTAATTGTATGACTGACCGCGATCAGCAGGTCGCCGTCAAGAATGATCCGATCCGTGTGCTGGTGCTCATACGACTGTCCCTGCGTGAATTGAGCCTCTGCGCCATCCGCCGGCACTTCCTCATAGACCGAGTCGCGCAACGCCGCTACCAATTCGGCCTTCGCCGAATCGTTTATTATTGCCGCACCGAGATAGCTGAGAGCCCCGGTACCAGTAGTCCCCCAGTTGCAGTAAAGCTGCCGCTCACCGGCCTGCAAAGTCCCCATCGTCTTAGGGCCAATCATCCCTGAGAGCTGTGTCTCAGCATCCACTCCCGGGTGCGCTTCGAGTCTTGGATCATAGGTCTGGACGGTCGCGAGCGGCAGGAGCTGCTCACACGTCTCAGGGATCGTCGTGGCCGCGGGCTGCGTGGTTGGCTCCTCCGCAGGCTCTGGGGCCTCAACAGCCTCCGTCGCCTGAGACGGCCGCGGCGCCTCCGTCGGCGCGGGTTCAGCTGCGCATCCGACGACGGTCGCGGCGAGAGCCACGAGGGTGAACGGAGCATATAGAAGGCGGCGGGCGGTCATAGGCCCAGTCTATCTACCGCTCTCAATACGCTTCAGGCAGCACGGCTATCGTCAGCCGTGCTCACAAAGAGTGCAGCCCTGGATCGCCTTCGGGGAAAGGGGCCCAAGGCTGCACGGGGTGCCGCCTCTTGATCGATTGTGTGGGTTGTCATGACCCTAGGGGAATTCGATCAGGCGGCGTTGACACCACACCTGCAACGCGGAGGAAGCTTCGCTCAAAAGGGGAAGTTTGCGAAGTTGCGCCGCAGGGTGTGGTGGGTCTGAGGTGCTCCGTCCCGCAATCATCGTTTGCGATCGCGGTGAGGCCGGCAGCTTCCCCGACTCACAGCTTTCATGCTGAGAGCCGGGGAAGGTACTGAACTGCGGAGGGTTAGTTCATCTGGACCGTAGCCTCATGCGTTCCCGCACGGTGGTTGCGGATTAGGCACAACACTCCGCCGGCAAGGAGCAGGCCAGCCGCGAGGAAGCCCGCGTTGGCGATGCCCTGCCCACCGGTGACCGCGAGGGCTCCGACGGTGATCTTCTCATCGTCATCTGCCTGCACCGGGTCTCCGCTGGGCGGGTTGCCAGTGACGGAGGCGTGGTTGTCCACGTATCTGCGATCACGGTCGGCGCTGTTGAGCCTGTAGCTCGCAGTTGCCATCATCTGCTGGCCCGATTCTAGCACGCCAGCTTCGCCCGGCCAGGAGCCGTAGGTGATCTTCGACAGCCCCTTGAGCTCGTCGGTGATCTCCACCCCGGTGAGGATGACATTGCCGGTGTTGGCGACGGTGAAGGTGTAGGCGATCCGGTCGCTGTTAAGCTTCCCGGTCTTCACGAGGGTAATGGCCGGCGCCTGGGGCAGCGGCGTGTTCTCCTCGTCTGGATCCTCTACGGGGTCGCCCGTGGGAGGCGTGCCGGTGACGAGCGCATCGTTATCGACACTGCCGGCATCCACGTCAGCCTGCGTCAGCGTGTAGCTCGCCGTCGCCGTCACCTGCTCACCGGGCGCGAGGACGCCAGCTTCACCGGGCCAGGTATAGACAATCTCCAACAGGCCTTCCAGCTCATCAGTGATCGACACATCGGTCAACGTAACGTTGCCGGTGTTCGTCGCAGTGAAGGCGCAGTTCACCTGGTCATCCGCGTCGGAGCCCGCGCCCTGGGGAAGGGTACTCGACTTCAGCAGGCCGATTGCGGGGCCCGGGGTCAAAGGTACAGTCACGTCGTCCTCATCCTCCACCGGGTCGCCCGTGGGCGGGTTGCCAGTGGTGGTCGCGATGTCGTCGACGCTACCTGTGTCAACACGTAGCTCGCATTCGCGGTGACCTGCTCACCCTGAGCGAGGACACCAGCAGCACCCGGCCACTCACCGAACACGATGGCCGACAGGCCTGCCAGCTCGTCAGTAATCGTGACGCCGGCCAAGGTAACGTTGCCGGTGTTGGTGACCGTGAACTGGTAATTCACGGTGTCACCAGCTACGCCCGTGCCTGCGAGCGTTCCGGTCTTCACCAGGTCGATGACTGGCAGCTGCGGGAGGGGCACGTCCTCGTCGTCGTCGTCCACCGGGTCGCCCGTGGGCGGGTTGCCAGTGGTGGTCGCCGAGTTGTGCACGTTGCCGGCGTCAATATCTGCCTGCGTCAGAGCGTAGTTCGCGGTCGCGGTGACCTGCTCACCCGGAGCGAGAACACCAGCTTCTCCCGGCCAGGTGTAGAAGATCTCCGACAGACCTTCCAGCTCATCGTCAATCGTGGCGCCCGTGAGGGTGACATTGCCATTGTTCGTAGCAATGAACTCGTACTCGATCAGGTCACCCGGAACAACCGTTGCGCCTTCTTCGAGACCGCCGGTGTTCACCAGCTCGATACCGGGCGCGGGATCCACATGGATGATCTCAATGTCATCGTCCGCCACTAGGTCTCCAGTGGGCGGGTTACCCGTCGTCGTCGCGGTGTTCTCAACCTGGCCTGCGTTCACATCGGCCTGCCTCAGAGCGTAGCTTGCCGTAGCGATAACCTGCTCGCCCGGAGCGAGGACACCGGCTTCGCCCGGCCACACACCGTACGTCACCTCAGACAAGCCTTCCAGTTCGTCAGGGGTCTGATGCGCGTTTAGGTGACATTCAACATGGCTAGTTTCGGCTGGCCTGGAAGGATGAACCTATGCCCCCTCGTTACCCCAGAGAGTTCCGAGACGACGTCATCCGGATCGCGTTAAATCGTGGCCCGGAAGTGACACTCGCGCAGATCGCGAAGGACTTCGGCATCCATGTCGGAACCCTCGATAAATGGCTTCGAGAGGAACGCGTCGAGGCCGGAGAGAAACCTGGCGTGACCCGTTCTGAGAACGCTGAGCTACGTGAGCTTCGTAAACGGAACAAACTCCTCAAACAAGAAGTGCAAGTGCTCCGACGTGCGGCCGCGTATCTCTCGCAGGCGCATTTGCCGGGAAAAGGCTCTACCCGCTCGTGAGAGAGCTCACCAATGACGGGATCCCCGTCCAGGTGTCGTGCCGGGTATTGAAGCTCTCACGCCAGCCTTACTATCGGTGGCTACGTAGTCCAGTCACCGGGCGAGAGCTCATGCAGGCGTATCGTGCGAACGCGCTCTATGACGCCCATATAGAGGATCCGGAGTTTGGATACCGGTTCCTCGCCGACGAAGCGAAGAGCTCCGGGGAACCGATGTGTGACCGGACTGCGTGGCGGCTCTGCCGAGACCAGCAGTGGTGGTCAGCATTCGGGAAGAAGAAAGCCCGCGGGAAAGGGAGGAAGCCTGGCCCACCTGTTCACGACGACCTGGTCCAGCGCGAGTTCGTGGCCGCTACTCCAAACGAGTTATGGCTTTCGGACATCACCGAGCATTGGACTGGTGAAGGCAAGCTCTACCTCTGCGCTGTGAAAGACGTGTGGTCAAACCGGATTGTCGGCTACTCCATCGCATCGCAGATGACATCCGCGCTTGCGGTGACCGCGTTAAACAACGCCGTGCTTCGTCGCGGTGACGTGCGTGGGTGTGTGCTGCACACGGATCGTGGATCTCAGTTCCGAAGCCGGAAACTACAGCGCGCGCTCGCCGCTCATGGCAAGGCCGGCTCGATGGGGCGTGTGGGTGCTGCGGGCGACAACGCGGCGATGGAGTCGTTCTTTAGTCTGCTCCAGAAGAACGTTCTGAGCCGGGGGACCTGGGCGACTCGTGACGAGCTCCGGTCAGCGATCGTGATCTGGATCGAGCGCACTTACCACCGACGTCGCAGACAAGCCCGGTTGGGACGTTTGACGCCGCTCGAATACGAGACCATCATGAACAAACAGGTCGCACTTGCTGCCTGACCAAACTGTCACCTAAACGCGCATCAGACCCACCTCCAAACCTGGATAGAGTGCGGGGATGGAAATAGTATTTGCGTTCGTTTCTTGGCTGGGTTCCCAGGTGAGCTACAAGATCCCGCTCATCGAGATACTCGCGCTCGGGGCAGTAACCTTTTTTACGATAAGGACGAGCACGAAACTCTCTCGCGAAGAAACGGCTAAGTCTTTAGCTCAGGCAAAAGTGGACACTGACAGGTCTATCGCGGCAGCTAGGCAAGACTTCAATAAGGGCTTTGCTGCTGACCGCCAGAGAGAAGCACTTGAAGCAGCTTTAATTCTGGAAAGAGAAGCCAACAAGCTTTTCAACGAAGACCGCAAGCCGCTCTATAGCGTCCCCACTATTGATAGAGCGTTATGGGTCATAACTCAGTCAGGCATACCCCATGCGCAAGAAATGTCAACTTGGGTTAGAGCCTTTATTGATCACTCCTTGATTAGAAAGCACGACCCTGACGCGCAGATTCAATCTGGGATGTTGTGTCTGATCAACCCTCCTGGGCGTCGCATTACATCACAAATCAGTTCATGGATGGCTTTCCCCAACGACGGCATCGATGACCTGTTTCAAGAGACCGAAAGAATGCATGAGACATTCGATGTATGGATGCAGTCTTTGACCGACACAAGCCTAAATAAAGACACCGACTAGGGTCCAGATTCATAGACGCTAACTGCAAGGTTCCAGCACTATGGCCCCTCCCGGGCATCCGAAAGGCCCACTCGTGGCGGGCCTAGGTTGTTGTGCAGGAACCGGGTTTGGGGGCAGTCCTGCACGGTTTGTTGGCTAGAACTGTTGGTTGTCGTAAAAGCCTCCGAACCCCTGCGCGCCCGTTTGTGGTGGTTGTGCCCTTGCCAACTCTGCCCCTGGGGTGAACCCCCGCCTACCCCCCCCCTGGGTGCTCTGGCGTGGCTGCACCCGAACGTTGTTGAAGCGCAGTTCTGACCTGATCGCTTCAACGTCATAGTTCAGGCCCGTCGGCTACTGCCCTTGCTGGTCTGTGAACGTGTGCACGGACAGGCACCCTTCCATCGGCACTCGTGTGCCCTTCTTGCTTGACTGGGCGATGTGGTCCGCGAGTTCGTCGAACGCGCGGCATCCGGGCCTGACTAGTCACCCGACGGCTTGTCCCGCACGCGCGGTGTTGAGGCGACGCGGAACGTCACCCAAAATTTGCCCGTCTGCGAGACGCGCGGCTCTGGGTCCGGGTCCGCGACCAGGTTCCCTACAACAGTGATCAGTGGTTCGCCAGCCATGATTTCAGCCCTTTTTTTCGTAGATTCCTTGTCTCGGTGCTGCACGCACGATCTCATCCGTCGGTGACGGATCCCGGAACGCCGAACCGGGCGCACGGTTCACGCTGATTGTCACGCCCATGTTCGCGATTCTCTTCATCGCAGCGGCGAGGTCATCTTCTGCACGCATTCGTTTTCCTTTTCGTTGTTGAGCTGGTCTGCTATCTCTCGGATACGGTCTGGCCAGAATGGCGACTGTTCGGGTTCTTTCATGCGGCTCACGTTCTCGTGCGGAATCGTTCTGCAGTGGTATCAAGATCTCGCTCGGGTTCTTTCATTCGTTCTTTCGTGGCCCGTAGATTCGTGCACGCAGGCTGCTCAGACGCTTTCGCGCTGGCGGCTTCCCTGAGTGCTTCGTTTCGTGCCGCCGCGAGATCCCCAGTGCATACCGGCGAGGATCACGGCCAGCACGTCCGCACGGCCTTCTTCGAAGCACTCCGCGACACGGGCCGCGTCGCGGCCTCGGACAGCGGTCACGGGCTTTGCAGTTATCGGGAGTAGTTCGAACACTTCCTCGTCGGTCACAGTCGCCACCCAGCATCGAGCCTCAACGGGGACTACAAAGGCCCCGACTCAACAGTTGGAGCCTCCGCATTCACGCCAGCTCGATACTCCGCCAGCCGGCACGCAACATCAGCGGGCAGCGGGTAGTGGGTAGCGGGTCAAGCGCGCGGTGATCCGCAGCCGCCATCCCAAGCCGCTTCGCCACGCGCACGTCCGCTGCGATCTGGGACGGCATCATTGGTTTCTCAGCCCGCCTCAATCAACGCGAAAGGTGTCAGCGACTCCCCCGCGGTCCCGTAATAGCGGATCACGAGCGGCTGCGCTTCATCGAACGTCATAGCTGGCGCTTCCTGCTCGAACACTGCAGTTCAAGCCACCACTTTCCATTTCGTCATCTTGTCCGCGGTCGGGTACCGTTCAAGCTCCACGAACAGGCTGAGCAGGTCAGCAACTTCACCCGGCGTCATGGCCTATCCTTCCTGAACTCGTCAGCGATCGCCCGAGCCCTATCACCAGCAGTCGGCTTCGACCCCGCACCGCGAATAGAGACACCACGTTCACTTTGATTGCGGCGCATCCAGTTGGCCCAATCGGGCTTCACGCTCTTCTGCACTGGCTGAGCGATCCAGTAGTCAACGAACACCTTGTGCTCGGATTCCAGATCAAGGCCAGGACACTCGAACTGCAGCTGCTGGATAGGACCAAAATCGGGCATCCAATAGGATGTGATTCGTGAGCCTTGCGCGTAGAAGTAGCGTTAGCTACTTCCTTTAGTAGGCCGGGTCGGGGTGTCCCGGAACCCTCTTCCGTTTGTGTCCCGTCGGGATTTTGCCCTGTGGTTTCGGCCTTTTTGAATCGATAGGCTTCCTTCCGGCGGCGCCCCTTCTCCCTGTTAGCCATTGCGTCAGCAAGCGACGGTTGGTAGTCGGTCCAGTCGTTGAACGCGATGTCATCGCCTTCGTCCTGCCACAATCCGACCGTCACAAGTCTGTCCTGGTGAGACACATTCGTCCCCAACTCATCGAGCATGTAACCCGGAGTCCGACCAGCCGTGAGAGGCTGCGCTGACCAAACGCCAGCCTGCAGCCACAACCCCAAACAGGCATGCCGCTCTGCCCTCGGAATTTACCTCGAATTCGGGTTCGTACCGAACTGACCATCAACACGAAACCACGCCACCTTGCACCTCCTTTCTCGCTCATACGGGGTCGTGTCGAGTTCGACGCGTCCCCCTTCGTCATCCAGATAGAACAACCGCCCTTCCGGGTAGCGGACAGGTGTTATGAGAGCGCGCTGGGCGGTCTTCGGCGGGGTGGAGTCATCACGCGCCTGAACTCCGCGCGCTTCAAGTTCGGCACGATCAGCACTGGCCTCGTTGAACCCGTTGCAGGGCGAGCACGCGGCAATCAGGTTCGAGGGCTGGTCCAGTACCCCGAACCTTGCTCCGCCATTGCCCCGGTTCCCTCGATGAGCAGCGACCTGCGCTTCACCCAAGCAATGCGCGGAGATCCAAGGAACACAAAGGCCTTGATCCCTCTTCAACACCATGGCCACAGTATTCTTCGGGATGCCTTTACTCACGGACCCCCAATCCGTCACGGATCTCAGGGCGCAGCACTCCGCTACTCCCGCCCAACAGGCCTCGTTCACCGTCCCTGATGCATTCCTCTTTCACGGGCGAGCCATGCCACAGCGCGATCAGGGGGTGAATGCGCTGCTGCTCCACCAGGGCAAGAGTTACGTGCACCTGCGCTTTCATCAGCGCCTCTGCACTCATGTGCGACCTGTCAGCCACCCACGTCACTGCTTCTGCTGCGCGGCCGATACAGTCACTCACCGACATCTCCGTCCACCTCAAGACTTCTGCCTGTCATGTGGTGGGACCGCACAGTGGCGAGATCGCATCCAGGAGGTGGCAGTCCTCATGGAAACTCGGCGCGAGAAAGCGCTTCAAGAGCTAGTCAAGAACAGGCGCGAAGAAGCTTCATCAGAGGCGGCGTAGTTTCCCATGTGCCCTAAATATGCTCTGAGCCTGGGTGGGAACTCTTGGGCAACAAAAAACCCCCGGAACTTCCGCATGTTTCTGCGGTAGTTCCGGGGGTTACTGTCGGGATGACAGGATTTGAACCTGCGACCCCGTCGTCCCGAACGACGTGCGCTACCAAGCTGCGCCACATCCCGATTTGCGTTCTCACGCATGGACTACTGTAGCGGGTCAGTGGCCAAACTTGGAAATCGGGGTGGTCGCTTCCGAGATTCCGGGCGGGTCGAGCCTGGCTGCCGTCCGGGACTTACTCGGGAGCCACTGTTGTGAGCGCCGCGATCGTGACCGGAAGCTCCTGGCCGGCCCAGGTAAGGCGCAGCGCGTACGCTTCCGGCCCTGCGCCGCTCTCGGCCGCTGCGAGCGCCTCAGCGCCGCCTCCGGCGAGCGCTGCGGCATCGAGCACGTGCCGGATCCGGAGCGTGGCGAATCCGGTTTCCGCGATCGTGACGCCACCGAATTCGGACACCGATGCCGCCCACATTTCAGGCACAGCGCTCTCGGGGTCCCCGGAGCCTCTGAGCTGGCTGAGCGGCCGGAGTTGTGAGGTCTCCCCCGCCGCGTTCTCGTAGAACTGCTCGGCTTCGGAACGTCCGTGCGCCATCGCCTCCGCGAGCACGGTGCGCGAGACCGGATCCCCGGCGCCGTCGCTAATCCAGCGTGTGCCGAGCACGCCGTGTTCACTGGTGCCGAGCAGGAACTCTTCACCATCGGCCAGCGGTTCCCCGCGGTAGGTGAGCACGACGTGATAGATCGTGTCATCTCCGGCGGTAACGAGGTGGCCTTCGATCCCCACCTCACCTTCCGGGTCATCGAGCCGGTACGCTGTGACCTTTTCCAGTGCAGACACGTCGCCGCGGAACCATGGCCGCGTGGGGAGCCACGATGCGAGCAGCTCGAACTTTGACGGGGACATCGTCGTTTCATACATGAGTGCCATGCGGCGATCATACGCCTCAACGCAACAGCGCCCCACCCCCGTGAGGGGATGGGGCGCTGTCGCACCTGCGGCGAAGTTGGGTTACTTGCCCTGGTTCTTCACCCGCGACGCGCTGCGTGCACGTGCGTTGGCCTCGAGTACGACCTTGCGGATGCGGACAACCTCGGGGGTGACCTCGACGCACTCGTCCTCGCGGGCAAACTCCAGCGATTCCTCAAGGGAGAGCTGGCGCGGCGGAGTCATCGATTCGAAGGAGTCGGAGCTCGCCGCACGCATGTTGGTGAGCTTCTTTTCCTTGGTGATGTTCACGTCCATGTCCTCGGAACGTGAGTTCTCACCGATGACCATGCCCTCGTAGACCTCCTGCGTGGGCTGGACGAAGAACGTCATCCGCTCCTGCAGGTTGATCATCGAGAACGGGGTCACCACACCGGTGCGGTCAGCAACGATTGACCCGTTGTTGCGGGTGACGATGGGGCCAGCCCACGCGTCGTAGCCGTGGGAGATCGCGTTGGCGATGCCGGTGCCACGAGTCGTGGTCATGAACTCCGAGCGGAAGCCGATCAGGCCACGCGAAGGAACGATGAACTCCATGCGCACCCAGCCGGTGCCGTTGTTCACCATGTTCTCCATGCGGCCCTTGCGGGATGCGAGGAGCTGGGTGATCGCACCGAGGTGCTCCTCCGGCGTATCGATCGTCAGGTGCTCGTAGGGCTCGTGTGTCTTACCGTCGACCTGCTTGGTGACCACCTGGGGCTTACCAACGGTGAGTTCGAAGCCTTCGCGGCGCATGTTCTCGACGAGGATCGACAGTGCGAGCTCGCCTCGGCCCTGCACCTCCCACGCATCGGGACGGCCCACGTCAACAACCTTGAGCGAGACGTTGCCGACCAGCTCGCGATCCAGGCGGTCCTTGATCATGCGCGCGGTGAGCTTGTGGCCCTTGACCTTGCCAACGAGCGGCGACGTGTTCGCACCGATCGTCATCGAGATGGCGGGCTCGTCGATCTCGATCATGGGCAGCGGACGCACGTCCTCTGCGTCAGCGATGGTCTCGCCGATCGTGATCTCTTCGATGCCTGCGATCGCGACGATGTCGCCGGGGCCGGCCTTCTCTGCGTTGTAGCGTGAGAGCGCCTTGGTGAGCATGAGCTCGGTGATGCGAACGTTCTGTACGGTTCCGTCGTGACGGACCCACGCAACGGTCTCGCCCTTGCGGATCTCACCGTGGTGCACGCGCAGCAGCGCGATACGGCCGAGGAACGGCGAGGAGTCAAGGTTCGTGACGTGTGCCTGCAGCGGGTGCTCGTCATCGTAGGTGGGTGCGGGGACGTGCTCGAGGATCGCGCCGAACAGCGCCTCAAGGGTGTCACCATCGGGCAGCGTGCCGTTGGCGGGCTCATTCAGGCTGGACGCACCGGCGCGGCCCGAGAGGTATACGACGGGGACGTTGAGCACCGCGTCGATGTCGAGATCCGGGACGTCGTCCGCAAGATCAGAGGCGAGGCCGAGGAGCAGGTCCTGCGCTTCGCTGACGACCTCGGGGATGCGCGCGTCGGGGCGGTCAGTCTTGTTGACCGCGAGGATGACGGGGTGCTTCGCTTCGAGTGCCTTGCGGAGCACGAAGCGGGTCTGCGGCAGCGGGCCTTCCGAGGCGTCAACGAGCAGCACCACACCGTCAACCATCGACAGTGCGCGCTCGACCTCGCCACCGAAGTCAGCGTGACCCGGGGTGTCGACAACGTTGATGACGATGGGGCCGTTGTGAGCGTGCTCCCCCTCGTATGAGATCGCCGTGTTCTTGGCGAGGATCGTAATGCCTTTTTCGCGCTCGAGATCGTTCGAGTCCATGACCCGGTCGTCGACATCTGCGTGCGCATCGAAGGAGTTGGTCTGACGCAGCATGGCATCGACGAGCGTGGTCTTGCCATGGTCGACGTGCGCGACAATAGCAACGTTGCGGAGGTCTTCGCGAGTAGCGAGAGCCATAGAGGTGGTGTCCTAACGTGACGATCTGATCGTCGACACGGCGGGGTGCCGGGCACCGCGGGACCTTCCCCCGTGGGTGCCGAAGAAGCCGACGCATTATTTTAGCGGATCTTGACGAGATTCGCTCACAGCAATCGTATATGATCGGAAAATGACTGCCCGCCCGAAGCTCACCACGGGCCTCCTGGCGGTGCTTTCGTTCCTCGCAGCCACAGGTCCGTTCGCGACCGACATGTATCTGTCGTCGTTCACTGAGATAGCCGCAGACCTGGGAGCACCGGCATCCTCCGTACAGCTCACGCTCACCGCTTTCCTGCTCGGAATCGGTTCTGGCCAGCTCGTGCTCGGCCCACTCTCAGATCAGTGGGGCCGCAGGCGAGTGTTGCTTGGCGCGCTCGCAGTCTTCGCGGTCGCGAGCATCGCCATGGTGTTTTCCCCGAGCATCGGTGTGTTGATCGGGCTTCGCTTCGTCCAAGGTTTCGCCGGCGCGGCAGGTGTGGTCGTGTCGCGCGCAATTGCGGTCGATCTTACTGAGGGCGCCGCTGCGATCCGCGCCATCAGTCTCATCGCCATGTTTGTTGGCCTCGGCCCGCTCGTCGCGCCTCCGATTGGAGGCGCCATCTCTGCAATCGCCGATTGGCGCGCAGTGCTCGCCACACTGGCGGGAATCGCGGTCGTCATGTTCGCGCTGGCCGCCCTGTTCATCCCGGAGTCCCTCCCCTCCGAACAGCGCAATGCCGCGGGCCTCCGCGCGGCCATCGGCCATTTCAGCAGGCTGCTCCGCGACCGCGCGTTCCTGCTGCTGATGGTCGTGTTTAGTCTGGGGTTTGGGGGCATGATGGCGTATATCTCAGCCTCCCCGTTCGTCGGCCAGACCATCCTCGGCATGCCACCGTTCCTGTACTCGCTCGCGTTCGCTGCCGGCGCGCTCGCCATGATCACCGCGAACTTCATCAACGCGAAGCTCGCTGGCACGGTGCGAGCGACGCGCATGCTGGTGCTTGGCACCGTGTTTGCGGTGCTTGCAGGCGCTGCGTTCACGGTCCTCGCTACGACCAACACGCTGTCCCCTGCCGCGTTTATCGTCTGCGCTTTCACGCTGACGGGTGGCACCGGGCTCATCATGTCGAATGCGAGTGCTCTCGCGCTTGCCCGGGCCCGGGCGGCGAAAGGATCCGGATCCGCCCTCCTCGGCGCAGGTCAATTTGCCGTCGGCGGGCTCGCGTCTCCGCTCGTGGGCGCATGGGGTGAGCACACGGCACTACCGATGGCGCTGTTCGTGCTCACCGTCGCCGTGCTGGCCTGCGTCGGCGCCGTGATCGTGCATCGCACGACGCCGCGCTAGGACCAGCAGGCTACGCCTCCCGCAATTCGCGCGCCAGTTCGCGGCGGACTGCTTGCTCAGCGGGATCAGGCACCGGGAGCGACGCGAGGAGCCGCTGCGTGTAGAGCTCGCGCGGGTGCTGCAGCACCTCGGTTGTCGTGCCGCTCTCGACGAGTTCACCGTGGTACAGCACGCCAACTCGATCGGCGAGGGCATCGACCACCGCAAGATCATGAGTGATGAACAGCGTGGCAAAGCCCAGTTCAGCCTGCAGCTCGGTGAACAGCTCAAGCACTCGGGCCTGCACCGACACATCCAGCGCGGAGGTCGGCTCATCCGCAATCAGCAGTTTCGGATCAAGCGCGAGCCCTCGCGCGAGTGAGGCACGCTGCCGCTGCCCGCCAGATAGCTCGTGCGGATAGCGATCACCGTAGGCACGCGGCAGCTGCACCGCTTCAAGCAGTTCGTTCACCCTCCCGCGGGCCTCTTCAGGTGTGCGCGCAATCTTGTGCACTACGAGCGGCTCCGCGACGTTTTCCGCAATGGTGAGCACCGGGTTGAAGCTTGACGCGGGATCTTGGAACACGAATCCCAGGTCCCGGCGGGCCGCCCGGAACTTGCGTTCTGAGAATCCCACCATCTCGTGCCCCAGCACGCGGAGTGAACCGCCCGTCGCGGGAGTCAGGCCGGCAATCGCGCGCCCGATCGTGGACTTGCCCGATCCGGACTCCCCCACCAGCCCGTACACTTCGCCTGCGGAAATCTCGAAGTCCACTCCGCGCACCGCTTGGAAGCCTGGCTTCCCGAGCCTGCCGGGATACCGAATCTCGAGACCGCGGGCGCTCACGAGCGGAGCAGGACGCGACTGGGGTTCGCCCGTGTCGGCCGTTGCTGACCCGGGCGCTGGCGCCTCGGCGCGATCCGCCACTCGGATCCTGCCGTCGCCGAGCTTCAACACCGCCTGCAGCAACTGCTTCGTATAGTCCTCGCGCGGGTGCGCAAACAGCTCAGCCACCGGCGCACGCTCGATCACCTCACCCTGGTACATCACGGCGACGTCGTCTGCAAGGTCCGCAACGACACCCATGTTGTGCGTGATGAGCAGGATCGCCGTGCCGAGATCAGCCTGCAGTGTGCGCAACAGGTCCAGGATCTCCGCCTGCACCGTGACGTCGAGCGCCGTGGTCGGCTCGTCAGCGACGATGAGTCCCGGCCGCAGCGCGAGCGCCATGGCGATCATCACGCGCTGCTTCTGGCCGCCAGAAAGCTGGTGTGGGTACGAATCAACGCGCTCGCGCGGATCCGGGATCCCCACCCGCTCCAACATCGCAATCGCCTGTTCGCGTGCCTCTCGTTTGGAGAGTTTGGCGTGCGCACGCAGCCCCTCAGCGATCTGCCACCCCACCGTGTAGACGGGGTTGAGCGCGGTGGACGGCTCTTGGAACACCATCGCGACGTCTCTGCCGCGCACACGTCTCAGCTCTTCTCCCGTGAGGTGGAGCACGTCGTTCGTCTCGCTGCCGTCGCGAGACGATAGGATCACCGAACCGGACGCGATTGCGGTCTCAGGCAGCAACCCCAGCACGGTGCGCGCGGAGACCGTCTTGCCGGATCCTGACTCGCCCACCACCGCGAGTACCCGACCGGGCTCCACGGCGAGCGACACTCCGTTCACCGCACGCACAGCGCCCTGATCAGTGGCAAAGGTCACTTCAAGATCGCGGATATCGAGCACACGCTCAGTCCGCATCGGATTCGTCTGCTGACTCATAGCGTCGTTCCTTCCTGGCGCGCAGCGATCGAGGTTTCTTCGACCGTGCCGCTGCCCGCTTTGACGCGTCTGCGACTGCGCAGGCGCGGATCCGCGAGGTCGTTCAGGCTCTCCCCAGTCAGCGTCAGACCAGTGACCACGAGCACGATTGCAAGGCCGGGCCACAGGCTGGTCCACCAAATCCCATTCGTGACATCGGCGATCGCCTTGTTCAGGTCATAGCCCCACTCCGCCGCCGAGTTCGGCTCGATACCAAAGCCGAGAAACCCGAGGCCAGCGAGGGTCAGAATCGCTTCGGAAGCGTTCAAAGTAAAGACGAGCGGCAGCGACCGCGTCGAGTTGCGCAGCACATGCCGGAACATGATCCGGCTCCGGCTCGCGCCGATCACGCGTGCGGACTCGACGAACACCTCGGATTTCACGCGCACCACTTCAGAGCGCACGACCCGGAAATACTGCGGGATGAATACGACCGTGATCGACAGCGCCGCCGACCAGATCCCACCCCAGAGACTCGACTGGCCTCCGGAGATGACAATAGACATCACAATCGCGAGCAGCAGCGAGGGGAACGCGTAGATCGCGTCGGTGAGCATCACGAGTACGCGATCAAGAGCACCGCCAAGATACCCGGAGACGAGTCCGAGCAGCGTGCCAGCGAAGATCGAGGCGAGCACTGCGATCACAATCACGAGCAGCGCGGTACGCGAGCCCCAGATCACTCGCGAGAGCACGTCATATCCTGCGATCGTGGTGCCGAACGGGTGCGCAGCTGATGGGGGCGTGCGAGATCCGAAGTCCCCGTCAGGCCCCGAGAGCGCGTTGAAATCGTAGGGCGCGATCAGCGGAGCGAACGCCGCGAGCACGATGAACACTCCCATGAGCACGAGCCCAGCGACCAGCATGCCACGCTGCAGGCCAACGCTCTGCCGCAGCTGCTTGATCAGCGGCCAGGAGTGCCAGCCGCGCTCAGGACGGTCTGCGGTGAGGATCGCTTCGGTTTCCGTTGGAGCCGACATCTCAGTACCTCACTCTCGGGTCGATCAGCGCGGCCACGACGTCGACCACAAAGTTGCTCAGCGCGACGATCACGGCGAGCAGCGCGACGATCCCCTGCACCGCAACAAAGTCGCGGGCGCTGAGATAGTGAGCGAGCTGGAAGCCCAAGCCCTTCCACTCAAAGGTGGTCTCGGTCAGCACCGCACCGCCGAGCAGCATTGCGATCTGCAGGCCAATCACCGTAATGATGGGGATCAGCGCGGGGCGATACGCGTGCTTGGTGACGAGACGGAATTCCCGCACGCCGCGCGAGCGTGCCGAATCGATGTATTCCCGTCCGAGCGTGCCGATCATATTGGTGCGTACGAGGCGCAAGAAAATGCCAGCGGTCATCATGCCGAGCGTCAACGCTGGGAGCACGGCGTGGGCCAGCACATCTCCCACGTTGGCGAGGTTGCCGGTGCGGATCGCGTCGATCAGATAGAACCCCGATGGCCCGTCGAGCATCTGCAACTGCAGTTCGGTGCCGATCGAAGCGCGCCCTGAGAGGGGGAACCAGCCGAGCCACACTCCGAAAATGAGCTTCATGAGGAGGCCAGAGAAGAATACGGGCGTCGCGTAGGTGAAGATCGCGAAGATGCGCAGCGCAGCATCGGGGCCGCGGTCCCGATAGTAGGCCGCGAGCATGCCGAGCGGAATGCCGACGACGAATGCAACGATCAGCGTGAAGAACGCGAGTTCGAGCGTGGCCGAGCCAAAGGTGACGAGCACCTCGGTGACGGGCCGATTGTCACTGATCGTCGTGCCGAAATTGCCAGTGAACACCTGTCCGAGGTATTCGAAGTACTGGGTGAGGATCGGCCGGTCATAGCCGGCATCGTGGATGCGCCGCGCGAGTTCGTCTGGCGGGAGCTTTCCACCCACGGCGGCAGTGATCGGATCACCAATGCTCCGCATGAGGAGGAACACCATCGTGACCAGGATGAACACGGTGGGGATGATGAGTACCGCGCGCCACAGAATGTAGCGCAGCAGGCCACCGCGGGTGCGGCGAGCGGGCATCTTCGTTGGCGAAGACACAGCCGAGGCGTCAAGAATAGTCATAGCGCGTGTCCCGGAATGGGGTGAGGCTCGATGCCCCACCCCACGCCGAAATCAACCGTTACTGCTTGGTGATCGTTCCGAGGCGGAACTTGAAGGAACCGTCGAGCACAACCCCGTCGATTGCGTCGGTGGTGATCGCAACCTGCGTGCCCTGGAGCAGCGGGATCATCGGCACGTCCTTCGCAACCTCGGCCTGCGCCTCTTCAATGAGAGAAGTCCGCTCCGCCGGATCAACGGCCACGCGTTCCTGCGCAATGAGCTCGTTCGTCTTCGGCGAGGCGTAGTGGTTGTTGAAGAAGCCACCGTCAACGAAGAACGGCGTGAGGAAGTTGTCGGCGTCCGAGAAGTCAGGGAACCATCCCAGCTGGTACATGGGATAGGCGTCGGCCGGGAAGTCCTTTGAGTACTGGCCCCACTCCGTGGACTGCAGATCAACGGTGAACAGGCCATCGGCCTCGAGCTGCTGCTTGATCAGCGCGTACTCCTCAGCGGAGGCATCGCCGTAGTGATCCGGGTTGTACTGCAGCTGCAGCGTCACCGGCGTGGTCACGCCTGCTGCCTCAAGGCGCGCCTTCGCAGCGCCCGCGTCTGCGCCACCCTTCGCGTCACCGTACAGTTCCTTGAACGCGTCCGTCGCGCCGGTAAAGCCCTGCGCCACCGGGCTGAAGAGCGGGGTGAAGGTGTCCTTGTAGACCTGCGTCGCGATCTTCTGTCGATCGATGAGGTCAGCGGCGGCCTGCCGCACGGCGAGAGCCTTTGCAGGATCAGCTTCCGGTGTCTTCGCACCGAAGGGCTGCGTGTCGAAGTTGAATACGATGTAGCGAATAGCACCACCGGGGCCGTCAACGAGCTTCAGCCCATCGGTCTTCCCGAGCTTCTCGGTGTCAGTTGCCGAGAGGCTGCGGAATGCGACATCGATCGCCTTCGTCTCCATTGCCTGGCTGAGGTTCGTCTCGTCAGCGAAGTACTTCACGTTGACGCTGGCGGTCTTCGCCGGCCCCCATAGGCCGTCGTAGCCGTCATACGCCTGGTATGACGCGAGGTCGTTCTTCTTGAAGTTCTCGAGCGTGTACTGGCCGGCGAATGCCTTCCCCTTCACGATCTCGTCGTCAGTTGCGAGCTTGTCAGCCGGGAAGACTTCCTCGTCGACAATCGGCGCCACCGGCGTTGAGAGCACCTGCGGGAAGGTCTGGTCGTTTGCCTCCTTGAGCGTGAACACCACCGTCGTCTCGTCAACGGCCTCGACGCTCTCCAAGTTGCCGAGCAGGCTCGACGGCCCGCTTGGGTCAGCGATGGCGACCTGTCGATCGAAGCTGTGCTTCACATCTGAGCTCGTCAGATCGTGTCCGTTGGCGAACTTCAGTCCGCTCTTGAGTTTGACCGTGTACTCCGTCGGCGCGGTGAACTCCGCTGACTCGGCGATATCTGGCGCAACCTCGCTCGATCCGATCTCATGGTTGAGCAGGAACGGGTACACGTTGGTCATGACGGCGAACGAGCCGTTGTCATACGAACCAGCCGGATCGAGGGCGGTTACGACGTCGGTGGTGCCGACGGTGATCGCTTCGCCGCCTGATCCTCCCGAACCGCCGCTGCCGCCAGAGCCACCGCTCGCGCACGCCGTGAGCAGAACTGCAGTGCCGAGTAGCGCGGCCGCAGACATCATTGTCTTCTTCAAGAGCTTCCTCCAGTGAGCAGGAATACGAGCATCAATGCGCGTATCTATCAACATCCTGAGCCTAGTCACTCTCAGGCCCGCACTGCTTCCTCTGGGACCAATTTGTAACAAGCTGCTCAATCCAGCTCGAAATACTCGCAAAATGACATTCAATGGGCACAACGCAACGGGTATCGCACTCGCGGCGCACGCAGAACCGCGCGCAACGCGTGTCAAGTTTGCGTGTGTGCCCGAGGAACCGCGCTCCCCACCGCAGCCCCCACCCAGCCCCAGCCCCAGCCCCGCCCCAGCCCCCGCCACGCGCCGTGCGGGCCTGTGAATCGATTCATGGGTCCCAATTGGGCGCTTCACGGGTGCTGAAGCCCCCCATTTGGGACCCATCGACGGGCAGAGCCGTATGGAACTCCACCGGCACCTGGCTTCAACGGCTCCACCCACACTTCAGCCCCCGGTCCGAAACGGGCCGAGGGCTGAAGTGCTGATGTGCTGAGGACTCAGATGAAGAGTTAGTTCACCCCAAGCTCAATCCCCGCACCGGGGATCGCAGCGAGCAGGTTCTTCGTGTACTCCTCCTGCGGGTTCTCAAACACCTCGTCAGTGGATGCCTGCTCCACGATCTTGCCCTGCTGCATCACGCAGACGCGGTCAGCGATCAACCGCACGACCGCCAGATCGTGGGTGATGAACAGGTAGGTGAGACCGAGCTCCCGCTGCAGCTCAGCGAGCAGGTCGAGGATCTGCGCCTGCACGAGCACGTCGAGCGCGGAGACGGCCTCGTCGAGCACGAGGATGTCTGGCTTCAGCGCGAGCCCTCGAGCCACAGCCACACGCTGACGCTGGCCACCGGAGAGTTCGTTCGGGTAGCGCGTTGCGAGCTCACGCGGCAGGGCAACCTGATCGAGCAGCTCGAGCACTCGAGCCTTACGGCTTGCTGCATCCCCCACGTTGTGGATCTTCAGCGGCTCCATAATGGTGTTCCCGATGTTGTGCAGCGGGTCGAGCGATCCGTACGGATCCTGGAACACCGGCTGGAGCGTGCGCCTCAGATCGAAGAGCTCCGACCGTTTCATTCCGGCAGTCTCCCTGCCGCCAATGCGGATCGTACCCGAGCTCGACGGCTCGAGTTGGAGCACCATCTTCGCAATCGTGGATTTGCCGGAACCCGACTCGCCCACCAGCGCCATCGTCTCGCCGCGCTTCACGGTGAAGGTGGCACCAGAGACCGCGTGGAAGTCCTCGGTGCCGAAGTTGCCCTTGCGAAGCTTGTAAATCTTCCCGAGGTCATTGACTTCGATCATCGGCTCACCGTGCTTAACCGCACGATTCGAGCTGTCTGCGAGAGCCGCAACGTCGAACGTCTCGGTAGGAGCGGCCGGCAGAGTCGAGTCGGAGCCAATTCGGCGGGAAGCCAGGCTCGGAGCTGCCGAGACGAGACGCTTCGTGTATGGGTGCTGCGGATTCTGCAGGATTTCTCGGCTGGGGCCCGATTCAACAATGTTGCCCTGATACATCACGATGAGCTTCTCCGCGCGCTCAGCTGCGAGACCAAGATCGTGTGTGATGAAGACCACGGCGGTCCCCAGCTCCGACGTGAGCTTCCCCAAATGATCGAGCACGACTCGCTGGACCGTCACATCGAGTGCCGAAGTGGGCTCATCAGCAATCAGGAGTTCAGGTTCAGCCGACAGACCAATCCCGATGAGCGCGCGCTGCTTCATTCCGCCAGAGAACTGGTGAGGGTACTGCTTCATTCGCTGTTCAGCGTTCTGCAGCCCCGCCTGTTCGAGCACCTCAACGGCGCGGGCCTTCACCTCTTTGCGCCCCTGTGCGAGGCCATTGGCCCGGATCGCTTCCTCAACTTGGAAGCCAATCGACCACACCGGGTTGAGGTTCGACATGGGATCCTGAGGCACAAGACCGATCTCGCGCCCTCGGATCGTCTCCATCTCGCGCCGGCCGATACCGACGAGTTCGCGACCACGCCAGTTCACGGAGCCACCAGTGATGGTGCCCGTGCCAGGAAGCAGGTTCATCACAGCGTGCATTGTCGTGGACTTGCCCGATCCGGACTCGCCAACGATCGCGACCGTCTCCCCTGGGTAGACATCAAAACTGATGCCATGCACGACTTCTTTGAGTTGCTTGTCAACTTTGAACGCGACCGCGAGATCGCGCACGCTCAGGACGGGTTCCATCGGCGACGCCGTTTCTTCTAAGTGGGGTGCGTTCATCGCCGTGCCCTCGCCTTCGGATCGAGCGCATCGCGAACGACCTCACCCAGCAGGATGAAGCCGAGCACCGTAACAGTGAGTGCGAGCGAGGGGTAAATAAGCGGCATGGGATCGGTACGGAGAGATAGCTGAGCTGCACTAATGTCGTTGCCCCAGCTAATGAACTCCCCGCTGGGAAGACCGACACCGAGGAACGACAGCACCGACTCTGCAACGATCGCAGAAGAGAGCGAGATCGTTGTGACCACGATCGCTGGCGCAATCGCATTCGGGATCACGTGTTTCAGCATCGTGCCCATGCGCGACAGCCCCAGTGATTCGGCTGCCATGACAAAGTCCGCGTTCTTCACACGGAGAATTTCGCTTCGCACGATTCGCGCGGTAATGGGCCAAGAGAACCCACCAATGGCAAGTGCAATCACGAGTGGATTGCGGTACTGCGACATGACACTCATCACGACGACCGCAGCAAGGATGTACGGAATCGAGAAGAAGATATCGCCAATGCGGGAGAGCACCGCATCAAGTGCTCCGCCAAAGAAGCCGGCGATGGAGCCCATGATCGTGCCCACCACAAATGTGAGCGCGATGACGATGAGTCCAACGGAAACCGAGGTATTCGTGCCGTAGATGATGCGCGAGTAGACATCGCAACCCTGCTTGTTGAATCCAAGCGGGTGTCCGGCGGTGGGCCCACCATTGGAGAACTGCAGCGAGCAGGCACGCGGGTCAGCCTGCGTGAAGATCCATGGGAGGAGCGACACGAGTGCAACAACCAACAAGATCGCTGCCGATATCCAGAACATCGGGCGGCGTCGCATGTCACGCCAGGCATCGCGCCACAGCGAGGACTTCTTTTCGCCGATCCGAACGGCGTCGACTGCCGCGACCGGGGTTTCTGTCACCGGGGCAACGAAGTGCTCGGCGACGGGGCGTACGCCATCGAGGTTGCGGCGTTCAGGCTTCATGGGCTCAGGCATAGCGAATCCTCGGATCGAGAACGGCGTACAGAAGGTCAACGACGAGGTTCACGCCGAGATAGATCAGCACCATGACGGTAACGAACGACACGACGGTCGCATTCTCGCCCTTGAGGATCGCCTTGAATAGGACATTACCGACGCCGGGAACATTAAATATGCCCTCCGTGACCGTGGCCCCGACCATCAAGATGCCGAAGTCTGTCGCCGTATTCGTGATTGTAGGGATCAGCGAGTTGCGGAGTACGTGGACGGGAATGACACGCCCGCGGCTCAAACCTTTCGCATACGCGGTTCGTACGAAGTCCTGGTTCAGCGTGTCGATCACCGAGGACCGTGTGAGGCGCATGCTTGTGGCGTACAGGCTCACACCCAGCACGATTGCCGGAAGGAGAAGGTCTTTCGTCGGAGCCCCCGCGCCGACGGTCGGGCTAAACCACCCGAGTTTGAGTCCAAGTCCGTACTGCGCGATGAATGCAATCACGAAGATCGGGATGCTCATGAATACGAGTCCGACGATCAGGTTGATGTTGTCGAACAGTTTGCCCTTGCGCAGGCCCGAGAAGAGTCCGATGACAATCGCGAGCACGAGGGAAAGTACAATCGCCATCGCCGCCAGCTTGATGGTGACCGGGAACGCCCGAGCGAGAATCTCAGAGACCGGTTCACCCGAGAAGCTCATACCAAAGTCACCGACCAGGATGCCCTTCAGGTACAGCAGATACTGGATAAAGAACGGCTGATCAAGGTTGTACTGCTCTCGAAGACGATCCAAGATCGCTTCACTTGGCACCTTCTCGCCAAACATCGCGGCGACAGGGTCGCCGGGCATGGCAAACACCATGAAGTAGATCAAGAACGTGGTGCCCAGGAGTACTGGAATCACTTGAAGGATTCGAAAGAGGATGTATCTCAGCATTCGCTGCTCCTCTCCCGTCCGATGGAACTATGCATGTCTGTATTCTCTCGCAGTTGTGATGCGTAACAAACCAGCGGACTTCGGTGTCCGTCGATTTGGGAAGCGGTTGCGTGCGCCGCACCTCGGATGGTGGTGCGACACGGCAGCAGGCCCCGGAGGATTCTCCGGGGCCTGCCTCTATGTGTTACTTCTTGGTGATCTCGTTGAAGATGGGAACGGAATTCCACCCGAAAGCGACGTTGTCGACGTTTTCGCCGTGTCCACCGGTGGTCCCCTGGTACCACAGCGGGATCGACGGCATTTCGTCGAGCAGGATCTCCTGTGCTTCCTGCAGCTTCGCAACCGACTTGTCGTGGTCTGCTTCCTGCACAGCCTCGTCAAGCAGCGTGTCAAACTTCTTGTTGCTGTAGAAGCCGTGGTTGGAGCTTGCGCCCGTGTAGTACAGGGGCTGGAGGTAGTTGTAAGCACCCGGGTAGTCAGCCTGCCAGCCGGACCGGAACGGGCCGCCAACGGTGTCCGCTTCGCGATCATCCAGGAAAGCCTGGAAAGTCGGGTACAGCTTCGGAGCAGCCGTCACGCCGAGGTTGTTGGCCCACTGGTTCGCGACTGCCTCAATCCACACCTGGTGCGGTCCGTCGGAGTTCGTCGCTACTTCGAGCGTTCCTTCGTAGGGGCTCATCTTGTCGGCCTCTGCCCACAGTTCCTTGGCCTTTTCCAGGTTAAAGTCGAGGTTCTCGACACCCGTCAGGTCCTCGGTGTAGCCGTCAACAATCGGGGAAGTGAAGTCCTTCGCCGGGATGTTCGTGCCCTCAAAGATCACATCGATGATCTCTTCGCGGTCAACTGCCATTGACAGCGCCTGGCGGCGCAGCTTGCCTTCTTCGCCGGAGAAGTGCTCAAGGTTCTCTGAGATCGTCAGCGTCGTCATCAGAGCGCCGGCCTGGTTGATCGCGCGATCTCCGAGCTCATCCTGGAACACAGCGAACGACGTATCCGGGATCTGATCGAGCACGTCGAGGTTGTTCGCCAGCAGGTCCGTGTATGCGGCGTCGAGGGAAGCGTAGACCTTGAAGTCAATGCCACCGTTGGCAACTTCACGGGGTCCGACATAGGTGTCGTTCTTCACCAGCTTGATCTCGACATCGTGCTTCCAGGCGTCGTCGCTCGCAAACTTGTAGAGGCCGTTGCCGATCGGCGACTGGCCGAAGGCCTCCATGTCTTCGAACGCGACATCAGGGAGCGGGTAGTACGCCGAGTATCCGAGACGGTCCGGGAAATCCGGTGTCGCTTCGATGGTGAAGGTGTGATCGTCGATCACCTTCAGACCGGATAGCTCCTCCACGGGCTCGGTCTCGCTGAAACCAGCGATAGCGCTGAAGAAGTACTGGTTGCCGAGAGCGTTGTCGACGTTTGCTGCGTAGTTCCACGCATCAACGAAGTTCTTCGCGAGCACCGGTGTCCCGTCGGAGAACACCGCGTCGTCGCGGAGCTTCACCGTCCAGGTTGTTCCGTTATCTGATTCGATCGACTCAGCGACACCCATCTGGGTAGCGCCTTCGGCATCGTAGTAGACGAGGCCTTCCCACAGTGCGTCGACGACCTTGCCGCCACCCACTTCAGTCGTATCAGCAGGGATCAGGCCCTTTTGAGGCTCGGTAGCGTTGACAGTGATGATGCCTTCGCCACTTCCGGCTGCATTGCCGGTCGATCCGTCACCCGACGTGCACCCTGAAAGGGCGAACGCGCCGGCGGTGGCCAGAGCAATGAACCCTAAGCCCATCCGTGATCGCTTCACTGGTGTCCTCCTTGAACATGCCCGCGGAGCCGGGCACGTCACAACAAAGTGAAGCCCATCCCCCGCGGGATTGAGATGTGTACTCCACCAGACTATCGACAGATTTCCACCGCATTTTCGAAAACGGTCCACGTAACGACTTCGTGACCCAGTACTGTAGATGTCCGCAAACTCCACGCGGGAGTCGGGGCAGAAGTCTGTACGAACCCACCAGAATCTCCCGGGAACTCTGCACCGCTCCAGCGATAGCCTGAACCCGTGAATGTCTCAGCATCTCGAGCCCGGCTGCGCTGGGAAATTGGCATCGTGCTCGCCCTGTCGTTCGGCGCTTCTGCCGTGTACGCCATCGTCGCCATCACCGAGCGTCTCACACGCGACACCACGCTTGCCGAGCAATCGACAACGATCAATCGCTCGCTCGCTGAACGCCCAGTGTTTGATCTGGTCTATCAGCTCCTCGCGTTCGGCTTCGGGCTCGCACCAACCGCGCTTGTGGTGTTCCTCCTGTGGCGCTCAGCCGCCCCGCGACTCGGCCGGCTCGGCTTCGGTGCCCCGGTCAACGTTTCAACCGGCGCCAGCCGCCGTTGGTGGCTGGGCGAGACCGGCTGGGGTGTCGGGCTCGCAGCGCTGATCGGGATCCCGGGAATCGCCTTCTACCTGGTTTCCAAGGCAATCGGAATCAACCTCACAGTGGTGCCGACCAGCCTCGACGCGTTCTGGTGGACTGTGCCGGTGCTCGTGCTTCAGGCATTGCGCGCGGCGCTGAGCGAAGAGCTCATTGTCGTGGCGTATCTGTTTGACCGGCTGCGGCGACTCGGTCTCGGCACGATCGCGATCATCCTGACGAGCGCGGTGCTGCGTGGCAGCTACCACCTCTACCAGGGGTTCGGCGGCTTTCTCGGCAATGTCGTCATGGGCATCGTGTTCGGTTGGGCGTACCACCGCTTCGGCAGGATCCTGCCCCTGATTGTGGCGCACTGGATCCTCGACATCGTCAGCTTCGCCGGGTATCCGCTCGCGCTCGCCCTCTGGCCCAGCTTGTTCGGTGCTCCTTAGCCGACCTTGATTGTCTTCACCCAGGCGTCGAGCAGCCCCCAGACCTCGTCGTACAGCTCCGGTGCAGCCGCACACTTCGTGGCGGGCTTCGCAACTTCAAAGCTGCCGTCGGCGAGTTTCGTTGCGCCCCATTGCGTGCGCATTGCCTCACACTCCGCGGGGAATGAATTGAACAGTTCGCCGCTGAGACGCAAATCTGTCTGTGTCGGGATCTCGAAGCTCGCGCCGCCGAGCCGCTGTGGCCACTGCGATGTCGCATTCCACGGGCCAATGGGGAACACGATGGTGTCCCCCACCTCAACTGACGGCACCTCGTCGTCCGGTTTTTCCGTCTCCGGCTTCTCAGTCGGCTGTGTGCTCGGCGTTGTGGGAGGTGTCGTCTGCTGTGACGTTGTGGGGGTGGTGGTGGTGCTCGCGGTCGGAGCCGGCGCCTCCTGACCACGGGCCATATTCAGCACCACGATTGCGCCGATGATGGCGAGCACGGCAACGACACCGACGATAATCCATGGCTTCGCTGCCTGCGCGCGCGAGCTGGGTGCCTCGCTCTGGGCACGTCCGACTGCGCCTCGTTCGGCGGGGAACTGTGCAGTGCGCACCCGATCCGCCTGCTCATACGCGAGGCGTTCACGGGCAGGGACAGGCTCGGGCGTCTCATCGGGCGTGCCGAAGAGTTCCTCCAGTGGGTCCTTATTCACACCCCCACCCTAACCATTCGAATCACGTATTCCGTGTCAGTATGCCCAGTAGGCCATACTTTGCACCGCGAATTACACCTCAGCGAGCGCCCTGATATGCGGAACATCGGTGCCGCAGCAGCCGCCGAGTGCCACGGCGTTTGGCGCGAGCGATCGCAGCGCGTGGACGCCGGCAGCAAAGGTGGCCGGCGGATCCCCTGCACCTTCGTCGCCCTGCTCAGCGGCGTTCAGCCGGAAGCCAATGATCCGTTCCAGTTCGGGAGCACTAGCGCTCGCCGAGAGGCCGAGGGTCACCTCGCTCGGGTGCGCACAGTTCACGAGAAACCCAATGGCTGCGGCGTCTGTGGCGGCATCGGCCGCGGCGATCGCCTCGGCAACGGTGCTGCCGTCGCCGAGCAATCCGTCAGCGCCAACGGCAAATGAAACCGCGACGGGAATCCTCGCCGCCTGTGCTGCTCGGATCACGCCGATTCCTTCTGCCGCATCGAGCATCGTGACGGCAGTGACCCGATCGGCCCCCGCTTCTGCGAGTGCTACGACCTGCTGGGAGTGATAGCGTTCAGCTTCCTCGGCTGTCATTCGCTCCGCCGGGACGAACTCGTCAAATCGCGGGCCGACACACCCATTGATGATGACGTCGAGCGGCACTTCATCGCCGCGATCCTCGCTCGCCTCGCGCACGAGCGCGACGGCATCGCCGTTGGCCTGAGCGAGCGCAGCGGTGTCGGCCCCCACCCGGGCACCCCAATCTGGGTTTGCGCGCCACGTCGGGGTGTCGAGCACGAGCGGAAGCCCGCGCTCGGCAGCCAACTCAACGAATGGCCGATAGTATTCGCGGAGCGCGGCGCGCCCGTCAACGCTCTGCAGCAGCACGAATGCGGCGAACTCTGGCAGTTCCTGGCCGAGCCGATCCACGAGGGCAGTTTCGATGCCCCCATCGGTCAGGGTCAACGTGGACGCTCGGTTTGCGGCGGCCCGGTCATCGTGCACAGTCATGTTTCGCTCCCTCAGTGGTTCGCAATCGTGCCCAGTGCGGCCCGGATCAGCTCCCGGCGCGCGTCGAAACCCGCAACGCGGGCAAGATGTCGGTCCATCACTCCGGCGTCGCGCAGAGCGATCGTGCCAGGATCTCCGCGCTCGATCCCTGCGCGCCAGCGAGCAGCGATCAGGCCCATGCGGGCGTCCACCGCGTCGAGGAGTTCACTCGGATCGATGTCACCGTAGGATGCAGCGGCAAGCGCGACACGGCGAGCGGCGTCCGCAACGGGAAGTTCACGCAGCAGCGGCACCCCTGACCAGCACAGGAAGGCGAGATCGTCGATCGGCCGGCCCGGCCCCGCGCGATCCCAGTCGATCATGCCGGCGAATTCACCGTCCACCACGACCCAGTTGTAGAGCCCGGGATCGTTGTGACAGATCACCTCGTCTGAGGCGAGCTCCTGGACGCCTTGGCGCCATTCGAGTGCGCCCGGCCGGAACTCGCGCACTGTATCGTGAAAGCGTCGGAGCCAGGCCGCGGCTGCAGCGAGCGCGGCGTCGTCGACTTCCTCGGTCTCAGGATCAAGTGTCGCTCCCGGGAGGTAGTCGAGCACCTCGCGATGTTCCGCGTCGATCCCATGCACCGCAGGGATCCCGTCGAGTCCACGCTCGTTCAGAAACGCCAGCAGGTGATGCACGGCGGGGGTCCAGGGGCCAGTCGGCCGATGGACGCGCGTCTCACCGTCTGCGCTCCGCATGCGCCAGACGCCGCCCGATCCTCCCGGCAGGTGTTCGCTCTCCACGCTTCGACCGTAGCGCACGGGCGCCGCAGACTACACCGGGCGAACGGTGCGCCGTTGTGGTTCAGGCTCCTGCATACGCGCGATCCGCTGCTGCCTGGTTGCCTCTTGTACCCGCTGCAGGTTAATCGGGCCGGTGTGCGGGGGCGGCGCGCCGTGCAGCTGAGCGTGCAGCCGTTCCATGCGGGTGTCGAGTTCTGCTGCGGTATCGGCGGCGTGCTTGAGCTCGCGCGTGAGAGTGTCCGGCACCTGGCGTGCGTATTTGTAGTAGATCTTGTGTTCGAGGCTGGCCCAGAAGTCCATCGCGATGGTGCGGAACTGGACTTCAACCGGCACGTCGACGCGGCCGGTCGAGAGATAGACGGGGATCGAGAGGATCGTGTGCAGGCTCTGGTAGCCGTTGTCTTTCGGAGTCTCGATATAGTCCTCGACTTCGAGCACCGTGATGTCGTCTTGCTGAGTCAGGAGGTCGAAGAGCCGGTACACATCGTGGATGAAGGCGCAGGTGACACGGACGCCTGCGATGTCTTGAATCTCGGTGCGGATGACCTCAAATTCGCTACTGATCCCCCGCCGCTCCAGCTTTGAGACGAGGCTGTCGACCGATTTCACCCGACTTGAGACATGCTCAATCGGGTTGTACTCGTGCATGTGGAGGAACTCCTCGCGCAGGATGGCAAGTTTCGTTTCAACCTCCTGCATCGCAAAGCGATACTCGAGGAGGAACCGCTGCATCTGATCGCCCAGCGTGCGGAGGGCGCTTGCCGAGATCGTGATCTCGTCGTCAACGTCGACCTCCTCCTGGGTAGCGGCGAACGCGTCCGGTGCAGGAGTGCTCATGTCAGCAGCGTATCGCCGGCGCTTCAGAACGGGCTGTGATTTCGCGGGACGCGAAGCCCGACGCAAAGCCCGACGCAAAGCCGGACGCAAAGCGGGCGAGACGTTACCGCCGTGGCGTGCTGGTGCTGGTGCTGGATCAGCCGAGTCCGGCAATCAGGTTGATGACGACGGCCAGGATCCCGGCCCCGAACAAGTACGCGAGCAGGGTCTGCGCGATGACGATCCTGCGGATCTCCGCCCGTGTCACATCGGTGTCAGCGACCTGGTAGGTCATGCCCAGTCCCACCGAGAAATACGCGAAATCGGTGTAGCACGGGTCGTCGTCCTGATTGAAGTCGATCCCCCTGGCTAGCCCGTCCCGCGTTCCCGGCTCGTAATAGACCCGCGCGTAGTGGAGCAGGTAGTTCGTCTGGATCAATGCCCACGAGGACACCACGCTCAGCACCGCTATGCCGGCGAGGGCCACGGCTTCCCCGTCTGCAGCGCTGCGGGCCTCAACAATGACGACGCCGACCGCGCCAAGACTGATCACGCTGCCGAGGATGGCGACGATCCTGGCGATGCGATGTCCGGGATCCTCAGCCGTGGCGTGTGCGCGCGTAGCCGCCGGGTCCATGGGCCAGATCTGCAGGAGCACCCAAGTGGTGCTGACCAACGCGAGCACGCCCCACCCCACCAGCACACCCGCGGCTGGGCCCAGCGCAGGCGTAGCGAGCACCCCTGCGATGAGTCCGACCGCGAGCGCGACCGCCCAGCGCAGTCGCAATTGCGCACGAACGGAACGTAGCCTCATATGCCGATGGTATGCCTGGAGCCGTGCGCGGCGCATCATTCAGCGGAGCGCGCGGTGTCGGCGCACCGACTACGCGCCGCCGTGTTCGGCGCGGAAGACGTGCACCAGCGCGTTCGCATGCCCGTGGCCCATGCCCTGCTCCTTCAGGAACGCGACCTGGTCCATGTGCTTCTGCCCCGCGAGCGGACGCAGCTCAGCGAACCACTCCTCGACCGTCTTGCCGTACTTCGACTCGATCGACGGGAAGTAGGACTTCGGGCCTTTCACCTGTTCAGACATGCTGCCTCCTGGTGGGAATTGTGGTGTGGCAAGGATTCTATGCCGAGTGCCAGCCAGATCGCCTCAACTGCGGTCGTCGTCGCGGCACACGGTGTCAGGCTTCGGGAGGTCACCGCTGAGCAGGTAGCTCGTGACTGCGGAGTCGATGCACGTAGACCGACCGCTGTAGGAGGCGGCATGCCCTTGGCCATCCAGCGTCAGCAGCGTGGCGTTGCCCAATTCTTCGACGAGCTCTTTCGCATACTGGTAGGGGGTGGCGTGATCTCCGGTGATCCCAATCACGAGAATCGGATCCGCTTCGCTCGCATCAAAGCGCTCTGTGATGTCGAGACCACTCTCGGGCAGTGCGTAGCAGGAGAGATCAACGAACGGCGCGAGGGTGTCGTCGGTGATCTCGGGGCCACCGAGCAGACGGGGCATTCCTGTCTCCCGGATGTGCGCGAGGAGGCCGGGAATATCGGGCTCGATCGGGAAGGAGTGGCAGGTGACGATCTCCATGGCGAGGTCGACGCTCCCCTCGTTGCTCGCGAAGATCGCAGCGACCCCGTCGATCGCGTCCTGGTCCCCCAGCAGGGCGAGTGCAATCTGATCGAGTGCGCGGCCGCGCTCGTAGTGGCTCTGGTACAGCGTCTCAGTGAGATATGCCTGCAGCAGATCACCGCTCAGCTCTGTGCCGTCGCTCGCCACGAGCGGTGTCTCGTTCAGTTCGCTGAGCACACGCAGCAGCGAATCCTCATCGACAAACGGACAGACCTCGACCTCGTCGCGGAACTCCGTGCGACACGACGTGGCGAGTGACACCGTGGCGTTGGCGATCGCCACCGACTGGTCGAAGCGATGGATTGGGCTTGCCCACTGTGCGTTTTCTGCACTGTCAAGCACCATCCGGCCCACGCGGTTGGGGAACAGGGTGGCGTAGCTTGCGCCCAGCATCGTGCCGTAGGAGTATCCGAAGAAATCGAGCTTCTCAGCATCGATGAGTGCACGCAACAGTTCCATGTCGCGCGCGACCTGCGAGGTGCCCATGGTGTGCGCTATCGGGTTCGTTGCGACGCAGGAACCGATCTGGATCGCAAGAATCTCTGATCCGCCCCCGTCACAGTCGAGCGGCGTGCTGTTCCCGATCCCGCGCGGATCGAAGCCGAGGAGATCGTACTGCTCAAGGACCGGCTCAAAGCCGGGCGAGAGCGGCATTCCGAGCATGAAATCGACGCCGGTGGCGCCTGGCCCGCCCGGATTGCCGAGCAGTGTGCCGATCGGTGCGTCACCCGTTGCCGGAATGTGCACGATCGCAAGCGTGATCTGGTCTGTGTCGTCCGGGTCCGTCCAGTCGAATGGTGCGAGCACGGTGCCGCAGCGGATCTCGCTGACGTCCACGTCAGCGTCCTCGAGCGCTTGTGCGAGCACCCGGTCGAGGCCGTCGCTGGCGGAACACGCTCGCCAGCTGATCTGCTGTTCGTACACTTCTGGAAAATCGCTCGCTTGGCGTGCTGCAGCCTCTGACGGGGGCACACTTTCCGAGGCGGTGAGCTCTCCGGAGCGCGCGCTGGAACCGTCGGGAAGCCCAGGGGTGAGATGTGCGCAGCCGGAGAGCGCGAGCGTGAGGGCAAGCACCCCGAGCATCGCTCGCCCCGCACGAGAATTCCGAGTCTTGTTCACCGTCCACATATGCCTCATGCTAGACGGCTCACCGGGCGCGTGGGGCGCGTGGCGTGGCTCCGCGCTAGGAGACTTTCTTCACCACGCTGGATTTGAGCTGCAAACGACCAAAATCCGGGATCCGCGCGTCGATGTCGTGTCCGTTGCCCGTGTCTTCGGTCAGTCGAATTCCGCGCACTTTCGTGCCCACTTTGATCGTGCCACCGCCGCCGCCCGAAATCTTGACGCTTTTGACAAGCGCTACGGTGTCTCCGTCGGCGAGCACGTTGCCGACCGCATCGCGGATGCGGCCGTCGCCCTCGTCACTGGGGTCCTCCGAGTCTTCGCCTGCCCCGGCTGGGGCCCACTCATGTGCGCACATCGGGCAGACGAGCAGCGCTCCCATTTCGTACGCGTACTCGCTCGCGCACTCGGGGCACGGGGGAAGCTGCGTGGTCTCAGGCGTCTCGTCGGTCATGGGGGCCTTTCTCAGATGGGATACTGGCCCTCACCTGCTCGGCAGGGCAGTGGACCAGCTTCAGACCCTACCTCGTTCTGTACCGCGCTTGTAATTCCCAGTGGCTCGCGCCAGCACCTGCTGATCGTGTTCGAGGTCGCGCCCCAGACGCGCACGGGTTCGTTCAGCGCTGCTGCCACGCAGCACCGTCACAGTGCGGCCGCCGCGCAACACGTGGAGCTCCCCGCTCGCGGTGACGCGGAAGCTGAACGGGTCGTTCGCAAGACCCGGCGGCAGCCCCGAGCTATGATTCGGCTGGCGCTTCTGCCTCGTCATCCTCTTCGCTCTCGCTCTCGCTCTCGCCAGGATCGCCGTTGAGTCGCGTTTCGAGCACAGTGAGCTCTGCGCGAACTGCGGCAAGAACCTCGGGATCGTCTTCCCAGAGCTCGCGGAATTCAGAGTCGGGCTCGAGCATCTCGGAGAGCAGCTCGATCCCACGCTTGAACAGCGCGTCGAGTCGCTCAAGATCGCCTGGCCAGATGTAGCCGCGGCCGAGCACAGCGAGGAGGTACCCAGCTGCACGAATGCGGTCGTAGTCGTCGTCCGCCTCGAACGCTTCGGAGATGCGCGCGTCTGCGTCAATCCCCTCGAAGAATTCAGCGAACCAATCCGCAGCACCGTCCGTGTCCCAGGGTGCGCTGCCCCATGCTCCCATGTGCGTCACCTTTCGTGTGTTCGGTATGCCGCAGCCGATCGATCTGGGCAGTGTTTTGAGTGTAGCGACCTGCTCAGTCATTGCCCCCCGGCTCTGCGCTGCGCGCACGTCCCGCTCACTGCCCCTCCGCTGCCTCAGGCATACCATCCTCGCCGAATTTCACGCCCTCTCGTTCGAGTCGCTCGCGTGCCGCATGGTGCACCACCCCGCGACGGGCCGGCGACTCCTCGAGCAGTCCGAGCACGGTTTCCCGGCTCGTGCTCGGATGCTCGGCGACGGCCACGCGCACACTCCAGAAGCGATCCTGCGCGAAGCGCGCAAGCACGGCCGGGCTCGCGTCCGGATTCATCGCGGCGGTATTGCGGATCGCCTGGTGTGAGTCCGTGAAGAATGGTTCGAACTCATCATCTGTGCAGGCGCCCTGCGCGAGGATGTAGCGTGCTTCCTCAGCGGCACGCTCCTCCGGGGTCTTCCGTTTTCCCATGGCGCTCCTCCGTGTGCGTCGTCGGTCGGGGACGCACCGCGGCGTCCCTCCGTTGATGGTATGCCCGACACCGCCGATATCGGCCTCCGCCGTGGTCGTCGCCCACCGGCACTAGCCTGCCGTGCGCTCGTGGATGCGAACCGAGACCTCCACCGTACAATCGTCGGGATCCTGTCCAAGCACGGTCTGCCGCACCTCCATGCGGTTGAGACGCAGCTCGATGCCGCGCTCGTCGAGCGCGTCGAAGAGTGCGATGATCGCGGGATGCGTCGCCCCATCAGGCAGTTCCTCACCGTGCTCCGGCCGCCACTGGGCGACGAGTTCGGTGCGCGCTGGGAGGATGCCAACGTGGTCGCCGGGGTGCGCCCACTCCGAGTCGAGCGGGCCGGGCACCGCCCAGCACCCCACGAGCTCGAGGTCCCCGCGCTCCCCGAGCGCAGCGCAGTCCAGAATTCACCGCTCAGCGGGATCCCCGCGCCCACGAGCTGCCCGTATAGCTCGGCGAATGTGGCGTTCGCGTCGTCATCGGTGAGTGCATCAGGATCCTCGCTGGGCGCGTGCAGCGGGCGGCCAACGAAGTGCTGCTCGGGCGCATGCCGCAGCTCGATACTCACGGGAACACGGAGCGCACGCAGCTCCTGTTCGGCGGCAGCGAAGGCGCGATCCTCGCGCTCGCGCTCCACGAGCACCCGATCCCGGTGGGCTCGCACGGCCGACACCGCCGAGTCCTGTGCCGCCGCCTCTGCGATCTCCGGCAGGGACAACCCCGCGGCCCGGAGCGCCCGCACTGTGGCGCCAGCGCGCACTTGCCCCTCGCCGTAGCGCCGGTATCCCGAGCGCTCATCGACCGAGTCTGGGACGAGCAGCCCTTTTTCGTCGTAGTGGCGGAGCGCCTTCACGCTCAGCCCGGTGATTCCGGCAAAGTCTCCGATGTTCAGCATGATGCAAGCATGGGGTCTCCTCCTACGGGAGGGTCAAGCCGGGCGGCTGGGGAGCGGGTTGGGAGCAAGGTGGCAGCCAACGCACCTGCGCTACTCCACCATGCCGTCGACAATGATGTGCAGATTTGCCGTACGCAGGGTGAGCACGTGCTCGCCTGGCACGAGCGTGTCGAGGCCGGCGAGGAACTCGCGTATCGTGCGGGTATCGTCGGCGTCGGTCACCTCGAGCACAGTCGATCCGGCTTCCGTGTTCACGGGCACGGTGACGTAGGCGTAGCCGTCGTGCTCCTCGATCTGCAGGTTCGTGGAGTACTCCACTCCGAGCACGGTGACGGAGTGCACATCGGATGCGGGCCACAGCGACCAGGCTGCCACGCCGATCGCGAGGGCGGCGACAGCGCCGGCACCCAGCCAGAGCGCCCGACGCCGTGGCTTGCCCCGGCGTGCAGGCTCGGCAGCAGGATCCGCCACCGACCTGGAAACCGGCTCGGCAGCAAGCGGGACAGCTGGGTTGGGCGTAGGCGCCGCCTCAGCCTCAACGGCCAGAGCCTCGGCCGACTCCGCCATTTCTTCCGGCTTGGGTACGCCGTGCTTCGCCACTCGGGCCTCCCCATCGCCATTCCTATCGCTCCTGCTTCGCACGCTGCCGGCGCACGCCGATCAGCACCGCGCCAGCCCCGAGCAACAGCACCGCGACTCCCGCCATGCCGAGGCCAAGGCCGGTGCCGGTGATCGCGAGATCGCCGATCACGGGAAGGCCGGGGATCGGAGTGGCCGGGACAGGCACCCGCGCAAACGGGAAGCCGAGTGAGTGGTCTTCGCGCACACTCGCCAGATCGATCCGGCCGCCTGCGTCGGATGATCCACCCGCGCCAGCCACAGCAACGCCCTCGCCCGCTTCAGAGTCCACGGGCACCTCAGGATCCACAGGAGCTTCAGGCTCCACTGGCGGCTCGGGCGTCACAGGCGTCTCGGGTGCCAGATCCACGATGCGCGCTTGGATCGAGGCAGCCCGCTCCCCCTCGATCGCAGCGGTCAGGCTGCCGGCACTCAGGGCGAAGTCGCGCGGCACCTCAACGGTGGTGCGGTACGCGCGTGGCAAAAGGTAGCCGGTGGCCGCGGCGTCGTACTCCGTGGGGAACACTGCGAAGCCGTAGCGGCCCTCCGCGTCGGTGCGCTGCGTCGAATCACCGTTCGCGTCAGTCGCGATCCGCCACTCGCCGTCAATGCGCTCCCACAGGGTTACTTCGCGATCGGCAAACGGCGCTTCGCCAGGCTGCTGCGTGCCGTCCTCATTGGCGTCGTCCCACACCGTGCCCCCGATCGTGGTGAGGTGCGGGTGTGTCTTCACGCCGATGTCCATCTGTACGTCATCGCGGGCAGAGGCGAGGTCGACCACTCCGTCCGAGTGATCAGCAATGGAGAAGACCGCTGTCGCCCCCGTGTGCGAGACGGGCTGAGGCAACTCCGGGGCCTGAGTCACTTCGTTCAGCGTGCTGATATCGCTGTCGAGCGCGCGGTCGTCACCCACATTGAGCGGCGACCAGAGCTGGTAGCCCGCGCGCTCTGCGGTGACGCGGTATTCCCGCGGCGCGAGGAAGCCGTCCGCTCCCTCCTCGTAGTGCGTGGGCGCGACCTCGAAGCGGTAGCTGCCCAGTGCATCGGTCATCGTCTCGCCCACACCGTCGAGCCCGTCGACGCGTGTCCAGGTGCCGTCGATGCGCTCCCACAGGGCGACCATGCGGCCGGCAATCCCCGCCTCATCGGCGTCCTGGATTCCGTCGTGGTTGGCGTCCTCCCACATCCGCCCGCCGATCGTCACGGCGGTGTCGAACACGGCAAAGCCAGCGTCGGCGGTGAGGACGTCATGGGCAGTTTCGAGATCGAGCACGGGCGCCGCGGAATTCGCAGAGCCTGCGTCCCCCGCCTCGATGAGCGCGATCGGCTCGGTCAGCACGAAGCTATAGGGCTTCGCGATCGGAATCCCGGCAACGTCACCTCCCTGCTGCGGGAAGAACACGTTGTTCTGCTCGACCAGCTTGAGGTTTGCCGGCGCCTTGATGAGCACGCGATACTCCGCAGGGGTGCGGTAGTGCGGCGAGCCCTTGTCGAGATCGGCGACCTCGACCGCGAACGAGTAGTGACCGTCAGCATCGGTCACGGCTGTGCTCTTGCCGTCTCCGTCCGTGTACGGTTCCCAGAGTCCGGTGTCTCGGTTCAGAGCGTAGACGGCCGCCTCAATCCCGGGGATACCCGGCTCCTCGGGATCCTGCACGCCGTCGGCGTTGCGGTCGTGGTAGACCGTGTCGCCGAGGATGCGGATCGAGTCGTGCGTGATCACGCCGCCGTCGATGCGCTCGGTGCCGGTCACCGTCGTGTACTCGGCGAGGCCGTTCCCATCGGCCGAGACGAGCGAAAACTCCTCGGAGATCACCGTGTGCGCAGGATCGGCGATCGCGTGGCCGTAGCGCGCGGCGCCCCCGGCAATCAGCTCAGCGAACTTGGAGTTCTTCGCGTCGTCACTGCCAGTCTTGAACGGGGAGACCGTCTGGCGCGAACTGAGGGCGAATTCCACGACGTAGCGGTGCGGCTGGTCAACGCGCGCGCTCGCGGGATCCTCCTCGGCCACCGCGGCGGTGAACGCGTATGCTCCGTCGCCGTCCGTCTCCGTCTCAGCGACGGGCACGAGTTCGCCGTCGATCACTCGGTTGAGCACCACGCGGATCCCTCCCAGGCCGGGCTCGGCGGCGCCCTGGAGCCCGTCGCGGTCGCGATCGTCCCAAATGAAGTCGCCGATCAGCGCCTCACGCTTGAGCGGCACGAGCCCCAGATCGACGTCCTCCGCAGGGGTCCCCACGCGGGTCTCGATGGGCAGCAGTTCGTTCTGGAGCGCGCCGAGCACTCGGGTCTCAGAGACCGCTGTGAGCGTCGCGCCTCGATCCGCCTGGGTGAAGTCACTGTCAATCGCCGGATCGTCTCCCGCGCCGAGCACCGTGAGGCCCTGCCAGAGTGGCACCTCGGTGATCCGCACGCGGTACTCGTAGGGCACGAGCCGCACGCTGTCGATAATGTGCAGCTCCTCGAAGCGATACGCCGAAACGCCCGCCTGCTGGATCGGCGCGTCACTCTCGCGCGCCGATGCTGGTTCGATCATGCGCCCCGCGCCGTCCTGCCGCGCGGTGATCCACCCGGCGGCCGTGCGCACTTCGAGGGTTGCTGTGTAGCGGTCCTCTGCCGCGGCGACTTCGGCCGCGGTCTTCGTTCCGCTCGCATCGGCGTCGAGGAACACCTCACCCGACAGCACCGAGCGCGCGTGCTCCACGAGCCCGAGGTCGATCGTGTTGTCGGTGATGCCGAACACGACGCCCGTCGCGTCGTCGATCTCCACGACGCTGATCAGGTGCTCGCTGAGGGGAGCGCCCGACTCGTGCATCGTCCCGTTCGGGAAGAAGTCGGAATCCAGCTCTGTCGAGCCTGTCGGCGAGGGGCCACGGGCGTGTGTCGGTGCAAAGGTGTACCCGGTGACGAGGTCATTGACGACGACCTGGTACTTCGTCGGCAGTGCCTCCGCGCCGTCGTAGCGGACGCTCGGCACCTTTGTGAAGTAGTAGAAGCCGTCGTCGTTCGACACTGTGCTTTGGGTGTACTCGGTGCGCGTCCAGGCGCCGTCGATCTCGACGTACTGCTCGAGCTCGAGCTGCTGCCCGGCGATTCCCGGCTCCCCCGCGTCCTGGAGGCCGTTCCGGTTGCGGTCGTCCCACACTCGGTTGCCGATCACGCCGTACGTCGTCTTGTCGTAGAAGCCGATACTCACGCTCTCACGCGGGGCGAAGCCGGAAGTGAAGAGGCCCTCCAGGTCGAAGTTCAGCGGGTTCGTCTTCACGATCCGCGTGCCCTTCTCGTTGAGCCCGTCGTTATCGTTCGCCTCGGCAAACGGGTCGCTGTGGTGCAGGAACGGGGAGACAAGCCGCTCCGAGTTGAACTCGCCGTTCTCGTCGGTAATCTCCAGGTAGTACTGGCGGTCAACTGGGAGCAGGGTGAAGCGGTATGCGCCCTGCGCGTCGGTCACGGCAACCATCGGCTTGCCGTGGGCGTCACGCACGGTCTCGCCACTCATGCGTTTCAGCGTGACATGGTAGCCCGGGATACCCGGCTCGTTCGGTCCCGACTGGTAGCCGTCGAGCGTGTCAATGTCCTCGGCGAACACCGTGCCGCCGAACTCGATCATCTGCGCGACGCCGAGGTCGAAGCTCATGCGCTGCGCGTCGTTCGTGGCTGAGTCGACGGTGGCCGCCTCGGTGATGGCCACGAGCGCGGCGTCGTCCACCTGCGCGGGGATGTCGAGCGCCTCACCCGGCGCGAAGCTCTCGACGCCGGCCCGCTCGAACACGGTGCGTGTGGTGGCCGAGAACGCGTCGTACTCGCGCGGGAACTCGAACAGGACTCGGTAGTCGCCCGGACGGATATTCGAAAAGGTGTAGTACCCCGCGTTGCCCGCGATGTCCGATTCTGTGACGGTCACGAGCGGACCCTCGGAGGGGATGGGGCGCTGGAACACCTCATCGAGCACCGACATTCCGGTGGCTTCGTCGACGACCTCCCACGCACCCGAAACCTCGTGGATCGGGTTGCCGAGCGCGTCAATGTTGTATCCCGCGGGCGTCAGCAGGGTCACGCGCACACCGTTGATGCCGGGGTCGTCGATCTCGCCATCGAAGTCGAGATCGCGCGTCGGCTGCAGATGCGTGCGGCCGTTGCCGTCGCGCACCGCGTCGCCCTCGTCCTGCTCGCCGTTGTAGTTCACGTCGTTCCAGACGTAGTTCCCGAGGTAGACGCCGTCTCGCTTCTCCGTCGCGTAGACGCCGGCGTTGTTTGACTCTTGCGGGATGAAGCGGCTGACCCGCTGCGTCGCCATGAACGAGTTCCACAGTGACGCTTCGGCCTTGCGTTCGGCACCGTCGAATTGCTCCAGATAGACCGGCGCGTTGAGCGGCGACTGCATCGTGTAGCTGAGCTTCAGCTTGTTCTGCCCAGGCAGCTGCTCCGCGGCGTTGTTGAAGAGCACGAGAATCGACTGCGCACGGTGCAGCAGCTCTGGGCGGTCCGCGAGCTCAGCGAGCGGCACGAAGTGCTGGTCGCGCACCGCGGAGGGAGCCCCTGGCAGCCCAAGCGCGTCGTAGAACGACTCGCTCGCCGCCTCGGCGTGGGGCACCATGGTGGTCTCCACGATCTCGCCGGCCTGCTTCGTGAACGGTCCGACGAATACGGTGTATTCGTTCGCCCGGTACGTCTTCTTATCGGCGCCCTCACGCTCCAGCTTCACGCTCTCCGGTCGGAGCCATGCCGAGTATTGCGATCCGCGCGAGATGGTCGGGTTGGTGATCGAGGTGTCGCCCGCCGCGGGCAGCACGTCATACATGATCGGGTACGGGTAGGGCCGGTCTCCAGCTTCCTTCGAGTTGTCAACGGACACCTCAAAGGTGAAGTCGCCGCCCTGACGCACAGGCGTCTGCTCGGGCGCAACGCTGCCCGCCCGGTTGAGATCGGAATACGCGACCTTTCGCTTCCCGAAGTTATCGTAGGTCTCGTACTGGAACAGCGACTTCTCCGAGAAGACCAGGCGGTCGTTCATCAGTTTGTTGTCGTTGAAGTCGTTGCCGTCGGTCGAGTAGCCGAGGCGGTTCGCGGCGTTCTGCTGCGAGTTCAGCGGGTGAAGCAGGCCGGTGTTGTTCGTCACCATGGCACGGGATTTCAGATCCTCCGCGTCGGCACCGGGCGAGTAGGCGTCGACCGCGCCGATGAACTCGACGACGATCTTGTCTCCGGGCATGACGCTGCCCTCGAACCACACCGACACCACGTTCCGGTCGAAGCCGGGCCAGGGGCCAGTCGCGATCCGCGTGTGCTTCAGGTGCGATTCAGGGTCCGCCACAGTGCCGTCGGCGCGGACGAGCTTCCACGTCCACAGGTTCGTATCGTCCGCGGTGAGCGAGTAGCGCGAGCGGTGCGCACTGTCGAGCGGGTGATCAGCGATGATGTCTGCCTGTGGTACGTAGGTGAACGCCCCGCCGGACTCCATCACCGTGGGGAGCTGGAACGTGACGAAGGGGTTCACCAGGGTGTCCTCGGCGTACGTGTTGTCCTCCTCGCGCGACCACATCGAGCGGTCGGCGTTGATGAACTCGCCGCTGAATTTCAGGTGCGGGGACGACTTCGGAGCGATCGCCGTAATGTCGGACCAGCCGAAGCGCTGATCGGCGGGCTTCGTGGAGTCGCTGCGGTAGTAGAGCGAGTCGTACTTCACGTTGACCACGGGGCGCGACGGGGTGAGATAGGAGCGGGTCTCGCTCTGCGCAAGCTTCGACACCCGCGTGGACACGTAATTGCCCCAGAATTGTGCGGTGTCATAAACGAAGAGCGTCGACTTCGCGTTGGACCCAATCCGCACGCCCAGTGAGATCGCGTGGTCTGTGACCGAGGCCGGGTAGGGCTTCGTGCTCTGGTTCGTTGGATCAGTGTCGAGCACCGACTGCGTTCCGGGCGTCTCAGGGTCCGCGTCGATCGCGAGGCGGGTGCCTTGCGGCACCAGGTTCGTCTCGGGGTCAAGAGCGCGCACCACGATCCGGATCTTCTGCAGGCCTGCCTGTGTCGCCGCCGGGATCTCGAACCGCTCGTTGCGCAGGATCGAGGTACCGCCAGGATTCAGCAGCGACCATGTCCCGGCCTCGTAGCCGTCCTCGGCGAGCTCGTCGGAGACGTAGACGAAGGTCTTGAAGGCGTCATCGATCCCGGTGCCCGCGTCGGCGAGCCGGTCCACCGTGCGCTGCGGCAGCTCCCACGTGCCGGAAGTGACGTACCGCGTGTTCGTCGTGATCGGCTGGTTGCTGACCGAGACGGTGCTCTCGTTCGTCGTGTCCGTGGGCAGGATGTTCTCGATCACGAGCTCGGTCAGCCCGGAGCCAGTGTTCTCGGCGTGGGTGATGAGGTACTCGATCGTGTCCGAGGAGTTGAAGTACGTGTCGCCCGAGAGCCCATTCGAGTAGGCGATGCGAGGCCGGGTCGTGTTGACGCGTACCTCGGCGCGCGGCTTCAGGATCTCGATCTCGGCAGCGTCGGCGGCGTAGCGGCCCGCCAAATCTCCATTGCTGTCGATGTCGATCCCGACGCCCCGATCGCTCACGTGCGTGTGATACTTCATCGACGCGAGCGACTGCACGATGAAGTCAGCCGGTCGTTGTGCCCCGGCGACCTCTCGAGGGATCAGCGTTGTGTCATCCGTGATCAGTGAGACGTAGGTATCCATGACGAGCTCGTCGGCCGTCCAGACGATGTCGTCGGAGACGACGTTGTCCTCGTAGCCATCGATGAGCTGCAGTTCGGTGAGCAGTGTGAATCGCTCGCCCGATTTCAGCTCGCCACGCGTGCCGCGCTCCCCCGCGGGCGGCGTGACGACCCACTGGATCCGATTGCGCGTCGCATCAACTGTGGGCTCGGCGGGCGTCATCCGCTCGACCGTGTAGCCGAGCGCCTCGAACGCGGCGCGATCGAGCACCTCGTCGCCAACTGCGATGCGTACCTCGTCCGTCGCCGCGGCGAAGTTGGTGACGAACTGGGTGACGACGAAGCGGGAATTGTGGACGTCGCCCGCGGTCTTCACACGCTCATAGGGATTCGTTTCATCCTCCGGCGCGTTCGACACCTCGGTCGCGAGCCAGTACTTCCCCGCCGCGTCGACCTGGATCAGCTCGGCGAGCGCGCCGTCTGCGAAGGTGGCCGCCTTCGTCGTGTTCGTGATCGACGGCTTCTTCAGGTTCAGATCGCTGCTGCCATATGCGCCAGTCGTGGCGTACGCGGTGGCTCCGCCCGTGGCGCCTGCGCCGCCGGTCGGTCCGGCCTGCGTCAGAGCGCGAGCGCGCTCGATCCAGCCCGTACCCGTGTTGAGGGTGAGCTCGGTGTCTGCACCATAGGGCTCCGTGGCAGCGATGAGGCGTTCGGTGATCTTCAGCGCACCCATGTTGCTGCTCCACGTGCTCGTCGCGTCGCGGCGGATCCGGTCGTTCGCCGTGATGGCGAGGCCGTTCGAGGACTTCACGTTATTGGGAGCGGCCGAGACGCCCTGGTCGCGCGCGGTGAGCGACGGGGGTGCCCCGGTCGTGTAGCGCTCCGAGACGACAGGGGCGAAGACCGGCCGCTGCGTGCCCGCGAGCGCGAGCAGGTGCTGGTAGCGGCTGTCATCGGTATCGGCCCCGTAGAGCGGCGTATCGATCGTGGCCACACGGGGTGTGATCTCGAGCGACTCGCCGGCCGCGATCTCGGTAGATCGGTCGGCGCGGGCCGTGAAGTGCAGCAGGAAGCGTTCGCCGAGCTTGTCTTCGAGCAGCTCAACACTCACGTCGAAGAGCTCGCTCAGATCTCGCGCGGGCACCGAGGTGCCGAGCCCAAGTGTCTGCGCGGAGGCCGAGAACTCGACGCCCTGCTGCTGCGCGATCTCACCGTCGTACCGGGCGAGCGAGCCGTCCTCAAGGACGGGCGCGATGCCGTAGGGCAGCGCGATCGTCACAGTGGGCTCGAACCAGGTGCCGCGTGCGCCGCCGATGGTCTGGGGGGCGTTCTTCCAGATATCGTCGTTGAAGTTCTCCCCCGAGTAGCGGTTGTAGCCGCTGTTCACCCGGTTGTACTCGCCGAGCACCTCGAGCTGCTGGTTCTCGACGGTCGAACGGATCGAGAACTCCTCGTACAGGTCGACGCTGAAGTCCTCGATCGTCGAATCGATCCCGGCGGGATACGTATCCTTGCTCGCGCTGCTCCATACGCGGAGCGTGGGGCGGCGCATGGCGAGCTCGTCCCCCGTGACGATGGCGGGGCGGCCGCTGTCAACGGAGGTCGCGGTGCCCTGCGCGTTCAGGCCGCGCACATACCGGCCCCACGGCTCCACCGCGAAGTACGAGGTGTAGGAACCAAAGTCATAGGCGAGATCGTTGACGTTCAGGCCCTGCGCCATGCCGTCGTTCGGGAAGCGGGCCGTGTTGTACACGCTGAGTGGTCGGCTGAAGCCGCCGTACTCGGCGCCATAGATCTCAAGGTACTCCTCTGGCGCGATCGTGCTGAGTGTGAATTGATCGTGCCAGAGCGAAAGGCCGTTCGCGTTCGCCGGCACCTCGCCCGCGACGCGAACCCGGATCTCGACGCGTTGCGACTGCAAACTCTGCTCGGCGGCAGCTGAGCCGAAGAGCCCGGGCACCTCGCCCGCGACCCGCACCCGGAGCACGTAGGGGATCCCGTCGTCGCGGGTCGTCTCAGCGTAGGTGCCGGCTTCCTGGGACTGGGCGGGAGCCCGGTAGCCCTGGTCGTTGTCTGGGCTTTGGAGGATCTCGACCTCGCTCGCCAACTCGGCATTGCCCCCGCTCAGCGCCGTCACGCCGAGGAGCTGGCCCGATTCGTCGTATGGGCTGATCCCGAGCGGGAGGATCTCCGTGTATTCGAGGCCGCTGCCGATCGCGCGGTCGCCGAGGTTCGCAGCGTGGAGGCGCACGGTGAACTCCTCGTGCAGTTGCACGGCGTAGCTGTAGTCGTCCTCGACGTACGGCGTGTAGCCGAGCCGATGCCGCTCGTATGAGTTGAGTGAACCGTCGTGCTCGACAAAGTTCGCCGCATCGGCGCCCCACGCGGCGCGCTCCACATCGGGCACCATCTCGCTCGCGCCCGACAGCCAGGCGCGGTTCAGTTGCATGCCGTCCTGCGCCCAGAGGATCCGCTCGGGGGTGGTCACCGCACCGTCGGCGACGCGGGCCTTCGTCGCGTAGGCAAAGTTCTCGTCGAGCGCGGTCGACGAAAAGCTCGTGTACAGCTCGCTCGCGGCAGTTTCACGGAGGTGCGCAGTGTGCGACTTCTCGACGTTCGCCGAGGCGTCATAGTAGGTCGCTTGGAGGTACGATCCCGGCGAGTTGCTCGCGTCGCGGCGCCGGTCGGTGGAGCCGGGGAGCCAGGAGTATGAGTTCGACAGGAACTCGGAGGCGGTCATCTCGTGGCCCCGGTCGCCCGTAATTCCGGCATCGTGGAGCAGCGCAGCAAGGTCCATCGAGGTCTGCTTTGCAGAGTTCGCGACTGGCACATTGCTGCCATACCAGCCGAAGAGCGGCGCGAACACCGCCGTGCCGTCGGTGTACTCAGCCCGGGGCAGATCGTGCTCCCGCGCGGTGGCCATGTAGACGATCTCGAGCTGCTCGCCGCGGCCGAGATCCTCGTCCCCGAACGCGTAGCTGAACACGTCGAAGTCAATGGTGTCGGCCGGGTTCAGGGTCGTGTTGACGGGCTCGGCGGAAGAAAGCCTGCCCCAGCCGTCGTTGTGCCGGTCGTTCGCGAAGGTCTGGGCGCCCGCGACGTCGAGCCCGGTCACCGAGCGCACGGTGACCTCGGGCAGTGCGAAGTCGCGCGGAGCGCCCGCGGCGTCGAGCATGCGGATCTCGAGCACGCCCGCGGCGATGGCGCCTGCGACGTCGAGCTCTCCGGCGTGCACAAAGCGGCTCAACTCGGTGCTGAGGTACTCGGGGATCTTGTCGACGATCACGGGGTGGCGCAGCGGAGCCTTGCCGTAGGGCGTGTTCGTGCTCGTGCCCTGATCTGTGCTGTGGTTCTTCGCTGTGAGCCGGTAGTGCACGTCGTCGCCAGCCACGTAGCCGGTCTTCCCCGGCTGCGCGCCGTCATAGCGCGCCGTCGCCTCGGCGTGAGTGTCGAAAGACTGGATGTTGAACTCGACCGTCGGGATGGCCTTGTACACGGTCTGCGAGGCCTCGGTACGGTAGCTGTACTCGGCGATGCCCGCGCCAGTCTCATCCTGGTGGGTGAGGCGCGTCTGCGCCTGCGAGGTGAGACGGTACGATTTCGTGCCCTGGGCGCCCGGCGTACGCCAGTGCCCAATCCCCGAAATCTCGAAGCTCGACGGCCCGGCGCCCGCGTGCACGGTGCCGTAGCGGATCCAGAGTTTTCCGATCTCGCGCATCGCGTGCTGCGACGGGTCAAAGTCGGCCGCGTCGACCCACTTCCCGTCCCCGTCCTGGAAGAGGACCGTCGGCTGCGCGGCGGCGGCCGCTCCTTCGGGCACGTTCAGCGCGGGGACGCTCGGGAACTCGGTCAGCTCGAAGCCGAGCAGGCCACCGGTGTCGAGCGTGACGAAGAGGTCGAGGGCAGTGTTGTCGTGCCGGATCTCGTTCCCGATGTTCTTCACGGTGAGTGTCATGTCCTCGCCGGACACGTTCTCCCGGTCGAAGCGGCTCTCGATGACGAGCTGCTTCGGATCGGCGTAGCGATACGCCGTGTTGCTCAGTCTCCCGAGCTGCTCGGCAAACGCATCGCCGTCGAAGTTTACGGCAGCAGTGGATCCGGTGACCCGGTTCCCATTCGCTCCGTCGCTGTTGTAGCTCATGAAGTGGTGCGTGTAGGCGGGGCGCGCATACACGTTCCACTGCAGGGTCTTGCCCTGGGTGACATTCAGGTTCGCGGACTGATCACTTGTCGCCGTGAACTCTACGACGAAGAACACGGACTCGCCGTCGTTGAGCGTCAGGTCGAATGCAACATCGGAGCGCTTGGCATTGAGGCGTGTGATCTGCACACTCTCTTCTGGCACGGTCACCGCTGTGTTGACGCTTTCCGCGATCAGCCCTGCGCGGTTCTCATCGGCAAGCAAATAGGCAGAGGCCGCCTGGACATCCGACACCTCCAAATACGCGGGCGCCTCAATGTGCGCCACCGGATTGAAGATGGGAAGCGAGCCGGGACCGGCGTCGTCGCTCGCCGTCGTGCCGACGTTCCGCAGTTCGTAGAGCACACGGGTCGTGTCGCCCACCGCGATGTTCGTGTAGTCGATCTGAGTGCCCGTGTCCGCGTCGTAAAACAGGCCCGTCGCGTCGGCCCGCGAAAAGTCCTCTTGCAGGTGAATCGCAAGCGACTGCATCCGCGCCACACGGGTGAAGACCCGCGGCGCGGCATCGCTGTTCGCGGTACTCGCAAGCCGCAACGTCGGTTTCTCACCGGTATTGCCACCCCCAGCAGAAACGAAGATCGGATTGTAGGAGGTCACCACCGCGCTCGCGGAGAAGGCGCTGTGCAGCATGATCTGCTCCGTGCTGCCCTTGCTGCGCTCCGTCACGAACGTCGGCTTCGAGCTCCAGCCAGGCCCGTCCGCGGCCTCGTCGACCCAGACACCTGTGACGAACACATCTCCCCCGTCACGCATCCGGGTAGGGAGCGGCTCGCTCGAGTTGGCGCGAGTGATCGAGCCCCACAGGCCGACCGTGCCGTCACGCGGCGCGAACGCCACGGAAATGCTGTCGATGTGTTCTTTGAGCAGGGTCGCGTGACCACCCAGCGTCACGTCAAACGGCTGCGAGCGCAGCGTGCCGTCCGCGAACAGCGTGCGCAGGTCAAACTCGCGCATGCCCGTCTCCGGGTTCGAGGTGAAGCGATCGCGGGCGATCTCGACCGTGGTGCCGCCCTGCGTTACCGTGACCCGGTCTACCGACCAGTCCCCGTCGAAGATGTCCTCCGGGATCGCCACAAGCTGCGAGCGGTACGCGGCGTCGGGCGTGAAGGTCATCACGGCGTCTTTGATGTCCGCCTCGGAGGAGTTCTCGATCCCCACGGCCACCTGCGTCGTACTCGGAGTGATGCCGTCGGCCTGGTAGTCGTATACCTTGACGCTGTCGAAGCTCATGTCGAGCTTCGCGCCGAGCTTCGGCGTGTAGCCGGTCAGCGTGGCGCTCGACGAGTGCATGAGGGCTTTGATCCCGGTGTCGCTCGGTATGCGGTACAGGTTCGTCGTGCCCTGAAGCGCGCGGTTGCCGTTCACCACGCCACCCACGCGCACGTCCACCTCGGCGAGCGAGGTGCCGAGGGTGTCGGGGGCGACGCCGTCGAGCTCTGCGGTGCGCTCGCCGAAGCCGGCGACCTCTTCAAAGATCGCTTCGAAGCGCTTCGGGTAGGAGCCTTCCTGACCGAACGAGACGGTAAACGTCCCGTCGCCGTCGTCATGGATCCCGCGCTCGCGAGAATTGTCGTAGTCAAAGCGGGGGGCCTGCGTGAGGGGGGCTGCGAAGTCTGCGGAGAGGATGTCGCCGCGCGCACCGGTCACCCGCACCCCGGTGAGGTATGTGAGTGTGCTCGTGTCGGCGATCGTGACATGACTTGCGTCAAGGTTGTAGACGGCATCATCGTGCGGGCTCGCAGGGTACACGAACTCGTACACAAGCTCGTCGTGGAACGACGCCGGATCGTACATTCCGAGCCACTCGTCGTACTCGGTCGCGGCGGGTGAGTACACGTCTGGCCCGTGTCCGGAGTAGTACGACCAGCTCGCGGTGTTCACATTCCAGATGCTCGCGAGGTACTCCCCCGTGCTGCCCATCGGAATCACCTTGTTGGCGAGCGCGGTGCTGTCGTTCGCGCCAGTCTTTGACTGCGCGAACGGGTACGCGACGAGCGAATTGATCGAGGTGCTCGCCGTGCGCGTGAGCTCACGGCCGTGCCCGAACGTGTCGGTCGCGGTCAGCTTCGTCGCCTGCTTGCCCTTCACGGACGACGAGTGGAAGCGGCCCATGTACTCGATCACGTCGTTCTGCGTGCCAGCCATCTGCGGAACAGCGTCGTTGCTCTCGCGCGAGAACTCGAGGTGCACCGAGACACGCGAGATCGGCGACTCGGGCTGCACATCTGCGTCCCAGGCCTCCTTGTAGTACGGGTGCTCACTGACTCCCGCAACAGAGTCGTACGTGGTGAACAGCTCGCTGTCGGGGCTGCCCGGCCGCGCGGTCGCAATGCGCCAGAAACCGGCACCCTCTTGGGAGTTCTCCACCCAGGCGTCGCCGGGTACGGTCTTCCAGAGCACCTCTGTGCCATCGACCATACGGAACAGGTCGACCGACTCGAGGTACGGTCGCATGTCCTCGCGGATTTTCAGGTAGTAGAGGTCGAACTGGGTGTGCGGCAACGCGACATCGACGCTGACGCGCTGGTCGTTGTTCTCGGACGCCGCGGTCGGACGGGTGAGTGTGGTCGTAAACCCGCCGAGCGACTTGTAGCCCTGATCGAGGGTGTAATCCTGCGTGTTGTAGGTGGAGCCCCGGTTCCACCAGCGATAGATATCGACCGAGTATGCGTTCCCTGCGCCGAGTGGCTGCGTCACCTGGTTGACGCCCTCGACTTTCACGTCTGTCTGGGTCTCGCGCACGTCCACCTGGTTCTGCTGGCGCGCGGTCTTCGATTCCTCGTACGGGGCTTCCTGCGTCCCGGTGAAGGTGGCGCGCAGCGTCTGCGATGAGCCGATCTCAATGTTCGCCCGGTACTCAACGAGCGCCACCGCACTGAGCCCCTGGATGCGCAGGTCTTTCCCCGAGATGACAATCTTCGCGATGTCACTGAGTGTCACGTCGGCGGCGGATACTTCCGCGGCAGCACGCTCGGAGACCGTGAACTTCTGTTCTTTTCCTGCGGCGTTCACAAAGGTGATCACGGGATCTGTGATGCCGTCAAGGAACGGTTGCTGCAGTGCGATCTTCGAGAACTCGAGCGCTCCTGACTTCGTAGGCGCCAGCATGTCAATGGTGTAGCTTGACGCGGGCGAGTTCACGCCCTTCGTATCCACCTGGTATTCGGCGGCGAAGGTCGACTCGTAGCCGACGTTCGTGGTCTTCTGCGTGCGCTGCGAGCCGTAAATGCCGACGACGTCAACGGCGGGCGCGAGCTCATTGGGGAGCCGAATGTCAATCGTGCCCATGGCCTCGCGGGTAGCATCCCGGTCATAGGGCTTCGGCTGGTAGGTGCGAATCTTCGCATTGATCACGTGCTGTGTGTCGAGCTTCGCGCCGACCTTCGCCGTGATCGTGGCGAAGTGCACGGCACCATCGGTCGTGAGCGCATCGGTATCGATCACGACCTTCGCCACGTGTTCGGGCAGGGCGAGGACCACGTCGCCGTTCGCCTCGGGGCTCCCGAGATCCAGCTCAGTGACGGTGCCGTCGAGCGTCTCGACGCTCACCCGCACGTGATCCGCCTGTTCGAACAGCGCGGCCCGGAGGGTAAGCTCCGCATCGCGGAGCCGCTCGACTTTCGGATTCACCGCGAGCGTCGTCGTCGAGTTTGCGGCCGCGGTGCCGTTCACGCCGAAGAGGAAGTCGATCGCGGTCCTCGCGCCGTAGTCCACTGTGGCCCGGTCCGCCGTGCCGTCGATGCGCACCGCGATGTTCGGCACGACCTCCTTCGGGTAGATCACGGTGTAGCCCGCGTCAATCGGCGTCTCGTGCGGCACCTCGGTGTAGGTGGTGTTGCCCCCGAAGTCGTCGTTGCTCGCGATTTTCTCGATGAAGACGGCCGTCGCGGTCGCCGTCACGTCGCCGACGCGGAAGGGCGCGCCGAACACCTTGATAGTGACGGGGAGCAATTCGCCGGCCTCCACCCGGTCGACGAGCCCGAAGACGAGCGTCCGGTCCCACGCGAGGTCTTGCAGCTCCGCGAGATCGAAGGTGAGGGTGACGAGTCCCGTCGCGGGATCCGGATCCGAGGCCGTCGGCGTGAGCGACTCGGTGACCGTCTCCCCCGTCTGTTCGTCCTCGAAGCGATAGTTCACCCGCGCGTCCGCAAAGCGCTCGAGCTCGGCCTCGGGGATCTCGTAGCTCACGCGATCGGGCACGACGTCTGGATCGAGCTCGTAGCGGACGGTGGGGTCAAAGGTGGGCGCGTTCGACGCGCTGCGCAGCTCCGCGATCTCCGTGAAGGTCTCGTAACCGTAGACCACCTCGCGCTGCTGAGCGGTGTGCGAGAAGGTGAAGGCGTACTCGGGCACGACGATCTCGCGCTCGGCGATGCGGGTCTTCGACCAGTTCGCCGTCTTTGCGAAGAGGATGTTCGTGATGGCCGTCACCCGGAACGTGGTGGGCGGGTTCGGGAACCCCTGCCGGCTGAGCGGCAGGGAGATGAGGAACTTGCGCTCGGACGCGCCCGCCGCCCCCTCGGGGGTGAGAGCCTGCTTGTTCGCGCCGTGCTCGCGATCAATCGTGAGCATACCCGTTCCGGAATACGTGTACGGGATCTCGTCGGTGAGCTCGCTCGTGCCGTCCCAGTCGGTGACGTCGTAGATGAGCACGCCGCCCTCGCCCGGCACGCCGACGAACTGCCCCGAGGTGTCGTTGCGGTCCTCGTTCGGGGTCGCCGGACCGCCCTCCTCGTACCGCCAGCGGTTGATGTCGAACGGGATGATGCCGTTCACATCGCTGTCGGTCGAATCGATGTCGAAGGTGACCGAGTAACCGTCGATGTTGGCGGCGACGTTGTCCGAGGTGTTCGAGAGGGAGTAGAGGTAGTCGACGTACTGGTAGCGATCCCAGATGGGAACGAGGTCCGGGCCGCCGCCCGGCACATACGACTCGATCTGCGTCTCCCAGCGCAGGTCCGAGGAGATCACAGAAACACGGGACTCGTCGTCCAGCTCGTTCGGGGTGGTCCAGGAGGAGCCCTCGACGCGGTTGAACATCTCATACGAGACGGAGCCGTTGATCTCGAAGCGCGTCCCCTCGGGCACACCGCCGTAGGGACCATCTGTGCCGTCGTTGTACGTCGTGAGGAAGATGTCGAACGCGGGGTTCACGCCCGCCCGCAGGTCGCCGTCGTACTCCATCACGATCGGGCCGCCCTGCACGGTCGTGTCAGAGAGCACGTTCCAGCCGCCGCCCGCGCTCACGCGGCCTTGGACGCCGAGCGGGCTCGGGGCGCGATCCCGCCCAACGACTCGATACCCATCACCCACGTACTCGAGCGAGGGGAGGTACACCGCAACTGTGACCCCGGTCGCGGCGCCCGAAGCGTAGCCGGGGACGAGGCGGTAGTTGATCTTTGTCTCGGAACCCGTCGAGAGCACAATCGACTTCGAGTTGAGGTACCCGGGGTCACCCTCCGTGACGGTGCCGTTCAGCGTGATACTCGGCGTCTCAGCAGCGAGCGCCGCCGGGACCGCACTCATTCCTCCCGCGACATCTGCGAGTGCGAGCATGAGAATGAGGGTCGCCGATGCTACCCCTGAGAAGATCTTCTTCAACGCATAACTCCCGAAGCCACGAAGGCCCCTGTCCCCTTGTGACCTGTGCAGGTCGATGAACGCGCAGCGGAACCAACTGCTGGGGTGCGCGTGCACGCGCCCCGCGACTCCATGCGCACTGATCCTCTCCCCCGAGGACCAGCTTTCCCTTGCTCACCAACACGTGTGCGCGAACGCACGCCGCCCGGTGACCGAGAGAGGTGACGCGGCGATGCGCGGATCAGCCCGTTGTGGCCGTGTTCACGCAGAACTGATCCGACGCATCAGCGTCGCCCGGGACGAGTCCCGGAGGTGTACCTAGACGTTAAAACGCCACTCGCAGACATCGCCGTCCTGCATCACGTATTCCTTGCCCTCCATGCGCGCCTTGCCCTTCGCCCGGGCCTCCGCGACGGATCCGGTCTCGACGAGGTCAGCAAAGGAAATGATCTCGCCCTTGATGAAGCCCTTTTCGAAATCACCGTGGATCACGCCTGCTGCCTGAGGTGCGGTCGCGCCCTTGCGGATTGTCCAGGCGCGAGCTTCTTTCGGCCCAGCCGTGAGATAGGTCTGCAGGCCGAGCGTATCGAAGCCGACGCGGGCGAGCTGATCCAGCCCACTCTCCTCCTGGCCGATCGAGGCAAGCAACTCGGCCGCATCGTCGTCGTCGAGTTCGATGAGCTCGCTCTCAAGTTTGGCGTCGAGGAAGATCGCCTTCGCAGGAGCCACCAGCTCGGCGAGTTCTGCAAGCTTTGCCTGATCCTGCAGCACCCCCTCGTCCACGTTGAACACGTAGAGGAACGGTTTCGCGGTGAGCAGCCCCAGCTCGCGGATCGGCTCGATATCAATGCCGCTCAGGGAGAGGAGTGTGCCGGCGTTCAGCGCCTCGATGGCGGCGTTCGCGGTAGAGACGACTGCCGGGTCAATCTTCTTCGACTTCAACTCTTTTTCGTAGCGCGGCAGTGCCTTTTCGACAGTCTGCAGATCCGCGAGGATCAGCTCGGTGTTGATCGTTTCCATGTCGCTGGCCGGGTTCACCCCACCATCAACGTGAATCACATCGGGATCCGAGAAGCCACGCACCACCTGTGCGATGGCGTCCGCCTCACGAATGTTCGCGAGGAATTGATTGCCCAACCCCTCCCCTTCGCTTGCGCCACGCACAATACCCGCAATGTCAACGAATGACACCGGCGCGGGCAGAATGCGCTCAGAGCCGAAGATCTCGGCGAGTGTATCGAGCCGAGGATCTGGCAGGTTGACAACGCCAACGTTCGGTTCGATCGTTGCGAACGGGTAGTTCGCCGCGAGAGCGTCGTTGTGCGTAAGAGCGTTGAACAGGGTCGACTTGCCGACATTCGGCAGTCCCACGATTCCGATAGTTAGGGCCACAAGGGTTCAGTCTACCGGGCCGGAACTGCCCCGTCCCGCGCTAGCCGATCGCGGGTGGCCAGAGGCCGAGGATCACCGACATGACCAAGACGGTCACGAGCTCATGCACGATGTTCAGGAGGGTCAGTTTCACTGGTCTCCCCTCGAACGCGTCATGCGTGACGAAGCGCGCTGCGGTGAACCCCAGCCAGAGCACGAGACCGGTGACCACGGCCACAGCAAGGAACGATCCACCGGTGAACTCGAAAGCGATCCAAGTGGCGCCCGCAAGCACCCACGCGGTGATGAAACTGACGATCAGCGTGGCAATGATCGGGCCAGCCGCATCTTTCGCGTTGCCGCTCGGCGTGACCTTCGCGAGCTTCATCCAGATCGTTCCGAAAACCTTCGGTGTGTACCAAATTGACCCGACCACCATCGTTGAGATGGTCGCGACGAGCACTGCCCAGTAGTTAATCTCGGGAATCATGGTGGAGCCTCCATGCTCAGTCCGTCGAGCTGATGCCGGCGGTGCCCCTATTCTCCCACCGCGGGGCTTATCTGCCACGTGCCCCTCCCGTTCACCACCGGCGCCACCCACTCACCGCGTGCCCCACCCGCCCACTCACCGCGTGATGTCAGTGGGATATGTCAGGCTAAGAGGGTGTCCGTAGACTTCACCGCGATCGATTTCGAGACCGCGAACAACCATCCTTCTTCGGCGTGCTCCGTTGGCATGGTGCGGATCCGCGATGGCAAAGTCGTAGAACAGGCGTACTGGCTGATCCGACCGCCTGTGGCTCATCCACAGTTCCTGCCGTTCAACATCAAGATTCACGGCATCACTCCGGCGATGGTCGAGACGGCGCGAGACTGGTCCGGGCAGCTCGACGAACTGCGCGAGTTCATCGGGGACGATGTCACGGTCGCGCACAATGCGAGCTTCGATATGGGCGTGATTCGCGCTGCCTGCGCCGAGTCGGTCACGCCGACGCCACGGTTGAAGTACCTGTGCAGCGTGCAGGTCTCGCGGAAGACCTACGAGATCCCGTCGCACCGCCTTCCGCTCGCCGCGGCCGCAGCGGGCTTCGGAGCTTTCGCCCATCATGATGCCCTCGCCGATGCCCAGGCTTGCGCGGCCATCATCACTGACGCCGCGCGACGGCACGAGGCGGGCGATGTGGCACAGCTGGTGCGGGCCACCGGCCTGCGAATCCAGCAGCTGAAGGCGATCCCGCTCAAGCTGTAGCCGGGGCCCAAATTCCCGCGACGAGCACCGCCATCGTGACAGGGCGCGTCGCGGGGACGCGCTCGGCGGCGTCTTTGCCAGCGAAATCACGCGCGCGTCCCGCCAATGTCAGAGGTCACTGACAGTCTGTCTTTATGACCACGATCACTCTCGCGTTGCTGCTCATTCTCGTCGCGGTGCTCGCCGGTGGCGTTGGCGCGACACTCGGTGCGACACTGCGCGGTCGCTCCGCTGCCCGCACACTCGCCGCGACGGCTGAGGAGTACGCTGCGGATCGCGAGCGCGACTTCGCACTCGCCACTCAGCGCGCGAGGCTTGATGCGGAGGCCGGGGCACGGCTGCTGCGCGAAGAGCTCGCCGCTGCTGAGACGCGAGCGATGGGGCTTGAGGAACGGCTCCGCGATGCGCATCTCAACGCGCGCGAACGCTCGGACCTCGACCGAGAAGAACAGCGTGTGTTGCAGCAGCTCGCGCCGCTGCGCGACAGCCTCGGCAAGCTCGAGCAGACCGTGGCGGCATTGGAACAGCAACGCGCCACCCAACATGGCGAGCTCACGCAGCAATTGCGGCAGGCAGCGCTCGCTGAAGACAAACTCCGCGGCACGGCAGAGAGCTTGGCGGCAGCGCTGCGCTCGAACAACACGCGCGGGCTCTGGGGCGAGACACAGCTGCGCCGCATCATCGAGGCGGCCGGGATGATCGAGCACGTCGATTTCGAGGTGCAGCAGCAGCTCACGAGCGATCGCGGCGTGCTGCGCCCGGATGTCGTCATTCACCTCCCCGGCGGCAAGGCCATCGCGATTGATGCGAAGGTGCCGTTTGATGCCTACCTCGAAGCACAGCATCTCGCAGCGGGCCGCGGCTCGGGTGGGGAGGGCGACGCGGCTGACCCCAACTCCGCCGCTGGCGAGGCACGCCGCACGGCGCTCCTCGCCCAGCACTCCCGCGCACTACGGGAGCACATCGTGGCGCTCAGCAAACGCGACTACGCGAGTGCGCTCCCGGACTCCCCCGAGTTCGTGATCGCATTCCTCCCGAGCGAGTCGCTGCTGTCGAGCGCGCTCGACACTGACCCGCTCTTGCTCGAGTACGCATTCGAGCGTCGCGTCGCGCTCGCCTCACCCGTCAGCCTGTGGGCGATCCTGAAGTCCGTGGCACACAGCTGGCGCCAGGATTCGCTCACCGCAGAGGCCCGCACGCTGTTCGACCTCAGCCGTGAGCTGCACAGCCGGATCGGCCGCAGTGCGACGCATCTTGACAAGCTCGGCCGCACACTGTCGCGCGGAGTGCAAGATTACAACGCCTACGTCGGCTCCTTCGAGCGTCACGTGCTGCCCACCGCGCGCAAGATCAGTGCGCTCAACGGCGAGCAGATCGGGCCAGACCCCGTGCAGCTCGACGTCGCGGTGCGCCCGCTCATCGCCCCGGAGCTCCGCCCCGCCAGCGACCAAGACCCGGACGACGCCAAGTAGCGCACCAGGCATCTCGCCACGCACTTCGCGTGGGGTCCTAGGTGGCTCTTTCCGCACTGAAACAGCCGACTGGGGCACCTCGCGCGCCGCTTCTTTGCGCCCGCCCCCAAATCGCCGCAATCCTCGGCGCCCGCGCCCCCACCCAGCCTTAACGTCTGGGACGAGGGCAGCGCGGACGGGCGAGCCTCAGCGCTGAACAACTTGAGGAGGACGGGGAGGTTCATCCCGGGAATCTCTACCCGACATCAAATGCGATACGCCGTGATTCACGGCGCAACACGCTCAGTCATGGTCGATTCTTACACCAGATACGTCCAGCAAGCACCCAGGATCATCCCCGAAGTACTCAGATCTGACATGGGGAATAACTTCTGTGTAACCCTCGTTCTCCAAGCCCCATTGGCGATTCGGGTGCTTCGCTTCGAGGCCAGATCAGGAAAGGCAAGCCATGACGAAAGTACTCTTGAGAAACGGCGCTGTGCTGCGAAAATCTCTTCTCGCGACATTGGCAATCGTCGCTCTCTCTTTTGCTCCTACGACAGCCCACGCCACTGATGGGCTCGCAGAGTCCATCAGTGCTTTGCCGCCCGAAGAAATGAGCACCAGTATTGAGCAAACGATCGACGATCTTCTCGAAGAGCTCAGCGGCACCCAGTCTGACGAAGAAATCGATGCGCTCGTTACAAAGGGCAATACGACAGTGTTGGTTGATAGTGTGACAGGTGAACAGCTCTCAGCCGTACATCATTCAACCAGTGGCTTGAGCCCACGGGCGATCAGCTGGCTTTCTCCCGGATGTGGCACCTCAGGACGCGATGTGAGCGCCTGCATTGTGAGCGGTGGCAAGAATTTTGGGTATGTCGGCACCGGAAAACTCTCAGTGAACCTGAAGAACTCTACGTCGGCGGCTTCGGGGAGTTCCACGACCTCCGTCACCACCGCCACCACAGTTCATGTCATCGCACCGACCGTACGCATTCGGTTCAACTCTCCCGTGACGATCACCTACCTCACTCGGGGATAACGTACCCGGTTAAGTACTTCCCGGTGTTGCCCGGATCCTCTTCGTTGACATCAGCAGAAACACGAAAACCCCCGGGCTGGAAGGCCCGGGGGTTTTCGTGTTCAACGCGCGAAGAGATTAGTCCCAGCGGCTCGGGTCCATGTCGCTAATGATGTGGCGGATCGTGCCGGAGTGCGAGCGCATCACGATGCTCTCAGCGCGCACGAACGGTCCGCGGCGCTGTACGCCGTCGATGAACTCGGCATCGGTGATGCCGGTCGCCACGAAATAGCAGTTGTCGCTCGCAACGAGGTCATTCGCCTCGAGCACGCGATCGAGATCGTGCCCGGCGGCGAGGGCGCGCTCGCGCTCCTCGTCATCCTTCGGCCACAGCTTGCCCTGGATCACACCTCCGAGCGCCTTCACCGCACAGGCGGTGATGATGCCCTCGGGGGTGCCGCCGATGCCGACGCACATGTCGATGCGAGAATCCCAGCGCGCAGCGTTCACGCCACCGGCAACGTCGCCGTCCATCAGGAGTCGGGTGCCTGCACCGGCCTCGCGAATATCGGTGATGAGCTGCTCGTGGCGGGGACGATCCAGCACCGCAACGCGGATGTCAGAAACGTCAACCTTCTTGGCACGGGCCAGCGCGCGGATGTTCTCGCCGATGGGCCGGTTAATGTCGACCACGCCAACACCTTCGGGGCCGCACACGAGCTTGTCCATGTAGAACACCGCGGAGGGGTCATACATGCTGCCGCGATCAGCCACTGCGATCACGGAGAGCGCACCGGGGCGGCCCTCGGCCGTGAGGCGCGTGCCGTCGATCGGGTCAACGGCAACGTCGCACTCAGCGCCCTCGCCATTGCCCACGACCTCACCGTTGTACAGCCACGGAGCGTCATCCTTCTCGCCCTCGCCGATCACGACAGTGCCCGTCATGTTCACCGTGGAGAGGAAGCGACGCATTGCGTCAACTGCCGCGCCGTCAGCGGCGTTCTTGTCGCCACGGCCGATCCATGGCGTCGCGCGCATTGCTGCGGCCTCGGTTGCTCGAACGAGCTCCATCGCGAGGTTACGGTCGGGCTGCCATTCGCCAAGCGATACAGGTTCAGTCATGACGTCCAGCCTACCGCGTTCACCCCCGATACTCGGCCCGAACGCGTAGACTGAGGAAGCGAAGTGGGGGCACGAATGAAGTGTGTGCCCACCACAACGAAACTGCCGGCCAAATTCACCGCTCGAATTCGCCGCTATGAATCTCAGAATCTCACCGCCACGAATCACGAGGAGCACATATGCCCGTCGCTAGCCCGGAACAGTACGCCGCAATGCTCGACGCCGCCAAGTCGGGGGGATTCGCATTCCCAGCCGTCAACGTGTCGAGCTCGCAGACCCTCAACGCAGCCCTGCAGGGCTTCGCCGAGGCAGGCTCCGACGGCATTCTCCAGGTCAGCTTCGGCGGTGCAGATCACTTCGCCGGCCACACCGTGCAGAACCGCGCGGGCGGCGCTATCGCCTTCGCGAAGTTCGCAGAAGAGGTCGCAAAGGCCTACGACATCACCGTCGCGCTCCACACTGACCACTGCCCGAAGCAGCACCTCGAAAACTTCGTGCTACCGCTCGTCGCCGCGAGCGAGGAGCGCGTCAAGCAGGGCGGGCAGCCGTATTTCCAGTCGCATATGTGGGATGGCTCGGCTGTGCCGCTCGCGGAGAACCTCGACATCGCGCGCGAGCTCCTCCCCCGCCTCGCAGCGATCAACGTCATCCTTGAGGTCGAGATCGGCGTCGTTGGCGGCGAAGAGGACGGCATCACACACGAGATCAATGACCAGCTCTACACCACCTTGGACGACGCGGTCGCAACGGTTGAGGCGCTCGGCCTCGGCGAGCAGGGCCGATACCTCACCGCACTCACCTTCGGCAACGTGCACGGCGTGTACAAGCCGGGCGGCGTGAAGCTTCGCCCCGAACTCCTCGCTGAGATCCAGTCCGGGCTGCAGGCAAAGTACGGCACGGCCGCGAAGCCGCTCGACCTCGTGTTCCATGGCGGATCCGGCTCCTCGTCCGAGGAGATCGCCGAGGCGGTGCGCAACGGTGTCATCAAGATGAACATTGATACGGATACGCAGTACGCGTTTACGCGCCCGCTCGCCGACTTCATCCTCACCAACTACGAGGGTGTGCTGAAGATCGACGGCGAAGTCGGCAACAAGAAGATGTACGACCCGCGCGCATACGGCCGGGTCGCAGAGAGCGGCATGGCTTCTCGCATCGCCCTCGCCGCAGAACAGCTCGGCTCAGCCGGCAAGTCAGTGAGTAAGTAATGGCAGAACAGCCGACAGATCCCACGCAGGAGGGTGCAGCACCGTCAGCGCCCTCTGCGCAGTCGAGCTCCCCGGCGCAACCAGCGCCGCGCCCCGCTCAGCCCGCCTACGGTGAGTACGCTCCTGAGGGATGGAGTTGGAAGCCGGAGGGCGCAGCCGACGATCCGGCATCGAACCAGACCACGGGCCAGAGCACGGCCCCCGCAGCACCGCACGCTGCCGCAGCACCGCCGGCTGGCGTGCCGCACAACCTCGGGGCACCGGCTCGACCCGCCGCGGAGCAACAGGCTGCTGGCGCACCGTACCGCGCAGCAGCACCACAGGCACCGGCGCAGCCGCAGACCCCGGCACAGCCGCAGAACCTGGGCTCGCAGGGCTCCGGCCAGCTGCCACCTGCGTACCGCGTTCCCGGCCCCAAGGGCCCGCGCATCGGCGACCGCGTTGTCACGATCCTGCTGCTCGCGCTCGGTGCGTTTGGCGCACTCAATATTGCGTCGTCGTTCTTCAACCTCGAAGCGCAGATCCGCCTCACCGGCACCATGATCGGTGTGGATTCGCCGCAGCTTGCGAGCTGGGTCGGCCCCCTCGGCATCATCAGCGGCCTCGTCGTACTCTTACTGTTCGCTCTCACGCTAATCTTCTCGATTCAGCGGATGCGCGCCAACAAGCTCACGTTCTGGGTGCCTTTGGTCGCCGGCGTCGTCGCGGTCATCATCCTCATGATTGTCCCGATGATCGCCATGAGCGGTGCCCCTGACATCATGCAGCAGCTTGAAAGCGATCCAACCGGATCGCTCGACAAGATGATGGACTACCTCACGCAGCTCCAGCAGCCGTAGTCAGGCCGCACCAACACCGATGGGTCCCGGTTGGTCGCTTCAACACATATGAAGCAACGAACCGGGACCCATCGGTGTGTGACGCGGGTGCGGGCGCGGGCCCGGATCGCTAGCGCACGCGGCCGCCGAGTGCGCGAGCGTCGCGCTTGCCCTCGGCGTCCTGGCGCAGTTCCTTCGGCAGCGAGAACACCAGGTCTTCTTCGGCGGTGACGACGGCGCGCACGTCGCCGTAGCCAGCCTCGCCCAGGTCGTCGAGCAGCTCCTGCACGAGCACCTCAGGCACCGAAGCTCCGCTGGAGATGCCAACAGTGCGCACTCCCTCAAGCCATTCCTGCTTCACCTCTTCGGCAAAGTCCACAAGGTAGGCCGCCTTCGCACCGTACTCGAGCGCCACCTCAACGAGGCGCACCGAGTTCGAGGAGTTTGTTGACCCGACCACGAGCACGAGATCGGCTTCTGGCGCGATCTTCTTAATCGCCACCTGGCGGTTCTGCGTGGCGTAGCAAATATCATCGCTGGGCGGATCCTGCAGCTTCGGGAACCGCTCACGCAGCCGCCGCACCGTCTCCATCGTCTCGTCAACTGAGAGCGTGGTCTGCGACAGCCAGATCAGCTTTTCGGGATCCTTCACTTCAAGCGAGTCGACGTCGTCAGGCGAGTTCACGATCGTGATGTGATCCGGTGCCTCGCCAGCAGTACCCTCGACCTCTTCGTGCCCGGTGTGCCCGATCAGCAGGATTTCCATGTCCTGCTTCGCGAAGCGCACGGCCTCGCGGTGCACTTTGGTCACGAGCGGGCAGGTCGCGTCAATGGCGTGCAGTCCACGATCGTCAGCTGCCTGCACCACCGCGGGAGAGACTCCGTGCGCGGAGAAGACGACGTTCGCGCCCTCCGGCACTTCGTCGACCTCCTCAACAAAAATCGCGCCCATCTTCTCCAGCGTCTTCACGACGTGGACGTTGTGCACGATCTGCTTGCGCACGTAGACCGGAGCACCAAAGCGATCCAGCGCCTTTTCAACCGCCACGACCGCGCGATCCACACCGGCGCAGTACCCGCGCGGGGCAGCGAGCAGCACCTGTTTGGCGCCGTCAACCTGCGTGGCTTTCAGGCGGCCGGCCTGGCGCCGCATGCGGGGCATCGCGAGACTCACGACCGGAGCGCCAATAGTGCGCTGATCAGGCAACGGGGCAGGGGTATTCATAGCACCGATTCTACCTCCCCTTCCCTCAATACTCCCGGGGTACGGCGGGGCGCGCGCGCCGCCGTCCGCCGCCGATGTCAGAGCTCGCCGCTAGGGTGGAGCCATGGCCGAATCAGAATCGGGATCCGCCCCGGGAAGCAGCCCAGCGACACGGGAGTCCCCGTGGCCGGTTGGCCTCATGAGCGAGAAGATCGCGGCGTGGGTGGATCGGCTGGGCCAGGTCTGGGTCGAGGGCGAGGTCACCCAGTGGCAGGTCCGCGGCGGCCACGTCTACGGCAAGCTCAAAGATCTCGGCCAGGACGCCACAGTGAGCTTCACCGTGTGGCGCTCGGTGGCGCAACGCCTGAGCAGCGAGTTCGCGCAGGGCGACCGCGTGATCGCACTCGTCAAGCCCAACTTCTGGGTCAAGGGCGGCTCGCTCACCGTGCAGGTCTTCGATCTCTCCCACGTGGGTCTCGGCGAGCTGTTGGAACGGCTCGAGCGGCTCAGGCGTCAACTCCAGAGCGAGGGGCTGTTCGATCCAGCGCGCAAGCGCACGCTCCCGTTCCTGCCTGGCAAGATCGGCCTCGTGACCGGCCGCGATTCCGACGCTGAAAAAGACGTGGTGCGCAATGCCACACTCCGCTGGCCAGGTGTGCAGTTCAAGATCCACTACGCAGCGGTGCAGGGTGATCGCGCCGCCACTGAAGTTGCGGCCGGGATCGAGGCGCTGGATCAGGATCCGACCGTCGACGTGATCATTGTGGCCCGCGGCGGCGGCGATTTCCAGAATCTGCTCCCGTTCAGTGACGAGCGCGTGGTGCGAGCGGCAGCGGCGGCAACGACACCGGTGGTGAGCGCAATCGGCCACGAGGCCGACCGACCATTGCTCGACGAGGTGGCGGATCTGCGTGCCTCGACCCCCACGGACGCGGCGAAGCGCGTTGTCCCCGATGTTGGCGAGGAACTTGCGGGCATCGATCAGGCTCGCGCACGCATGAGCTCCAGGCTCGGTCAGCTGCTCTCATACGAGACGGATCGCATCTCGCAGCTGCGTGGTCGCCCGGTGCTGCGCACCCCGGAGCGCATCGTGGACGAGCGCGCCGAAGAGCTCGTGCGCTGGATCGCCCGCGGCACTGAGCTGGCTGATCGCGCGATCGTGGATCGCAGCCGCTCGCTGACAGATCTCCGGGCCCGCCTCACTTCCCTGTCACCGCAAGCAACGCTCGAACGCGGCTACGGCATCGTGCAACTCGCTCACGGCGCAGTGTTGCGGGACGCTGGAGACGCACCGGCTGGCACACCGATCAGAATCTCGCTCGCAGCGGGCAAGCTCGCCGCGGTGTCGGAGGGATCAGCGGGCCCGGCGCCGAAGTAGCCCTGCCCCGAACAGGCCCAGCGTCGAACAGGCCCAGCACCGAAGTCACGCTGCTCCAACAGGCCTGGCGCCGAAGTCGCGCAGCGTCGCCGTCGCCCTGAGCCGAAGCAATCGAGCATCGCGGCCCGCCGCCGCGCGCCACCACCGCCGCCGTGCAATACTGCACAGCATGGGAAAGGCGCGAGCGGAGACACCGGAGCCGGGGAGTCTCGTCACTGAAGCAACAGACGAACCGCCGTGGATGCTCGATCAGGTTGACGAGCGGCTGATCGGGCTGCTCGAACGCGATGGACGCATGAGCTACGCCGAACTCGGCACAGAAGTGGGTCTCACCCCAGGCGGAGCCCGTGCACGCGTGAAGCGGCTGCAGGAACGCGGCGTGGTGCGCGTCATCGGTGTCACGAGCCCTCACGCAGTCGGGCTTCGAAGCATTGCGAGCCTGCAGATCGAAGTCGAAGGCGATATCGATCGCGTTGCGGACGAAATCTCGCAGTTTCCCGGCGTGCGCTACCTCGTGCTCGGATCCGGCAATTTCAGCCTGCTCGCTGAGGTCTACGCGCAGTCTTCATCCGAGCTCTTCTCGCTGATCAACCGTCAGATCCGCGAAGTCGCCGGAGTCTCCCGGATCTCGACCTTTTTGTATGAGGCCGTGCACACGCATCGTCCGGTCTTTCCGACGACGAACGGCCGCTAGCCGGGAGCGGGCGGCGGTGCTCTGAATAGCAGCAGCCCCATCGCTCACCCCCGAGCACGGACCTCGGCTCGGCCCCTACGGGCGGCACGCTGACGCTAGCGCTCGCGTGCCGCCCGCGTCACGGCTCACCGACGATGAGGCCGAGCGCCCGAGCAAATTCAGCAGAGCGGTCAATGATGTCGGTTTGCCACTCGGTCAAGGCGCGAGTTGGCGAGCTGCCGATCGAAACGTTAAACGGATCCTCGACTCCTGTCGTGATTCCGCTCAGCACTTCGAGCACCGCGATCCCGCAAAACGGCACGTGCACGGCGGAGTAGCCACCCTCGTGCGAGAAGACGATCTTGCCGTCGCAGGCATCATCCGCGATCGCCAGCAGCCGCTCCGCGATGCCGCGGAACCCATTCGAGGTGACACTCATCCGCCCGAGGGGATCCAGAGCTGACGGGTCGAAGCCGCTCGACACGATGATGAGATCGGGGGCGAACGCCCGGATGGCCGGTCCCGCAACACGATCCACGACCGACCAGTATGCGCCGTCACCTGATCCGGCCGGAAGTGGCACGTTGATATTTGTACCGGCACCTGCGTCGCCTCCGCGTTCCTCGGCCAGGCCGCTGTCGACAGGGAAGAGCCGATCCTGGTGCACCGAAATCGTCAACACATCGGGATCATTCCAGTAGATTTTCTGCGCGCCGTTGCCGTGGTGGACGTCATAGTCGAAGATGGCAACCCGGCGCACTCGCCGCTCCGCACGCAGCGCTTCGATCGCGATCGGGACGTTCGCGAAGAGGCAGTAGCCCCGACCCTGATCGGGCTCCGCGTGGTGTCCAGGCGGGCGCACGAGCGCATAGGCGTTGTCCGCGGTCCCATCGAGCACGGCCCGTGCAGCAGCGAGGGTGCCACCCGCCGCGAGCTTCCCCAGTTCGAAGCCACCGCGGCCGAAGGGCGAGAAGCCATCCCCAGCATCGCCGCCGCCAGCGTCGGACTGACTCCGGATGCGATCGAGGTGCGCCGGAGTGTGCACGCGCAGCAGGTCCTCGTCGGACACTTCCTGCGCACGCACACGGGTGAGCTGGTCGATCAAGCCAGATACCTCAACGAGCCCCGCGAATCGCGCTTTGGAATCCGGGCTCTCAAAGTTGCGATACGGCTGCACATATCCCCCGGCCGGCACCAACCCGGCGTGAGTCCCTGTGTCGTGCCATGCGTATCGCTCGTGCCACACGTATCCGGTCTTGCGCGTCATTGCGGTGTCCTTTCGACTTGCCCATCCGCCCGCTGGCTTCACTGCCCGGGGCCGGCGCGATCCACGATAGGGGCAGAATTCACAAATGACAAACGATTATTAAGTTTGTGTGACTAAACAACAACAGAGTTAAAAATTCATTGACTATTCGCGTAGTCATGTGGTCGTATTGTTCACGCCGCGAGCAACGAATGCCGCGCGGCACCTCCGTGCCCCGCATTCACGCGGAACAGGTACGGACCAACGACAAAGGAGTCACAGACATGAAACGCATGCGTCGCACTCTGGCCGTGGTCGCGCTCACCGCCAGCACCGCACTCGCACTCGCAGGCTGCACCTCGGGCGGCGGCTCTGACGCAGGCTCTGGCGCAGGATCCGGCGGCGCCGACAAGGGCGCTGTCGCAATGAGCTTCGCCGGCCTCGATATCCAGATCTGGAACGACATGCTGCCGTTCATGGAGACCGCTGTCACCGATGCCGGCTACGAGTTCGTCACCGACGACCCGAAGTGGAATGCGCAGACGCAGGTGCAGGATTGGGAATCCTGGATCGTACGCGGCGACATCAAAGCGATCATGGGCTACCCGGTGCAGTCGGACGCCATGGTGGCGGTCACCAGCCAAGCCACCGACGCTGGCATCCCCGTACTGGGCTATGGCAGCACCTGGGAGGGCGTCGCAGGAGCGGTCGTGCTCGATCACGAAGCTGACGGCCGCGAAGCAGGCACCCGTGCGGCAGAGTGGATCAAGGAGAAGTACGGCGACGAGCAGGTCGACGTGGCATTCCTCGGGTGGCCGGACACCGATCTCGGCCGCCTCCGTGGCAAGGGCATGCTCGATGCACTCGACGCTGCGAAGCTCAACCTGAATATCACTGAGCACAAAGTACTCAGCCTCGATGACGGCTACGCCGCAGTACAGAACCAGCTGAACGCAGTGCCAAATACAAAGGTGTGGCTCGCCATCGCAAATGACCCCGCACTCGGGGCGTACCAGGCGCTGACGGATTCCGGCGTCTCTCCCACCGACGAAAGCATGCTGCTCGTCAATCTCGACGCCACGGATGCCGAGCTCGAGATCATCGCGGAGCCACAGTCATTCTGGCGCTACGCATTCATCGCGCCGGCACGTGAACTCGCCGAAGCGAACGCGCAAATGCTCATCGACGCGGCTGAGGGAAAGAGTGTCACCGACGAGACGGTACCGACGGTCGAGGTGACCGCGGACAACGCAGACCAGTACCTGCTCGCCAACCAGTAGCACCCTTGCTGGGGCGCCGACTCCCCGGCGCCCCAGCTTTTCAGGCACACCGGCGCACATACCCGGGGAACCGGTGGAAGGAGAGTCACCATGCCGCGTGACACACAACAGCGCGAGCCACTGCCTGGATCGCAGCTGCCAACACGACTCGCGTATTCGGGGGTGACCGTCGACTTCGGTGCGACGCGCGCGCTCGAAGACGTCAGCTTTGCGGCAGCACCAGGCGAGATCATTGGCCTCCTCGGTCACAACGGCGCAGGCAAAAGCACCCTGTGCAACGTGACGACCGGAGTGATCCAGGCCACAGGAGGCGCATTTACCGTCGACGGCGTGGCGGTCGCGCGCAAGCTCACTCCGCGTGAGGCCGCGCAGCTCGGCATCACGGTGATCCACCAGGAACCCGCCCTCGCGCCAAACATGTCAGTGCTGGAGAATCTCTTCCTCGCCCGACCTGCGCCGCGCATGGCCGAGCGGCGACGGCTCGCGACCGAAGCGCTCGCCACAGTCGGCGCTCAGCTCCCCCTCGACATGCCCGTTGCGGCGCTCGGCCTGGGAGAGCGTCAGCTCGTCGACCTGGCACGCGGGCTGCTCGCAGGTGAGATGAAAGTGCTGCTGCTCGACGAGCCGACAGCTGCACTCGGCAAGGCCGAAACAGAAGCACTGCACGAGTTGATCCGGAGCTTTGCCGCCCAGGGGGTGACCGTGCTCTACGTCTCGCATCGACTTCCCGACATCCTCGAAGTGTGCACCAGAATCGTCGTGCTCCGGGGTGGCCGCCTGGTAGTCGACGGCCCCACCACCGATTTCACCCCGGCGCGTCTCGCCGAGGCCCTCGTACCTGATCTCCGCTCACTGGATTTCACCCACACTGAGCCCGGTCAGGCGGTCGTTGAGCTGCCATCCGATGACCCGCTGCACGAGGATCTCGTGGTTCGCTCCGGCGAAGTGGTTGGTCTCTTCGGCATGGCAGGCGGGCCACAATTCGCGCTCGCCGCCAGTCTCGGCGGGGCAGGAACACCGCGTCAGTTTCAACTCGATGGCGAACCGGTGCGATTCACCTCCCCGGCGCAAGCAATCAAACGCCGCGTGTTCTTCGTACCTCCGGATCGCGATACCGAAGGACTCGTCGGATCTGAAACCGCGATCGACAACGTGATGCTCCCCTGGTTTGGCCAATCCGGGGCGCGCGGCTGGTGGGTCTCCGGCGCCTCGGGTCGCGAGGTGTACACGCACGCACGCACCGCACTCGATATCCGAGGTCCCGGCGCAGACGCTGAAATCTCGCAGTTCTCCGGGGGCAACCGGCAGAAGCACCTCCTCGCCAGGTGGCTCTACCCGGCTCAGCCCCGGCTCCTCGTGCTCGCGCAACCAACGCAAGGCGTCGACGTTGGCGCGAAGCTCGACATCGTCGAGGCGGTACGCGCCGCGGCGGCCGCTGGAGCCGCCGTCGTCGTCGCGTCAAGCGAATCCGACGAAATCGCGAGCATGTGTGATCGCGCTGTCACCGTGAATGGTGCAACCCACCAGGACGTGCCGCGCTCCCCCAAGTTCAACGAAGACCTCCTTGCCTCCCTCCTCACCCGTGTCGCTCCGGCGCGGGCCTGATCGAAAGCCGCCCATGAACTCCGAACGCCTTAAGATTTTTGCCGCGAAAAATGGCATCTTCCTCGCCCTCGTTGTGCTCGTCGCCGTGTTCTCGATCCTGCGCCCGAACTTCTTCTCATTCGCCAACGGTCAGAGCATCCTGTTGCAGGCAGCCGAGCTCGGCCTGATCGCCATTCCGGCTGCATTCCTCATCATGTCGGGAAGCATCGATCTGTCCGTCGGTTCGGTGGCCTCAGCTGCCGCGATCACAGGCGGACTCACCATGAGCAGCACCGGGTCGACGCTGCTCGGTTTCCTCGTTGCGATCATGACCGGAGTCGCTGCCGGCGCACTCAACGGCTTCCTCATCTCGTATCTCGGCCTCAACTCCTTCGTGGTCACGCTGGGTGCGCTCAGCGTCTGGGGTGGGTTCGCTCTCCTCATCTCCGACGGTCGCACGGTCCCGCGTGCCGAGCTCCCCGAAGCATTCCGAGCGATCGGCACGCTGAAGGTCGGGCCTGTGCCAATCCAGATCATCGCGCTCATCTTCGTCATCGCGCTCGGCTGGTACGTGCTCAATCACACGAAGTTCGGCAAAGAAGTGAAGGCCATCGGTGGCAACGAGCGGGCTGCACGACTCATGGGCGTCAATGTGCAGCGTTCTCGGTTTCTCTTGTTCGTAGCCACTGGCGCCTTCGCGGCTCTCGCCGGGCTATTTTTGTCGGCCAAAGTGCAGTCAGCAAACCCGAATATCGGCTCGGGCCTGGAACTCGAAGTGCTCACCGTCGTGTTGCTGGGTGGCGTAGCCTTCGAGGGCGGCGTCGGTCGGATCAGCGGCGTCGTCGCTGGCTTGCTCTTCTTCCGCGTGCTGCGAGCCGGGCTCGTCTTCATGCAGGCGTCGCCATTCCTGCAGACGATTCTGGTCGGTGCAACGCTGATCATTGCCGTTGCGCTGGACACCTCCGTGCAACGGATCATCCGGCGCTCCTGGGCAAAGCTCGGCAAGAAAGCGGTCGATCCGGAATCGGAGTCGGCCCCGCCGCCAACAGCCGCGGCCACGCGGTAGCGACGGGGAACTCAGCGAGCGGGAGTACTGCGGGATCTCTGCGAGCGCGCTGTGCGGCGGGAAGCCACCGCACAGCGCGCTCACTCGTCTGCAGTCCTCGCGAGCACCGCGCGCGCTCCCATCCACGGTGAGTAGACTGGCAGCCATGTCTGCTTCCGAGACCCGGGATCCCGCTGCCCTCAGCTATGAGGAGGCCCGTGACGAGCTTATTCAGGTCGTCTCTCGCCTCGAACAAGGGGGGACGACACTCGAAGAGTCGTTGCAGCTCTGGGAGCGAGGCGAAGTCCTCGCCGCCCGATGTGAAGAGTGGCTGATCGGCGCCCGGCAGCGGCTCGAATCCGCGCGTCAGGGCTCGGGAGCGGTTGACACAACAGCTACAGGCCAGGGGGCAGACGCGTAGTCATGGCGAAGAAGAACAAACCGCCCGTCGTGGTGGCCGAGCTCGGCCGCCCGGAAACGACGGCAGAAACCGCCGCGCGCAAAGCTCGCGATAGCCGGCTCTACCGCCAGCGCAAGACGGTCAACAATCTCGTGTTCTCGCTGCTCGTCACGCTCGGGCTCGTCCTGGTCATGTACCTGCTCGTGCCGCGCGGCACCGATACGTTTGCGGAGCAGTCCGTCAACGTCGCCGAGCTCGCCGTTGAGGCCGCCCCCAGCGCCGGACGCACGCTCGCGGCTCCCGCCGTCGACGATGGGTGGAAGGCGAAACAGGCACAGCTGCGCGGCGGCAGCGGCATTACCTCGTGGCAGCTCAATTACACGACCGCTGACGAGGCCTACGCCGCTGTAACCCAGGCTTTCACCGCTGACGGCGCCCCAGTCAACGACACGTGGATCGCGCAGCAGCTCGAACAGCAAGCCCCCACGGGCACCGAGCAACTGGGTGGTATCGAGTGGATCGTGTATGACCACACCGACCGCAACCCCGGCGAGGCCAACATGCTGTTCGGGATGCAGGGCACCTGGGGCAATGACACGATCCTGGTTTATGGCACCGATACCCCCGCGACCATCCGGGTGCTCGCCTCGCAGGTGGCCGAGTCGCTCGGCGAGCCAGATGCCGTTACTGCGAAGGAGATCGAATGAGCACGACCCCCCGCGTCACCCCCCAGCAAGCTTGGGACGAGTTTGCGGCGGGCAACGAACGGTTTGTCAACGGCGCGTCTGCGCATCCGAACCAGAACGTTGAACGCCGGAGCGAGCTCGTCAACCAGCAGACCCCCGACGTCGCGCTGTTCGGCTGCTCTGATTCCCGACTCGCGGCCGAGATCATCTTCGACTGTGGCCTCGGCGACCTGTTCATCGCGCGCAATATGGGCCACGTCGTTGCGGAGTCGATCACCGCGTCGATGGAGTACGCCGTGACCGAGCTCGGAGCGTCGCTGATCGTCGTGCTCGCCCACGATTCCTGTGGCGCCGTCGCCGCCGCAATCGACCAGTCGAGCCGCACGCCATCGACCACGACCTCGTCGGTGCGCCACACACTCGCTCCGATCCAGCCGGCCGTGCAGCAGCTCTGGCTCCGCAACAACACGGACACCCCGTACGCAGACGCCGCAAAAATCGACGCGAACGCCGTCGGCCGGATCCACCTCGCCGCAACTGTCAACGAACTGCTGCGCACCTCGCGCGCAATCAGTGACGCCGTTGACGCAGGCACGCTCGCCGTGGTCGGCTGCCAGTACCGCCTGACCGAAGGCCGTGCCGTGCCGTATACCGTCGTTGGCCCCGTCGAGGTCGACCTCGCCCCCCTTGACTAATCCCGCATCACCCCGCAATCCCTGAGACAAAGGACAGTTGTGACTGAAGAGATCGAGTACCGCATCGAGCACGACACGATGGGTGAGGTCCGCGTTCCCAAGAACGCGCTCTACGCCGCGCAGACGCAGCGCGCCGTAGAAAACTTCCCCATTTCAGGCTCGGGTCTGGAATCGGCCCAGATTGTGGCCCTCGCCCGCATCAAGCGCGCGGCAGCGCTCGCAAATGCTGAGCTCGGCATTCTTGACGGCAACATCGCCCGCGCAATCGAGGCCGCAGCCGACGAGATCATTGCTGGCGCGCACCACGATCAGTTCCCCGTCGACACCTACCAGACGGGCTCTGGCACGTCGTCGAACATGAACATGAACGAGGTGCTCGCTGCGCTCGCGACAAAGCACCTCGGCGCTCCCGTCCACCCGAACGATCACGTGAATGCGTCGCAGTCCTCAAACGATGTCTTCCCCACGTCCGTGCACGTGGCTGTGACCGGTGCGCTGATCGAACAGCTCAAGCCCGCGCTCGCACACCTTGCAGAGGCGCTCGAGGAGAAGGCTGAGCTGTGGAAGACCGCAGTGAAGTCGGGCCGCACGCACCTTATGGATGCAACCCCGGTCACGCTCGGCCAGGAGTTCGGCGGCTACGCAGCGCAGATCCGCTACGGCATTGAGCGCATCGACGCCGCACTCCCCGCGTCGCCGAGGTGCCCCAGGGTGGCACGGCCGTCGGCACCGGCATCAACACGCCGCTCGGCTTCCCCGAGAAGGTCATCGCCGAGATCGCCGCTTCAAGCGGCCTGCCGATCACCGAGGCGCGTAACCACTTCGAGGCGCAGGCGAACCGCGATGGCCTCGTTGAGGCATCGGGCGCACTCCGCACGATCGCGGTGTCGCTCACGAAGATCGCCGAGGACGTTCGCTGGATGGGATCCGGCCCCAACACCGGTTTCGGTGAGCTGCACATCCCCGATCTGCAGCCCGGCTCCTCGATCATGCCTGGCAAGGTCAACCCCGTAATCCCCGAGGCGACCCTTATGGTCTGCGCACGGGTCATCGGCAACGACGCCACGATCGCCTGGGGCGGAGCGCGTGGCAACTTCGAGCTCAACGTGATGATCCCCGTCATGGGCACCGCGCTGCTCGAGTCGATCCGCCTGCTTTCCAATGTGTCGCGCGTCTTCGCCGATAAGACCGTTGCTGGCCTCGCCGCCAACTTCGAGCGCATGGAAACTCTCGCAGGCATGAGCCCCTCGACCGTGACCCCGCTGAATCGCCTTATCGGCTATGAAGCCGCAGCAAAGATCGCGAAGCACTCCGTTGCCAAGGGCATCACGGTGCGCGAGGCCGTGGTGGATCTCGGCTACGTCGAGCGCGGCGAAGTCACCGAGGCCGACCTCGACAAGGCACTCGATCTGCTCTCGATGACCCACCCGGGCGTCGCGAAGTAGCTCGCAGCACGCACGGCACTGTGCCGCGGGCCGGATCGGTGATCCTGCCCGCGGCACAGTGCATTGAGGGCCGCAGCTGGAGAAGGGATCTGCAATGCCATCAGAAAGCTGGCAGGCACGAGTTGACGCAGTGTGGGCAGACAGCGCCGCAAGCCCTGAGGTCGTACTCGCACGCATCGAGGCGCTCGTCGGAGAGCTCGACGACGCGGATCCGCGTGGTCCCTTCGAACTCGGCGGCGCCCACGATTCCGCGGGCCACGAGGAACTCGCGGTCGCGCACTATGAGCGAGCGATTGAACTGGGGCTGGCCGGTACCGCACGCGCTGAACTCACCGTGCAGCTCGCCTCGACGCTCCGCGTGCTCGGTCGGTACGACGAGGCGATCGCGCTGCTGCGCGCGAGCGACCCGGATCCCGCGCTCGGAGCCGCGCCAGAGGCCTTCCTCGCGCTCGCGCTGCACTCAGCAGGACGGTACGACGAGGCTCTTGCGGTGTCACTCGATGCCCTGATCCCGCAGCTTCCCCGCTACCAACGGTCCCTGCGTGGATACGCTGCAGAACTCAGAGCTGCTGCGGAGAGCGCTCCTCGCGCTGCTCAGCCCGGCGCCGTTTGAGGACCTGAGTCAGCAGCACTCCAATCGTGCCCTGCAGGATCACGGATCCGACGAGCACGGTGAGCACCACGCTCCAGGAATCAGTTGCCTGCCGCAGTGCGCCGGCTCCGAGCGGGCCCAGCGTCGCAATCGAGTATCCGAGCGACTGCACCAGCGTCGACACGCGCGCCGATTCCGCGGCGTTCGCGCCAAAGCCAGCGATCAGCGCAAGCACGAGTGGGAACGCGCACATGCCGATGCCGATCAGGGCGGCCCAGAGTTCCGGCAGCGCGGCGGGAGCCACGAGCAGGCCGGTGAGTCCGGCGACACTTGCCGCGGCAACGAGCGTAAAGCCGATCCGCATCCGGCCAATACCGCGCGCAAGTGGGACGACGAGCACGGTGGCTGGTACGCCGACAGCCATCGTGATGCCAAGCAGCATCCCCGAACGCTCTGGCGGGATCCCGGCGTCGGACGCGATCGTCGGAAGCCACCCCATCGCAACGTAGCTGAGCAGTGCTTGCAGTGCGAAGTAGGCAGCGAGCAGCCCCGTTCCTGCGGGCAGCGGGCGGCGGGTTCCCGGCAGCATCACCGTGCCAGACGCGGTCAACTCCGGTTCACCGGCGCCCGCGCTTGGTCCGCCCTTGGGCATGGCGATCGCCCAGACGACGACGGCGATGAGCGCGGGAATGGCCCAGAGGGCGAGGCCCACAGAGGGTGAGCCCGCCCAGTTCGCGAGCGGCACGGCCACCGCCGCTGCGGTCGCCGCACCGACAGACATCAAGGTCGTATACGCCGTCGTGACCGGTCCGATCCGCTGCCCAAAGTGGGCACGCACGACCGCAGGGAGCAGGATGTTGACCATCGCGAGGCCGCCAGTTGCGACGATGGTGCCAATCACCACGACCCAGGGGTCGGGGATTGCACGAACCGCAAGCCCTCCCGTGAGCGCAATCATGCCGCCGAGCACGACCTTCTCGGCGCCGTAGCGGAGGGCAAGGCGCGCGGTGCTGATCCCGGCAATCGCAAACACCGCGGTCGGGATCGCTGGCACCAGCACCACGGCGAAGGCGGACAGCGCCCCGGTCTCGGTGAGCGCGGTGAGCAAGGCACTCGCGCTCGTGATCCCGAGCCGCAGGTTCAGGGCCACCAGGAGGAGCGCGACCAGGAGCGGCGCGGCGCGTCCCAACGCCGACCGCTCCCGTGCTGCCAGCCCCGACCGATTCCTCGCGTTCACCACTTCACCCCTGTCTTTCCGGCGCGCACGCCACCCCAGTGACGTTACACGTCCAAACATCCAACGTCTACCCATCATGAAGGGACTATCATCGCATACATGACACTCGATCCGGTACAGCAGCGCTCACTGAGCGATCAGGTCGTCGAGCGACTCCGCGCCGAAATCGTGGAGGGCCGGTGGCAGCTCGGCGAACGGATCCCGCCGGAACCGGAGTTGATGGCGGAACTTGAAGTCGCCCGAGGCACGCTCCGCGAGGCGCTGCGCGCACTGCAGTATTCGGGCATGCTCGAGATTCGCAGGGGCGACGGCACCTTCGTGCGCGCGACAAGCGAGGTGCCCGGTGCACTGGCGCGCTCGGGAGGCAGCCTGCTTGATGTCCTGGAGGCGCGGAACACGCTGGAGCCGCAGCTCGCCCGCTTCGCGGCGGAGCGCGCCAATGCGGACGACATTGCGCGGATCACCGCGGCGCTTGCCACTCGCGCTGCTGCGTCAGATGAGGAGTGGGTCGACGCCGATGTCGCGGTGCACGAAGCAGTCGCACGAGCGGCGCACAATCCAATTCTGTTCGAGATCTACACGGCCCTCCTGCCGCTCCTCCATGAATCGATGCGGGCGGCGCAGTCCCAGGAGGGGTTCTGCCGCAACGAACCGCGCGGCCACGACGAGGTCCTTGCGGCGATCACACACCGCGATCCAGAGGCGGCTGCGGCGAGCGCCGCAGCGAATCTCGCGGCAACTGTCGAGTGGCACGAGGCGCTGACGCGCTAGGGCCTCGGTCCCCCGAGGTCGAAACTGATCCGCAGGCCGTTCTGGATGCGCGTGTACCGGAGACGGAGCGGCTCGCCCGGTCGCTGACGGCTACCGGCTTCGCGCGGAGCACGTGCGCCCCTGCCCCCGCCTCGCCCCCGCCTCGGACCCTGCGCTCAGCGTGCTTCGCTCAGCGTGCTGCGAGCAGCGCCTGGAATACGCCATCGGGCGGACGAAGCGGGACCCCGAGCGCATCCGCGATCCTGCCCGCCGTCGCCCGTGGGCGATAGAGCACATCGCGGCGCCGAAACCGCAACACCACAAACCCGGCATCATGCGCAGCAGCAAGTCGCTCGGCATCACGCTCGTACTGCTCATCGTTGGTGCGGTGTTGCTCCCCGTCGTACTCCACGAGAATCTTGCGCTCCAGGTCTCCCATATCGAATCTGCCGATCCAGCGCCCAGATGGGTCGTGTACGTCGATTTGCAACTCGAATACGTCAATCCCGTAGGCAATCAGCACGAGCCTGAGCAGTGTTTCCATTCGTGACTCCGATCCTGACCTCGCGAATTCGAGCGCCGCTCTGGCGCGCAGCACACCGGGCGTTCGTGCGCGCTGGGCCTCCGCTATCAGCTCCTCGTGCGTGGCCAGCGGGCCCGCACGAGCTCGAATGTTTGGACGCAGCAGGTGGTCCGCGGCCACCACGAGCTCGCGAACGCTGAGCAACGCCGCTGCCAGGGTGAAGGCGAGCAGTGGCGGCACTGTGCGGGCGCCTGTGCTCCGATCGATCCAGTGGGTGAATTCGCCGGAGTACGTGTGCCCGATGACACCGCGCACTTTCGATCGGCTGGCCGGACGCGGCACGATCGTGTGGACGTCGGGCGCCGCGCGAATCGGGCACCCCAGCAGGGCAAGCGCGGTGGTGTGGCTGAAGGCCTCACCAGGCCTGAGCCGCGGCACGAACTGCAGCGCGAGTGCTTGTGCGGCGCGCGCGGGGAAGAGGGCGGAGTCGGAGTTCGCATTCGCGCTGGTGCGCACCGTTCGCACGCCGGGAAACGGCGCAGCGAAGCGTGGGTGGCGCAGCGCATCTAGGGTGAGTCCGGCGGCAACGCCTTCGGAAACGTGGAACGCTCTGCCCGCAAGGTCTGCGGGGACTGGGGTGTGAGGCCAAGGCATGAGTCCAGTGTGGGTACTCGCGAACGCCAGAGGGCCGCGCACCTCGAATCTGTGGATAACCCCCAGCTGTGAGCGAAGTTTCGCGCGCGTGGCGTGGCGTCGTGCCCACCTCGCACACCCGTTTCATGGGTCGATTCTCGGGGCTTCAAGCTCCTGAAGGCCCAAAAATCGACCCATGAGCAGGAGGCGTGGCGAAGGAGGGGCAGGGGCAGGGAAAACAGGAGCTGGGAGGCACGAGGCAGGACGGGCACGAAGCACGAGACACGAGACACGAGACTCGAGACACGAGCACGAGCGGGGTTCTGGCAAGAGCGGGGTGGCACAGGGAGGGAGGATCCCTGAGCCCTTCGAAGACCACAAACCTCCCGGACGGCGAGGAGACTCTCTTAAGGCGAGTCGTTGGGCGCGAGGGCGCTGGCTCCCTAGGACCCATGGGTCGATTCTCGGGGCTTCAAGCTCCTGAAGGTCCAAATATCGACCCATGAACACGAGGGATGGCGAAGGAGTGGCAGGGGCACGAGACAGGACGGGCACGAGCGGGGTGGCACAGGCAGGGAGGATCCCTGAGCCCTTCGAGAAGCTCAGCCTCTCGGACAGCGAGGAGACTCCCACAAGGCGAGACGTTGGGCGCGAGAGCAGTGGCCGCTCAGGCTCATGGGTCGATTTTCGGGGCTTCAAGCTTCTGAAGGCCCGAAAATCGACCCATGAACAGGAGGGGCGGCGAAGGAGGGGCACGGCGAGCCAAGGAGGGGTAGCGAAGGAGGGGCAGGGATCACGCAGGATGGGTCCCGCAGTGCAGGAGGGCCGAAGAGCGGGCAGGAGGGCCGAGGAGCGGGAGGGAGGGCTTGCCAAGTAGGCAGCCTCCCAACCCACCAACTCAACCCGCCAAGCAGTCAAGCCAAGAAGCTAGCCCGCCAACCCAACCCGCCAAGCAGTCAAGCCAAGAAGCTAGCCCGCCAACCCAACCCGCCAAGCCAGCCAGCCACCCCAACCCGCTCAACCCACCAACCCGCGCCTAGTCGCCCAGCAGCTCGGTCACGAGAGCGGCGATGTCGCTGCGTTCCGAGCGCGTGAGCGTGACGTGACCGAACAGGGCGTGTCCCTTCAGTTTCTCGATCACCGCTGCGATGCCGTCGTAGCGGCCGACGCGCAAGTTGTCGCGCTGCGCGACATCGTGGGTGAGCACGACGCGCGAGTTCTGCCCGATCCGGCTGAGCATCGTCAGTAGTACACCCCGCTCAAGCGACTGCGCCTCATCCACAATCACGAAGGCGTCGTGCAGCGAACGCCCGCGGATGTGGGTCAGCGGCAGCACTTCCACGAGATCTCGCGCGACGACCTCATCAAGCACGTTCTGCGAGACGATGGAGCCGAGCGTGTCGAACACGGCTTGCGCCCACGGATTCATCTTCTCGGCGTGATCGCCCGGCAGGTACCCGAGGTCTTGCCCTCCCACTGCGTAGAGCGGGCGGAACACCATCACTTTGCGGTGCTGCCTACGTTCCAGCACCGCTTCGAGGCCTGCGGCGAGCGCGAGCGCCGATTTCCCTGTGCCAGCGTTTCCGCCGAGAGACACGATCCCGACGTTCGGGTCGAGCAGGAGGTCAATCGCCAGCCGCTGTTCCGCACTGCGCCCGGAGACTCCGAACACTTCACGGTCGCCGCGTACGAGGTGGAGTCCGCCCGGCCCGTCAACGCGTCCAAGCGCCGAGCCGCGCGGGGAGTGGAGCACCAGACCTGTGCCAAGCGGCAGGCCCTCTGCTGCGGCAACTCCGTCGATGCGCTCGGCTTCCCAGAGCACTCGCATCTCTTCTTCTTCGAGCTGCACCGTGGCCGTGCCGGTGAAGGAGTCATCGCTCGCGAGTTCGGCGCGGTACTCTTCGGAGCCGAGCCCGAGCGCCGCTGCCTTCAGCCGCATCGGCAGGTCCTTCGACACGACCGTGACGTCTACTCCCTCCCCCGCGAGGTTTTGCGCTACCGCGAGGATCCGCGTGTCGTTGTCGCCCAGCCGCATCCCGGAGGGCAGGGTGTCCATACTCGTGTGGTTCAGCTCAACTCTGAGCGTGCCGCCCGCCTCACCGACTGGCACCGGGAAGTCGAGCCGCAGGTGTGTGGCTCGCAGCTCATCGAGGATGCGGAGCGCGCGACGCGCAAAATACCCGAGTTCGGGATCGTGACGCTTCTTTTCCAGCTCGATCACCACGGCAACCGGCAAGACCACCGAGTGCTCGGCGAACCGGAATAGCGCGCCGGGATCGCTCAGCAGGACCGACGTGTCGAGCACGTAGGTCCGCAACCCCTGGTTAATGCCCGTGATCTGCTCGTGGGCGTCGCCGGCGGTGGGTGTGGGAACTGCTGCGAGAGTGTCAACTGCGGGGAGTGCGGGGTGATTCTTCTCGGCCACGATGGCTCCTCTGCCCCGGGGATGAAGCCCGGATCAGCGCGACGACCGTCCACTCCAATCGAGGTGGCTGGCCGCCTCGATCGGGCACCCTGCCCGATGGCACACACGCTACGCCTGGATCATGATGTTCACTGTAGAGACACGCGCAGAGCGGTGGTGAACGTTTTGTGACTGGCGGGTGGCGGGTGGGTTCCGTGCCCACTTCGCGCCGAGCTTGTACGCCGTCTAACGTGGTCTGACAAGATTCAGGTATTCTGATGGACGCGATACCGCATTCGGGGGACGGCTCGCAGCCCTCGGTGAGATTTGAAGGAGCACCGCATGCGCACGATCGACTGGGTTGATGGAGCGATTGAGCTCGTTGACCAAACGCTTCTTCCGCACCGCCTCGAACAGCGCAGGGTGACGGATCTGCCAGACCTCATCTCAGATATCCAGCGTTTAGCCGTGCGCGGAGCCCCCGCGCTCGGCGTGGCTGGTGCTATGGGTGTCGCGCTGATCGCCGCCAACGTTGCTGCTGGTGGAACGTCGGCGGACGGATCTGCTGCTGTCGCACTTGACCGCGACGAAGTTGTCCGACAAGCGCATCTCCTCCGTGAGGCGCGCCCCACGGCCGTCAACCTCTCTTGGGGTGTGGATCGCGCACTCACCCGCCTCGATGAGGGAGCAGCTGCGATCCTCGAAGAGGCGCTTGCGATCCGCGATGAGGACATCGCCGCTTGCATCTCAATGGGTCTGCGGGGAGCGGATCTCACGCGTGAGCTCACCGGCAAGGACCCCGTGCGGGTCATGACGATCTGCAACACGGGTGGTCTCGCCACTGTCGAGCGCGGCACCGCGCTCGGCGTGATCCAGACGCTGCTGGAGCAGGGCTCGCTCGCTGAAGCATTCCCGCTCGAGACTCGCCCGCTCCTGCAGGGAGCCAGGCTCACCGCCTGGGAGCTGCAGCGCATGGGCGCCCCGTTCCGTCTCCTCATCGACTCAGCCGGCCCGTTCCTGCTGTCGCGCGGGATCGCTGATGCCGTGTTCATCGGCGCCGACCGCATTGCGGCCAACGGTGATTCCGCGAACAAGATCGGCTCGTTCTCGCTCGCGCTCGCGGCGCAGCACGCCGGTGTGCCCTTCATCGTGGTGGCCCCGGAATCGACCGTTGATATGAAGACCGCGAGCGGCGCCGACATCGAGATCGAAGATCGCGGTGTCGACGAGGTGGCCGGCTTCGGCGGCACACGCACGGCACCAGAAGGCATCGGTGCAGTCAACCCGGCGTTCGATGTCACCCCCCACGAACTCATCACGGCAATCGTCACTGAGCGGCGCATCATCCGCCCAGGATCAGGCGAGACGCTCGCAACGGTTCCGCTCGAGCCGCTGCGCTCCTAATCTGTAGTTATCTCCCGATTCGCACTCCCGTCATATCCGAAAGGAACTCGAATGTTCTTCACCAAGCGCCGCGCCCGCGCGGCCCTCATTGCGGGCGCAGCTTCAGCTGCTCTGCTCCTCACCTCCTGCGCTGGCGGCAGCGGCGACGCTGCCGACTCCGGCGCTGATGGCCCTTCGTTTATCTACATCACGAGCGATCCGATTGGGCAGAACGAGTTCCTGAAGTCCGGCAAGGTCGGTATCGACGCTGTCGCGAAGACGTTCGAGGGCACTTCGAAGACCTACGAGTCGAAGGACGAGGCGCAGCGTCGCTCGAACCTTGAGGCAGCTATCGCAGTCGCCCCGGAGGTCGTCGTGATGCTCGGGTTCCAGTTCGGCGACGTCGCCAAGGAGCTCGCAGAGCAGAACCCGGGCCAGAAGTTCCTGCTCATCGACACCGCCGTCGAGGGTGCCCCAGAGAACCTCTACCAGGCGACGTTCCGCGAGCAGGAGCCCTCCTACCTCCTCGGCGTCGAGGCAGGACTGCTAACGCAGGCCAACAAGGTCGGCTCGGTCATCTCGGTCGACAACCCGCTCCTCAAGAAGTACTCCGACGGCTTCGCCGAGGGTGCCAAGAGCGTGAACAAGGACGTCGACACCGTGGCCCCGCAGGTCATCGGCGGCGACAACCCGTTCGCTGACACGGCTCGCGCCAAGGAGCAGGCACTCGCGTACGCGGGCACCGGCGTTGACCAGATGTTCGCCGTAGGCGCCGCTGCAAACGGCGGCATCATGGAGGCGGCAGCAGAGAAGGGCTTCTTCGCGTACGGCGTTGACGCCAACCAGTGCCCGATGGCTCCCGGCTCCGTCGTTGACGGCACCGTGAAGTCTGTGAACAAGGTCGTTGAGACTGTTGTTGGCGAGATCATGGACGGCAAGAGCTCGGCTGAGGCCACCACCTCGTTCGGCCTCAAGGAAGAGGGCATGACTCTGGTCAGCCTCACCGAGGGCGCCGCTGACTCACAGTGCACCGTCATGGAGAACGCTGACGTGCTCGGTCAGGTCACGCAGATCCGCGACGACATCGTGAGCGGCAAGATCAAGGTCACCGATCCTCTCGCGTAACCGGTAATGTCGTGGCCGGGAGCCGTCGCAACTGCGCGATGTCTCCCGGCCATGACGTTGACTCCAGCTCTCGCAGTCACCGCCCCAATTACTCCGCCGAACCGAAGGAGGCAGGATGCCCGTCGAGGTCTCCATGCGCGGCATCACCAAGCGCTTCCCAGGCGTGCTCGCCGACGACAACGTCGATTTCACCGTTGCAGCGGGCGAGATCCACGCGCTCATGGGTGAGAACGGCGCGGGCAAGTCAATCCTGATGTCTCAGCTCGCCGGCGTCATGCAACCTGATGAGGGCGAGATCTTCATTCGGGGCGAGCGCGTGAGCTTCGCTTCACCTCTGGATGCCATCGATGCCGGCATTGGCATGGTGTTCCAGTCATTCAAGCTGTTCCCCTCACTGACCATCGCAGAAAACGTGGTGTTCCGCAGCGAGCCGACGAAGCGCGGGCTCATTGATCGCCAGGCAGCCAACCGCAGCGTTGCGGAGATTGCGGATCGCTACGGCCTGCAGATCGACCCGACTGCCCGAGTCGACTCAGTGCCCGTGGGAGTCCTGCAGCGCGTCGAGATCGTCAAGGCGCTCTATCGCGACGCGAAAGTGCTCATCCTCGACGAGCCGACCGCTGTCCTCACTCCTCAGGAAACCGAGCGTCTCTTCGACGTGCTGCGCGCCCTCAAAGCTGACGGCCGCACCATCATCCTGATTACCCACAAACTCAACGAGGTCATGGCCATCTCGGATCGCGTCACCGTGCTCCGCGACGGCCGCAATGTTGCCGAACTGGTCACTGCGGAGAGTTCACCCGCCGAGATCACACGCCACATGACCGGGCGCGACGTCGATCTCTCCACACCCCCTCCAGCGCAGGCACCTGGCGACACCGCGCTTGACGTTCGCTCACTCACAGTTCCCGGATCCGGCGATCGCAATGCCGTCTCAGAGGCGAGCCTCACAGTGCGCGCAGGCGAGGTCGTCGGTATCGCGGGCGTAGCTGGCAACGGCCAGGTCGAACTGGCTGAGGCGATCATCGGAATGCGTCGCGTCTCCGCGGGCGAGGTCCACGTCAGTGGAGCGGATCTCAGCCGCGCATCAATTTCTCAGCGGCGCGACGGCGGGATCGCCTATGTGCCGGAAGATCGTCACGCCGTTGGTTCGGCTGGCGCTGCAAGCGCGATTGATAACCTCGCGCTCGGTCACCATCGAGCTTCTCCCATCTTGAGTCGCGGTCTGCTCTCGCGCGGCGCGATGGTCGAGCACGCGAAACGCCTCATCTCTCGGTTCGGCGTAAAAATCGCTGGCCCCTCCACCCCGGTCGGCACGCTCTCTGGCGGCAATCTGCAGAAGATCGTGGTTGCACGCGAGTTGGACTACCGTTCCCCAGTCCTGATCGCTGAACAGCCCACCCGCGGCGTCGATATCGGCGCGATCGAGTCGATCCACCGCGAATTGTGTGAGTACCGCGATGCCGGAGGGGCACTGCTACTGATCTCCGCAGAGCTCAGCGAGATCATGTCGCTGTCCTCGCGCATCTTCGTCATGTTTGAGGGCAGGCTCGTCGCAGAGCTGCCGCAGGCGGAAGCCACCGAAGCACTGCTCGGGCTCTACATGGCTGGGCACGAACCGGAGGCGCAGCACCGACCAGGAACTGGCACGATTCAGGCCGACTCGCACAAGGAGACCGCACGGTGAAAACTCTGAACAGCGTCGGCCGCTGGCTTGCCAGCCCGGTCCCGATCTCGGTGGTGCTCGCGCTTGTCATCGGCGCGTGCTTCATGCTCATTGCGGGGGTGGATCCGGTCAGCGGGTACGTCGCCATGGTCAATGGCTCCTTCGGAACTGGCGCGGGGATCGCGAGCACTCTGCAGCGTGCCGTACCCATCATCGGGATCGGCATTGCGATCGCCGTCGCATTCCGGGCCGGTGTACTGAACCTCGGCACTGAAGGCCAGGCCGGTCTGGGTGCGCTCGCAGGCGGCATCGTCGCGATCTACGTGCCGGGGCCCGCGGTGCTCATCGTTCCGCTCGCATTCATCGCGGCGATCGCGGTTGGCGCGCTCTGGGGCCTGATTACCGCCGTACTGCAAAACCTGCTGGGCGTCCCGATCCTCCTGTCGACGCTGTTGCTGAACTATCCAGCACGCTATTTCTCCTCATGGCTGATCCGGTACAAGCTCGATGAGCCGACTTCTGATCTCGTCGCGAGCGAGCAGGTGCGCCCCGAGATCCAGCTGTCGATGCTGGTGCCGCGCGACTCCGGCTTTGCTGAAACGCTGCGCAATACGCTGGGCGCGACCAACCCTGTCACGATGGTGCTCACCGGCGTGAACTGGTCGATTGTCGTGCTCATCCTCGTGGTGCTCGGTGCGATCTTTGTGAACCGTCGCACCCGGTACGGCTTCGAGTCTGGTCTGGCTGGGCAGAACGCCGAGTTTGTGCGCTACAGCGGTGTGAAGCCGGGCCCGCTCGTGCTGCGCACGATGGCCATCTCCGGTGGCCTCGCTGGCATGTTCGGCATGATGCTCATCATCGGCGCCCCGAGTACCCGCCTCATCGAGGGATACTTCATCCAGACGAACTTTGCCTGGACTGCCCTGCTCGTGACGCTCCTGGCACTGTACCGACCGGTCGGCATCGTCATCGCAGGCCTCTTCTTTGCCGCGATTATGGTGGGCAGCGACGCGATGGGCCGCGAGCTCGGGCTGTCACCTCAGATCGCCGCGGTGATCCAAGCGCTCGTCATCATTCTGCTGGCGTTCCGGGTGGCACTCCCCCGGTTCGGGAAGCGGAAGGCTGCAGAAATCGGCGGTGATCCCGATCCGGATCCCGGCGAGCACTCCACGCCTGTCCTTGCCCCGGTGAGCCCGGCATCCGCAGTTTCGAAGGGGGACGAGCGATGAACCTCCTCGATCTGTTCAATGAGGACCTCATTTCCTCGGTCCTCCGCTCACTGATCCCGATCCTGCTCGCGGCCCTCGGTGGCATGCTGGCTGAGCGGGTTGGCATCTTCAACATCGGCCTCGAGGGCATGCTCCTCGTCGGTGCCTTCGCCGGCGTCGCAGCGTCGTACTTCACGCACAACTGGGTGGTCGGCGTCATCGTCGCGATGCTCGCAGGCATGCTGTTCTCGCTGATCCTCGGCTACGGGGCGGTGTATCGGAAGGGCGATCCGATCGTGCTCGCGATCGCGATGAACATTCTCGCTGTCGGGATGACGAGCTTCTTGATTGTCGCTGTCTTCGACGTGCAGGGCGTGTTCCAGGATCCCGGCATCGATGGGATCCCGACGTGGCGAATTCCGTTCCTTGCTGACATTCCCTGGATCGGTGCGCTCTTCGCGCTCACTCCGCTCGGCTACCTCGCCTTGCTCCTCGTACCGACGCTCTGGATCGTCCTGTTCCGCACGCCGCTTGGCCTGCGGATGCGCGGTGTTGGCGAGCGTCCGCTCGCGGCCGCAACGATGGGCGTGAACCCGCAGCGATACCAGCTCGGTGCGGTCCTCGCGTCTGGCGCACTCGCCGGCCTCGGTGGCGCACAGCTCGCGCTCGGCAACGTCGTATTGTTCGGTGAAAATATGTCGGCGGGCCGTGGCTGGATCGCCGTGGTCGTCGTTATGCTGGCGCGTGCGCACCCCGTCGGCGTCCTCGGTGCGGCCCTGCTGTTTGGCTTCGCGGACGCCATTGGCTTCCGCCTCCAGTCGTTCGGCCTGCCGCAGCAGCTCACCGACGCGGGCCCGTACGTGCTCACGCTGCTCGTCCTGATCCTGATGAGCGGGCGCTTCCGCAAGACCCGTGAGGCGGCCGTCGCGTGAGCGCGGTGACGAATGAGCTCCGCTCCGGCGCCTGCGCAGCTTCCAGCGGCACTTCCAGCGGTACTTCCAGCGGAGGCACAGCGCTGGGTCGAGCGGCTCGGACTTGAGCCGCTCGAGCACGAGGCGGGCTGTTCCGCCAGATGCACTTGGACGCGCATTCGAGTGCGATCTATTACTTGCTCGCGGATCCAGATTTCTCCGCGCTGCACGCGCTCGGCTCCGTCGGGTCTACCACTGGTACGCTGGCGCGCCCCTGCGGCTGCTGCTCCTGCACCCGGACGGCCGAGCCGAGGGCGGCTGCTGGGGCGGATCCAGACTCGGCAGCGCACCCCGGCCAGCTTCCGCAGCTTGTCGTGCCTGCTGGCGTGATGCAGGGCTCCTCATCGCTCGGCGAGTGGAGCCTCATTGGCCAACGATGTCGCCCCCCTTCGAGTGGGAAGGCTTCGAGCTCGGCGACTGCGCAACGCTGCAGGAGCGCTACCGCCGCCGCCGAGCGCATCGCGGAGCTTACGCGGCCGGAGGGTGCTCCGGGTAGCGGGCGCCTGCGGGTTCTGCTGCGCCGGCGGGTTCTGCTGCGCCAGCGGAGCCTCTTGGATCGCCTGTGCCCCACGCGCCGGTGCGAGTTCTGGCTGCCTGTCCGCCGAGAACTGGCCGGTAAGCACGAGCATCACGATGACGATCGCGACCGCGATCAGCCGGCAACCCCGACGGGGACTACGAGCACGGGGTTCGGCTCGAACCCCGCAGCGATCCCCAGCAGGAAGATGGCTGCTGACGCGTTCAGCGCTCCGTGTGCGATCACCGCGGGCCACACCGACCCGGTGCGCAGCCGAGACCAGCCCAGCAGGATCCCCAGGCCACGCAGCCGATCACCATCAACGCGACACCGCGCCAGTCGGTCAGGCCGAAGTTGTAGCCCAGCAGGATCAGGGGCGCGTGCCACAGGCCCAGATGGCACCGGAGAGAATGAGCGCAGGCCAGGTGCCGAGCGGGCGCAGCGCCGGGAGCAGCCAGCCGCGCCAGCCGATCTCCTCACCAAAGGTGAAGATGCAGTTGAACACCGCGCCGAGGGGAATCGCGAGGAGTTGCAGCGCGACAATGAGGCCTGTTGGGGCAGCATCGCCGCCGCGCTCGCCGGGAGGGACGCTTCAAGCTGCTCGGCAAAGCCAGAGAACCCCACGAGATCCACTTCCAGCCAGCCCAACACCGCCGCAATCGCCACGCTGCCTGCCACGATCACGACCGGCGCGAACACCGCACCGATCATGAACCACACGATCCGCTTCGCGGGACGCAGCGGCCACATGCCGAGAAAGCGGAGCCGCTCGCCCCGTGGCGTCCTCGCAATGAACAGCGCCACGAGCGTTGCGAGCGCCGGTGTGAACATGATCGCCTGTGCGAGCGGGCCAAACAGCGCGGTGAAGGTCGGATCGCTTGGATCGCGCAGCCAGAGCGGCAATGCAATCAGCCACGCGAGCCCGAACGATACTCCAACAAAGAGCGCGACCGCGCCCCACGGCACCCGTGCTGGGACGTCAGGACGTGCTGGGACTTCAGGGCGTGCGCTGGAGGCTCCCGTCTCGTCTTCGGGCCTCGTCGGTGTGCTCGTGGTCATCAGCAGTCCTCTCCACCTGTGTCAGTTCCTTGTATAAGCTGGGCCTCCGCTGCCCGTGATGCGGCCGAGCTCAGCAGTGCGGCTGCCGTTTCAGCATCGTCTACGGTCACCACGAGAGTGCGCCCAGATCGGCGTGTGATGATGAGCGCTTCACCGGTGCGCAACACCAACGCAGTGGTCCCGGGGACGAAGCGCAGCCCCCACCCGCCATACTCCGCGAACGGCTGCACCTGCGTCACCGTGACCGTCGACACATCCGCGGCGGGTACGCGCACCGTGGGCCACCCGCAGAGTGAGCGAGCCACAAGACCGGATCCATCGACGCGGACCCGGAACACCGTCATCGGGAGTGCAACCATGGCAACGAACACCAGGGTGCCAGCCATGATCCACCCACCGACGGGATCCGCGAAAAAGACGAGGACCGTCATCGTGGCAAGCAGCAGGAACGCAGCTCCGACGGTCCACACGAATGAGCGTGCGGCGCGTACGTCGCGCACCCAGACCGCGTGCTCGGTCGACGCGAGCGAGGCGCTTCCGCGCCCCCACCCTGCGCGGCGACGCTCTGCAGCCGCGGTTGCGCGAAGTATGCCAGCACACTGACGGCGACCGCAGCGACGCTTCCTCCCACGAGAACCCCCAGCGTTGAGCCGGTGTCTCGCGCATCGGCGGCATCAAGCTGCACCCAGCTCGTGCCAATCCCGATACTCGCAATGAGTACCACAGAGCCGAGCACCACCGCCGGGATGAGGCGGTAGGAGGAGGCTCGCGAGGGCGCACCGGTGTGCTGTCGGCCGCGGGCAAGCTGTGTTGCCTGGATACAGGAGATTCCAGTCAGCATGAGGCCGATTCCCGGCAGCATGAGCGCGTTGACCCACGGTGAATCGAAGCCGTCTGGTTCCCCGGACAGACCCCAGTGCACAGCAGCCGGATCGGGCATCCGGGGCAGCCAGAGGAGCATGATTCCGGTCATCGCGAGCGTGATGCTCAGTGGCAGATACAGTCCGGTCCACCGCGCTGCGCGGCGAGCACGGTCGAGGGAGGCGCGATCAGCCTCACTGTGATCATGCGCAGCCGGCTCCGAGGAGCGCAGGGGCAGAGCCACCGGCTCTCTCATGCGGCCTCCCTGTGCGACTCGGCAGTGGCTACGCCCCTCCCGAGTGGTGCTGGCGGCACAGGAGCGGGCGTGGTCGTAGCCACGACGGACGCGAGCAGCGCAGGCGAGACGCCCAGTGACGCGGCGTGCGCTACGAGCGCGGCGACTTCACCTCGGAGCTCCGCAACAGCGCCCGCCGCCGCAGTGATCACCGCGCCTCGACGCCGTTTCAGGTCAACGAGCCCCTCATCGCGCAGCAGCTGATACGCACGCAAGACCGTATGCACGTTGATCTCGAGCCCGGTCGCGACCTCGCGTGCTGGCGGCAGCACTTGCCCAGGACCCACTCGCCCACTCGCGATGTCCTCGCGGACAGAATTCGCGATTTGCGTATACAGCGGTAACTCACTTGCTTCGTCGATCCGTACCAGCACAGTACCCTCCCTCGATCGCGGTTAATTCTACTCTAATGCGAACTAATATGCGCAGAGGAGAGAAACGCGGATACGCAGCAGGGGCGCAGGCGAGCGGTCGCGAGACCACACCACCTGCGCCCCTGGCGCCGTCGAGGCTAGAACGCGGCGATACCCGTCAGCGCGCGACCGATGACGAGCTGGTGCACTTCATCAGTGCCTTCATAGGTGCGCACGGACTCAAGGTTCGCCATGTGACGCATCACCGGGAAGTCGCTCGTGATCCCGTCGCCGCCGAGGATCGAGCGGCAGTTACCGGCAATCTTGATGGCTTCCCGGACATTGTTGAGCTTGCCGACTGAGATCTGATCGTAGGACAGCGTGCCAGCATCCTTGAGGCGACCAAGGTGCAGCGCGAGCAGCATGCCCTTCTGGTACTCGAGGAACATATCCGCGAGCTGAGCCTGGATAATCTGCTTGGATCCGATCGGGGAGCCGAAGACTTCCCGTGTCTGCGAGCGCTCAACGGCCACCTCGAGGCAGGAGCGCGCGGCCCCCATGACACCCCAGGCAATGCCGTAGCGTGCCTCGTTCAAGCACTTGAACGGAGCGGAGAGACCCTTCGCGCCCGGCAAGATTGCGTCAGCGGGCAGACGCACATCAGTAAGCTCAATCTCAGTCTGCAGCGAGGCGCGCATTGAGAGCTTGTTCTCGATCGCGGTGGCCTTGAACCCGGGGGTCTCGGTCGGGACAACGAAGCCGCGGACCACGCCTTCTTCGTCCTTCGCCCAAATCACGCCGACCTGCGCGATCGTCGCGAGACCGATCCAACGCTTCTTCCCGTTGAGCACCCACTCGTCGCCGTCGCGACGCGCGTTCGTGAGCATCGTGTTGGGATCGGATCCGCCCTGCGGTTCCGTGAGCCCGAAAAAGCCGACAGCCTCGCCACGCCCCATCGCGGGGAGCCACTCCTGCTTCTGCTCCTCCGAGCCAAACTTGTAGATTGCCCCCATGGCAAGCGAGCCCTGCACGGAGAGCGCGGTGCGGAAGCCGGAGTCGACAGCCTCGAACTCCATCGCGACGAGACCGTAGGCGACTGACGAGGCGCCCTTCAATCCGTAGCCGTTCATGTACATGCCGAAGGCCCCGAACTCCCCCACCTCGGGCAGCAGCTCAACAGGAAGTCGGCGATCCTCGAATGCCTGATCAATAATCGGGGCGATCCGGGTCTGCGCGAATTCGCGGGCTTTCAGCTGCCACTCGCGCTCTTCTTCCGTGACGAAGTCGGCGACATTAAACAGCTGGTCGATCGTGGTGGTCATGATGCTCCTTGTGTGCTGGGGAGGGTGCGCAAACTACGGGATTAGGAAAGCGGGCGCCAGGCGGCATCCTGATGCTCACCGACGCCGGGGGGCGGTGCGCTGTACTGTGCCGGCGTACCAGAAAGGGCGATCGGTAGCGCAACCGAGCGGAGCGTGTGTGCGGTGCCGTCCGGCGCGACCGCAGGGGTCTCTGCGACGGGATCAAGTCCGAGTGCATCAGCGAGCTCGAGCGCCTGCGCAATGGTATTCACACGGCCCGCCGGGATGTTCGCCGCGGTGAACGCTGTGATCCACTCCTCAGCGGTCTTCGTGCGCAGCGGTACTTCGAGCGCCGCGCGGAGCTCGACCCGGTGGGCCACGCGCTGCGGGTTGCTGGTAAACCGATCATCACTCGCGAGCTCCGGGACACCGAGCACTTCGCAGAGCCGCGCGAACTGGCCGTCAGTTCCGACCGCGAGCGCGATGGCCTGGTCCGAGGCGTCAAGCGTCTCGTACGGGGAGATTGAGGGGTGCGCATTGCCCATACGTGTGGGAGAAACGCCGGTCTCGAGCGTCGAAGAGGCCTGGTTCGCGAGCGCGGAAAGCAGCGAGCCGAGCAAGGTCACCTTCACGTGCTGACCCCGGCCCTGCGTGGGCGACTCCACGAGGTCCCTCGCGCGCAGCGCAGCCTGAATGCCGATCACAGAGTTGAGGCCGGTGAGAATATCGACGAGCGCGACGCCGACTTTCGTGGCCTCGCCATCCTGCTGACCCGTGATGCTCATGAGGCCGCCAACAGCCTGCACCAGCAGATCGTAGCCAGGCAGATCACGCCCCTCGGTGTCGCCGAACCCGGAGATCGAGCAGTACACGACGCCGGGGTTATCCGCAGCGACGCGCTCGTAGCCGAGCCCGAATTTCTCCATCGTGCCCGGTTTGAAGTTCTCAATCACGACGTCTGCGGTGGTAGCAAGCTCGCGGGCCCTGGCGATGCCATCGGGATCCCGCAGGTCACACACGACGGAGCGCTTCCCACGATTCACACCGGCGAAGTAGGTGCTCTGCCCAATCGCATTCGTTGGGGGGTTCCACTGTCTGGTGCCGTCACCCTCTGGACTCTCGATCTTGATCACGTCGGCGCCGAGATCCGCCAGAATCATCGTCGCGTGCGGGCCGGCGAGCACCCGAGAGAAATCAGCGACCCGGATCCCGGCGAGTGCGCCAGCCGGTTGTGCCTCCTGAACAGACTCCGTCTGGTGGTTCACGTGCTCCCCGTCCGTTCGTGGCATGAGCCGCCCCAACTGGGCGGTGGCGGTCGGTACTGCACCGCTGATGTGGCCAGTGTACGGGTGTTTCACCGCTACACGAAGCGCCTCATTGCATAGGGAGCACGATCTTACCTGTGCAAGAATTGCGGTATGGCCACGCTCTCCGAATTGCTCGCCCAGCCCGAACTGGGCTTACGCCTCATCCAGGCGGGTGCGGGCGATCCCGAGCTCAGCTGGGTCTCCACGACCGAGCTCATCGACCTCGGTGAATACCTCGAGGGTGGGGAGATCATCCTCACCACCGGTCTCTCACTGTCTGCATCAGATTCTCGCTGGCGGGATTTCGTCGCCAGCCTGAGCCGCGCGCAAGTGGCTGCCATCGGCTTCGGCGTCGGCGTCAATCACGACCACATTCCGCCCGCACTGCTCCACGCGGCGAGCACGTACCGTGTCGCACTATTCGAAGTGCCGCTCCCCCTCCCGTTTATCGCGGTGAGCAAAGCCGTCGCTGCGCTCGTGCGCACCGACGAACTGCGGGCGACTCGGGGCGCGCTCCAGGCGCAGCAGCGGCTGCTCGATGGGGCGCGCGGGGATCAAGACCCCGCAGACGTCCTCGCAAGCGTTGCGCAGGCCACTGGGAAACACCTTGCGCTGCTGGCGTCGGACGGGGCGGTGCTCGCGAGCACCGCCGGTTTCGCGGCGGCAGACGGGCTGGAACGGGAAACGGTCGCGCTCGACAAAGATGGATCTCTGCGACTTGCAGTCGCGGGCGATACCCGCTCACGCCAGAGGGTCGCGCCGTGATCACCGCTGGTTCGATCGTCTTGTGGCTCGGGCTCCGTGGCGCTGGCGCAGAAGAGAACCGCGAACGGGAGCGCTGGGAGCGCTTCACCTGGGCAATCTTGACCGAGGCCACACCACCGTCGACGATCGAGATCCTCTCCACTCGCGTGCGATTCCCAGATCGCGTACGCGCGCTGGCGGTGCAGGGCAGCCCCGAGGACGTGGCTGATTGGCGGCGGCGACCACGTACGGGCCTCGAACGACTAATCACGCCGAGCACCGCCCCAACGAGAGCGCCCGACCTCGCACTCGCGTGGCAGCTGTGCCCCGATTCCGTCGCAGCCACCGAGCGGGCGCTCGAGATTGCCGCGGAGCACGGACTCGACGCGATCGTCGGACGCCCGGCCGCCGTTGCGGACGCTGCGCTCAGCCTGCGCTCGGCGCACGCCAGACTCCGCAGCCTGTCCCCCACGGCGCCGCTCTACGCGGCACCGCGAGTGCCCGATGTGATCTGGGCCGACCGCGACACCCCATTCTTGGAGGCCCTATTCACGCTTGATGAACATGCGAACGAGGGAGTGTCAGATGGTAGCCCGGGTGTGACCGCGCGCGATCCCGGCGGGCTCAGCGCCAGAGTGCTCGGCCCGCTCTCGCAGCGAGATGGAGCCCTCCCAGCGGCGGAGCGTGAACTTCTCCGAGGCACACTCCGCGCGGTCTATGAGGCCGACGGGCAACGCGGGCCCGCAGCAACGGCGCTAGGGATCCATCGCAACACACTGCGCGACCGGATCACGCGGATCGAACGACTGACCTCGCGCACGCTCACCGACGCCGACGATCGCGCAGAGCTCTGGCTTGCGCTGCGCGTCGAAGAGCTCGCTGGCGGGTAGCCCCCCTACCGGTGAAACGTTTCATGGGTCCCCTTTGGGGGCTTCCGGGCTCGTGAAGCCCCCATTTGGGACCCATGGACGCCAAGGGCGAGGCGTGAGGGGCGAGGCGCCAGCCCACGCCCACGCGTGTGCGTGTGCGTGTGCGTGTGCGGCCTGGCGAGACCCCTAGAACAGGAGGAACTGCGCGGTGCCCGTGCCCTGGACGCCTGCGGCCGTCACCCGGAGGTGGTAGGAGGCACCATCTGCGCTCACGGGATCCCGCGTGATGTCGCAGGTCTCCGTGCTGGACCGCGTGCGGTCCCACTGCATTGCCTCAGTTGTCACAGGCTTTCCCGGATCGAGGATCACGGGGAGCGATTCGGGGTTCGTCTGGCAATCCTGCGACCGCCACACTTCGTCGTCACCACTAGAAACTGCGAAGTCCATTCCGGCCGTGCCCAGATCCGCCGAGCACGGGTCGGTCCCGGTGTTCTCAACCGACAGGGCAAGTTGCGGGAGCTCGCCCGCGGCGTAGTCCGTCTTATCGGTGATCGGGGTGACCTTGATCTGGCCCGCAGCGCAGGCCACCGGCTCACCGTCGTCAGCCGGGGCCGTGGTCGTCTCGGATGCCAGGTCCTTCGGCACCTCAACTTCTTGCGCGTCGCGTGGCCCACCGCTGCCCGGCTTCACGATGAGCAGCACGACAAACACAATGATCGCGAGCAACCCGGCAAGCACGAGCAAGCGACGCCGGATGTAGACCTTCCGGTCCTTCGGTCCGACGGGATCTCGCAGGGTCGACATGGCGCCAGCGTAGCCCGAATTTGCTAGGAGAGCTGCTTCACCATCCGCGTGTTGCCGAGGGTGTTCGGCTTCACGCGGGCGAGGTCGAGGAACTCAGCAACGCCCTCATCGTTTGAGCGCAGCAGCTCGGCGTAGACATCGGCGGCCACAAGCTCAGCGTTCTCGCCCACCTCGGCGAATCCGTGCCGCACAAAGAACTCGGTCTCGAATGTGAGGCAGAACAGTTGCGACAGTCCAAGCGCACGCGCGCGGTCCTCCAGCGCGTCGAGCAAGCGATGTCCCACACCCCGTCCGAGCCAGTCCTCGGAGACGCCGAGCGTGCGCACCTCACCGAGCTGCTCCCACATGACGTGCACCGCACCATAGCCGATCACACGCTCCGCGTCATCGACCGCGACGATGAACTCCGGCACCGCTGCGTACAGGTCGACGAGGTCCTTTCCGAGCAAGATTCGTCGCGCAACGAGGGGTTCCATCAGTTCAACCATTCGGAGCACGTCTCCCGTACGCGCATTGCGGATACGGATCTCGGGAGAAGCACTCATGGATCGAGTCTAGTCGCGGGAGGAGGAGCACGCTGCGCCTGACAGCCACGGCTGCGGAGCACGCGCTGGCCGCGAGCCGGGTGATCACTCCCGCGCTGGATCCGATTCAGGTGCCGCACCCCGCACCTCGTCTGGAGCCTGGCTCCGGACCGCTACAGCCAGTCCTTCTTCTTGAACACCGCGTAAAGCACGCCGGCGAAGCCCGCCATCGCGACCAGGGCGAGCGGATACCCGACCGGCCAGGCGAGTTCGGGCATCTGGTGGAAGTTCATCCCGTAGATCCCGCTAATGAGGGTGGGGGCGAAAATGATCGCGGCCCAACTGGAGATCTTCTTCATCTGGTCGCTCTGCCTGATGTTGATTTCTGTCATTTCCGTCATGCGGTCGTTGCGTTCTTGGCTCACGAGCCCCATATGCACGTTCAGGAGATCACGCAGCAACTGCCGGAAACTGTCGACACGCTCTGTGACGAGGATGAGATGGTCGATCACGTCGCGAAGATAGCGCCGCAACTCGGGATCCACGAGGTCGCGCTCCGCAGCTCGATGCCGTGCCTCTGCTGCGACGAGCAGCGGCCGGGTCGCACGTTGAAACTCGATCACTTCACGCGAGAGGAGGTAGATGCGCTTCGCCAGCTCCGGGCTCACCCCTGCCCCGTCAAAGAGCTCGTCTTCAATCTCACCGATATCGTTTTCCAGACCGAGCACCACGGGCTCGTAGTCATCGACAACGCGGTCCAGGATCGCGTAGAGCGCTGCGGCTGGGCCGAGGCGCAGCAGATCCGGCTCCGCCTCCATGCGGGTGCGCACCTCGGCGAGCTCTGGGTTCTCCGCGAGCCGGATCGTGATCACGAAGTTGTCGCCGACGAAGAGGTGGAGCTCCCCGAATTCAACGAGCTCGGGTTCGTCCAGGTATCGCGCGGGCCGCAGCACCATGAACACGCTGTCGTTGTAGTGCTCGAGCTTCGGGCGCTGCTGCCCCTGCAACACATCCTCGACCGCCAGCGGGTGGAGGTCGTAGGTCAGGGCAAGCTCACGTAGCTCGTCCTCGTCAGGGCGGAGCAACCCGATCCAGGCGAACCCGCCAGTCTCGGCGGCGAGGGCGCGTGCCTCGTGCAGGCTCGGACTGCCCGGGAGCCGCGTTCCATCGTGGTACACGGCAACATCAACGATTGGCATGTGCACCCTCCCCCGCGCCACAGCGGCGACGGCCCCAGCGTATCTGACCGGCGCCGCTGCGTGGTGGTCGCCCCTCTGCTGCGCCGAAGCTGCCCGAGGCATCTGGGCCTGCCCGGAGAAGCTGAGCCTGTCCGAGGCATCTGGACCTGCCCGGAAAAGCTGGGCCTACCCGAGGCAACTCGGCCCACCCCTCAGGCCGTCGGCAGACTAGGCGTGACTGGGGAGCAGCTCTTCTTTGCTGCCGCGCACACACACGAACGCGACAATTGCGCCGAGCACGAGCACGATCGCTGCCGTGAAGAACACGGCGCCGTAGCTGGAAGCGAGCACCTCTGCGGGTGACGCCCCTGCCGCCGTCGCCGTCTGCGCGGCACCCGTGGCCGCGAGCGCGAACGCGGAGAGCCCGATCGAGCCGCCGAGCTGCATCGCAGCGTTCACAGTTGCCGAGGCGGCACCAGCGTCAGCGGGTGCGACTCCCACAAGTGCAAGGTTTTGGAGCGGAACGAAGGTGATGCCCACCCCAGCCCCCACGAGGAGTAGCCCGGGCAGCACCTGCACGGCGTAGCTGCCGTCCGCCGTGATGAAGCTGAGCCAGAACATACCGCAGGCGGCGCCGAGCGGACCGGCGACGAGCATCGCACGCGGGCCCCACACGGGAAGGAGCCGCGTGAACAGCGGCACGACCACCAGCGTGGCTGCGGTCATGACCACCGAGGCGAACCCAGCAACGAGCGGCGCGAAGCGCAGCACGAGCTGCAAGTGGAAGGCGAGGTACATTGTGGAGCCGATCAAGAGCGCCCCGAGCGCTGCCTGCACGAGGAATGCTCCCGCGCGCACACGGTTGCGGAGGATTCGCAGGGGCAACAGCGGCTCGGCCACGTGCGACTCGATCCATACGAACGCGCCGAGGAGCGCAACACCCCCGACGAGGCACCCGATCGTATCGACGCGGAGCCAGCCACTTTCTGCAAGCGTGAGGCCGTAGACTACGAAGCCGAAACCGCCGGTCACTGTCACGGCTCCCCAGACGTCGAAGCGAGCTCGGCCTGGGGCGCGACTCTCGCTTAAGACGAACGAGCCAACGAGCACGGCCACCGCAACGAATACGAGGTTCACCAGGAGACACCAGCGCCAGCTGGTGAATTCCGTGAGGAATCCACCCAGCAACAAACCAACGGCGGCACCGGATCCGGCGACCGCGCCGTACACGGCGAACGCAGTATTGCGCTCGCGCCCGCTCGGGAATGTGACGGTGAGCAGGGCGAGCGCTGCGGGGGCGAGCAGCGCTGCGAACAGGCTTTGGAGGCCGCGCGCAATGATCAGGTCGACGGTGTTCTGCGCGAGCCCGCCGTAAAGCGATGCAGCGCCAAAGCCGACCATGCCGAGCATGAACACGCGCTTGCGCCCCCAGAAATCTGCAATGCGCCCGCCGAGCAGCAGGAGCGCACCGAACACGAGCGCGTACGCGGTGACTACCCAGCCGCGCTGGGCGTCGCTCATACCAAGCTCGAGCTGTGCCTGCGGGAGGGCGATGTTCACGATCGTGCCATCGAGCACGACGACGAGCTGCGTGAGGGCGATCACGGCGAGCGCCCACCACCTGCGCGGGTCTGCTCCGCGAGCAGTCACGTGCTCGGGAGCTGCGGCAGAAGCTGCAAGCGTTGCGGGAGAACGCTGCGGCACTGTGGGCACTGATCCAGTGTCGGGCGCGGACAGGGTGGAATGCGTCATGAAACTCTCCAGACGTCAATGGAACTGATGCTGGAGGTTTCAAGCCTCGGACCGATGTATGCACGCGCGCTGCGCCGGCATTCGACCACCCCGCGGAACTGCCGCGGACAGGTCTCCCAGTATACCCGCACAAACACACACGGACCCGCTGCCGAGGCAGCGGGTCCGTGTGTGCGGAAGAGGTTACTCCGTGGTGTTGGGCGTGGCAGCGGTCGAGGCGACCGCGGCAGCGGCGGAAGCCGACGTCTCGCCGTGCGCCTTCTCCGAGCGCGATTCCGTCTCAAAGGTGAACTGGCCGTCGACCAGATCCACTTTCACGAGATCGCCTGCGAGGAGTTCGGCACTCAGGATCTTCTCCGAGAGCCGGTCCTCGATCTCACGCTGCATCGCGCGGCGCAGCGGCCGCGCACCGAGCGTCGGGTCGTACCCGATCTCAGAGAGGCGCTCACGGGCTGGAGCCGAGATCTCGATGTGCATATCGCGGTCGAGCAGTCGATCTTTCAGCTGCTTCACGAACAGGTCGACGATCTGCAGCAGCTCAGGCTTCGTGAGCTGCGGGAACACGATCGTGTCGTCGACACGGTTCAGGAACTCGGGCTTGAAGTGCTTCTTCAGCTCTTCATTCACCTTGCCCTTCATCATGTCGTAGCCGACCGAGGAATCCCCCTCGAGCTGGAAGCCCACCGGGCCACCCGCAATGGCCGACGAACCGAGGTTCGTGGTCATGATGATGACGGTGTTCTTGAAGTCAATCACGCGGCCCTGACCGTCGGTCAAGCGCCCCTCTTCAAGGATCTGCAGCAGCGAGTTGAAGATATCCGGGTGTGCCTTCTCGATCTCGTCGAACAGTACGACGGAGAACGGCTTGCGGCGCACCTTTTCGGTGAGCTGGCCGCCCTCTTCGAAGCCGACGAAGCCGGGAGGCGCGCCGAAGAGGCGCGACACTGTGTGCTTCTCGCCGTACTCAGACATATCGAGGGAGATGAGCGCGTTCTCGTCGTCAAACAGGAACTCGGCGAGCGCCTTGGCGAGCTCCGTCTTGCCGACGCCCGTGGGACCGGCGAAGATGAACGAGCCCGAGGGACGCTTCGGGTCTTTGAGCCCGGCACGCTGGCGTCGGATCGTCTTCGCGAGTGCGGAGATCGCCTCGTTCTGACCGATGACGCGCTGGTGCAGCGCTTCTTCCATGAACCGGAGCCGGCTGGTCTCTTCTTCGGTGAGCTTGAAGACGGGGATGCCGGTCGCCTGAGCAAGCACCTCAGCGATCAGTCCCTCGTCTACTTCAGCCTTCGTCGCAACGTCGCCAGAGCGCCACTGCTTCTCAAGCCGCAGCCGCTCCGCGATGAGCTTCTTCTCTTCATCACGCTTGTTGGCTGCCGCCTCGAAGTCCTGGTTCTCGATCGCCTGCTCTTTGTCAGCACGAACGATCGCGATCTTCTCGTCGAACTCACGCAGCTCAGGCGGGCTCGACAGGATCGAGAGACGCAGACGAGCGCCCGCCTCGTCGATCAGGTCAATCGCCTTGTCGGGAAGGAAACGATCCTGCACGTAACGGTCAGCGAGGTTCACCGCTGCGACGATCGCGCCGTCTGTGATCGATACCTTGTGGTGTGCCTCGTAGCGATCGCGCAGCCCCTTGAGGATGTTGATCGAGTGCGGCAGCGAGGGCTCAGCGACCTGGATCGGCTGGAACCGGCGCTCAAGCGCCGCATCCTTCTCGAAGTGCTTGCGGTACTCATCGAGCGTGGTGGCGCCGATTGTCTGCAGTTCACCGCGAGCGAGCATCGGCTTCAGGATGTTCGCCGCGTCGATCGCGCCCTCAGCAGCACCAGCCCCGACGAGCGTGTGGATCTCGTCGATGAAGATGATGATGTCGCCGCGATTGCGAATCTCTTTCGTGACCTTCTTCAGGCGTTCCTCGAAGTCACCGCGGTAGCGGCTCCCGGCGATCATCGAGCCCAGGTCAAGCACGTAGAGCTGCTTGTCCTTCAGCGTCTCCGGCACTTCGCCCTTGACGATGGCCTGTGCGAGGCCTTCGACGACGGCGGTCTTGCCGACACCGGGCTCGCCGATCAGCACAGGGTTGTTCTTCGAACGGCGCGAGAGGATCTGCATGACCCGCTCGACCTCTTTCTCTCGTCCGATGACGGGATCGAGCTTGCCCTCGCGCGCTGCCTGCGTGAGGTTGCGCCCGAACTGATCCAGCACCTGCGAGCCCTTGGCCTCGCCCCCGGCCTGATCCGGGGCGCCAACGGTCGCATTCTCCTTGCCGGCCTGGTAGCCGGAGAGCAGCTGGATGACCGTCTGGCGCACACGGTTCAGATCAGCGCCGAGCTTGACGAGCACCTGTGCGGCGACGCCTTCACCCTCGCGAATCAGACCCAGCAGGATGTGCTCGGTGCCGATGTAGTTGTGGCCGAGCTGCAGCGCTTCGCGCAGGCTGAGCTCCAGCACCTTCTTCGCACGCGGCGTGAAGGGGATGTGCCCCGCCGGAGGCTGCTGCCCGGTGCCGATAATGTCGGTCACCTGCGCACGCACAGCATCAAGCGAAATCTCGAGCTGCTCAAGCGCCTTTGCAGCGACGCCCTCGCCCTCGTGAATCAGGCCGAGCAAAATGTGCTCAGTCCCAATGTAGTTGTGGTTGAGCATCTTCGCCTCTTCTTGGGCGAGGACAACAACGCGACGAGCGCGGTCGGTGAATCTCTCGAACATCTATAACCTCCCAGGCGGATCCCGGTCCAGATCTGCCGATGCACCCAGATTACGTGCTGATCCCGCGTTCCGGGGGCCTGTTCGCCAGCGGCGTGATGCGGGGGCTAGCGTAGGGGGTATGACTGCTCGCCAGCTCCCACGTGTTCAGCCCGCAGTGATTGCGCTCGTGCGCCACGGCGAGACCGACTGGAATGCGGCGGGGAGGATTCAGGGCCGCACCGAGGTGCCGCTCAATGAAACCGGGCGCGCACAGGCCGCGGCCACCGCGCTCGCCCTCGCAGAGGCCAGCGCCTCATTGGGCGCCTGGACAGGGGTCCGAGCCTCGCCGCTCGGCCGGGCGATCGAGACCGCAGAGATTATCGCCGCCGGGCTATCGCTCGCGCAGCCCCACATCGATGACGCGCTCTGGGAGCGCGACTTTGGTCCCGCAGAGGGTGTGATCGTTGCCGAGGCGCAGCGCATGTGGCCAGGACTCGATGTGCCCGGTGCCGAACCGCTTGATGTGCTCGCCGAGCGCACCGCCGACGCGCTGACCCGCGTGCTCCGCGAGGAGCCAGGATCGATCGTTGTCGCCCATGGCGCGATGCTGCGGACCGGGCTTGGCCACCTCACTGGAGTGTCGATGCCGCGGATCCAGAACGGTGAGGTGTGGCTGTTGCACAGCGCTGGCGCAGAAGTGCGCGTTGAGCGATTGCACGGGGACGTTGCGGAAGTGCCGCGAACACAGGAGCCCGCGTAGCACAGTCCAGCGACTGCCAGAGCTCGCTCCAGCAGGCCGCAGCCCGCTGGCCTGGCCAACAGGCGTCAGCCCGCAGGCCAGGCCAGCAGCCCCAGCCCACAGACCCGGCCAACAGGCGTCAGCCCGCACCGCGGTGTCATGACCGTGGCGACGCCCACCAGTGTCGCTGCGAACACTCCGATCAGGGTCCACACGTGTGGCCCTGTCATCGAGACCAGGCCTCCGATTCTGCGTGAGGAGTCACGATTCTTCCAGAGACGCTCGTCCTCCGCGACGGGAACTAGCAGATTGTGGATACGTCCCGGGGTTCGCGCACCAGGTGGTCCCTCTGAGCGAAGACCGGGCAAGCCCAGCGGGCAGGCTCGCCAGTCGGCAACTACCAGGCGGACGCGACTGCCCGGTGCGCTTCGAACAGTGGAACGGTGACCCCCTCCGGTGCACGTCCGAAGCCGCACTCCGTTGCCACGCCAAAGTCACGGTCGACGTACTCGCGCGCCACCGCGATCCGGCGCTCCGCCCCCGCCGCTCCATCCTCGCGGTGCACGAGTCCGAGGTAGAGCTCGGTGGAATCCGACAGTGCGAGCTGCTCCAACGGCGCATAGTACGCGGCGTCATCACGCTCGATGAGCACCGGCAGGTGCAGCCAGGTGAGGGGTCGCTCTGCAGCAGCGACCACCAGGTTTGAGAACCGCGTGAGGTTGGCTGCGTCACTCGGCTCGGTGAAGTGGTGCTCGGCAACATCGCCGTAGCAGAGGTGCACTCCCACTTCGACGTCGGTGGGCACGCGGTCGATCTGCCGCGCGAGCCGTGCGCTCGTGCCGGCCCACACATCGTCAAACCACTCATAGCGGGTGCCTGCGTAGCTTGTGTGCTCGAGGATCGCGAACTCCAGGGCCGCATCCCACTGGATCGCGAGTTCATCATGCGGGATCGCGGCGAGGATCTCGTCGAGCTCAGCGGCGAGCGCTGCTTCATAAACGGGTTCGAAGGCGGGGCGATCTTCGGCGCGCACGAAGCTGCCGACGACGCCGAGCGGAGTCGGGAGCGACACTTGGAATCGCGTGGTGGCGGGGATGGCGCCCTCGCGCTTGAGCGCCGCGAACGTCTCCCACGACTCGAGGGCTGCTGCAGCGTAGCCGAGAGGCGCGAGCTCGAGCGTGGCCGGATCGACGCCCTCTGCCACGCGCACGGGTCGCAGGTCGAGCATCCGCAGCGGGATTGGGGTGTCTCCGACGGGCTCGATGCCCTCGCTCTGGGACAGGCGACCGGGCTGGAACGCGATCCAGTGGAACCGCTCCCCCACTTCGCCGTCTGGGATCCGCTTGAGGTGCGCGCCGAGCGCGGAGGCGGCGGTGCGCATCGTGGTCTCGGCGTCATCAAAGTTGATGCTACCGACGAGGTGAACTCCCTGTACCTGACTCATATGCTCCAGTATCTCGTAGCCGAGCCCGCATACGCCGCGTATTGCGGTGCGTGACGCGTCTACGCCGGCCGTTGATGACTGATGGCGGCCTCCCCAGAGGGAAACCGCCATCAGTCACACGTGATTCGGAGCGCTATGCTCCTGAGACCCCGCGACGACGGAGCACCAGGGCAGCCCCCAGCAGCAGCGCGCCAGCGGCGAGCGCAGCCGGCAACAGCGGCGATTCTCCGCCCGTCTGCGCGAGCACCTGGACCGCGGGCTTCGCCTGCCCACTCGGCGTCTGGGTACCCGGCGTTTCGGGTCCACCAGTTTCCGGCCCTTCGGCCTCGGGGTTCTCGGTCCCTGGCTCGCCGGTTCCCGGATCGGAATCGTCGCTCACGGACAGCGCTGCCGGTGCCCAGTAGTACGAGTTCGCACCCTGGTAGAGCACTCGATAGGCGCCAGCTGCGAGGTCAGCGGGCAGCGCGGCTTCGGCGGCAACCGCACCCGTCACCGCATCAGCGGTGAACTCACCGAGCGGGATCGGATCACTGGCCGCGCCTGCAGCACCGAGCGCCTGCGCCGCACCAGTGCCCGCGGCATCGGAGGCAGAAACATCTTCAGTGGCGGGAGCCTCGCTCGTGGCTGTCAGCTGCAGCGAGACAGCTACGAGTTCGCCCGGCTCGAAGATCCCAGCGGGAGCCGAAAGCGGAAGCGTGCCGCCCGGGGTGATCTCCTCTGTGGACTCCGGAGCGGGAGGAGGAACGTCGGATCCCTGACCCACGCCTGCGCCAGGCAAGTCAGTTCGTGGAATGAACGGGGTGAAGAGCGTGCGCGTGCCGTTCGCAGTGAAGCTCGCGACCGTCGCCGATTTGCCACTGTCCACGAGGAAGCCGTAGCCGATCACACGGTGCTGTCCGAGGGCGAGCGCGAAGTCGTCGATCTGGGCCTGCGAGCCCGCAGCAAAGCCCGGAACTGCCCGACTCGTGACCCAGGTCCCAGCCGCGGCCATCTCGGGCGTCGCGCGGAGCGTGGTGAACTCAGATGCGGCACCGTAGAAAACGGGCACCTGGAACCACACGTCACCCGTCGCTTCGATCTCCAAGCCCGTGACGAACTGCGCCACCTGCGTGCTGGAATTCTCTTCTCCGTTGAGCACCTGCACCTTGCCGGTGACCGTGAGACCAGCTTCAGTGGTGACATAGCTGCCACCAGCCGCAGCCCCGTCATGCCAGCCGAGGTACTCAGTCTCGTCTGGGCGGATCTGGTCTGCGCCGACCCGCACCGTCGCGGGTGCCGGATCGGCGATAGACGGAAGAGCGAACGACGTCGTGACGCCGTTGACGGAGTAGCTCTGCACGGTGGCGCGCTTGTCCGTGTCTACGTAAAAGCCTCCGGAGAGGTAGCTGAGATCGCCATTCAGCCCGTTCAGCAGCGTCTCAAGCGGAGCAGCGCCGCCCTTGGGTAGCCCGTTGAGGGGCTGGCTCGTGATCCAGTTGCCTGCCTCTTGGCCGCTGAGCGCGCGCAGCGTCGTCCAGGTGCCGTTGCTCAGGCCAAAACCGATCTGATGCCACACCGGATCACCGGTTGAAACAATTGTCGATGACTGGGCGTAGGACAGCACGTCTGCCACCGCTGGCAGCAGCGTCTCCCCCTTGATGATCTGCGACTTTCCGGTCACCAGCAGACCGCTCGTGGTCGACGCGTAGCTCCCAGCCGCGGTCGCGCCCTGGTGCCAGCTCGTGTAGTTCTCCGGGGTCTCCGTCGGCGCGATGTCCGCCGAGGTGACCACGCCAGCCGGTGTCTGAGCTGCGGCGACGCCGCCGAATGCTCCGACCCCCAGTGTGACGAGCGCGAGCGCCGTGACGGCGCTCGTAAGCTGTTTCAACATGCCGAATATCCCCCTTGATTCACCGAAGTGAGCGTCGTGAACGCGCGCGTACGCACGCCGGTGTTTTCCCCACACCCCGACTGGAAAAGGCTATCGGACTCCCAGGAACAGCAAAAGACCCCGCTGACTGATGTCAGCGGGGTCTTGCACGTACACGGAGCGCCTCCAGCGCTGCGAACTGCCCTCGCGATGCGGCGCAGGCTGGAACGCACCAGACCCCGCCGGCGCATGGCCGACGGGGTCTGGTGCTTCGTGCGACGTCGCTTACAGCGCTGCGAAAGCCTGACGCAGCAGCTCGGCGGTCTCGGTCGGCGTCTTGCCCACCTTGACGCCGGCGGCCTCAAGGGCCTCCTTCTTCGCCTGTGCGGTGCCAGCAGAGCCAGACACGATGGCGCCTGCGTGGCCCATCGTCTTGCCCTCGGGCGCCGTGAAGCCAGCAACGTATCCCACGACCGGCTTCGTCACGTTGGCCTTGATGTACTCGGCAGCGCGCTCTTCGGCGTCGCCGCCAATTTCGCCGATCATCACGATCGCCTTCGTCTCCGGATCAGCCTCGAACGCGGCGAGCGCGTCGATGTGCGTGGTGCCGATGACGGGGTCTCCGCCGATCCCGATTGCGGTCGAGAACCCGAGATCGCGCAGCTCGTACATCATCTGGTAAGTGAGCGTGCCCGACTTCGAGACGAGGCCGATCGGCCCCTTGCCCGTAATGGTGGCGGGCGTGATGCCCGCGAGTGCCTCGCCCGGCGTGATGATGCCGGGGCAGTTCGGGCCGATGATGCGGGTGTTGCCACCTGTGGCCTTGGCGTGCGCCCAGAGCTCAGCCGAGTCCTTGACCGGCACGCCCTCCGTGATGATCACGAGCAGGCCGATGCCCGCATCGATCGCCTCGATCGCGGCGTCCTTCGTGAAGGCCGGCGGCACGAACGCCACCGACACATCGGCGCCGGTTGCGGCCATCGCTTCAGCGACCGTCGCGAAGACGGGGAGCTCCACCGTCGCGCCCGAAGCGTCAACGTGCGAGACCGTGGTGCCTGCCTTACGGGCGTTCACGCCGCCAACGATCTGGGTGCCAGCCGCGAGCATGCGCGCGGTGTGCTTCGTGCCCTCGCCGCCGGTGATGCCCTGGACGATGACCTTGGAATCCTTGTTCAGGAAAATCGACATTCTGTTGCTTCTTTCCGTGAGTCTCGTCGGTGGGCTAGCGCGCGTTCGCGAGCTCGGCCGCCTTGTCGGCGCCCTCGTCCATGGTGGCTGCCTGGGTCACGAGCGGGTGCGCTGCCTCGTTCAGGATCCGGCGCCCCTCCTCGACGTTGTTGCCATCGAGGCGCACGACGAGCGGCTTGTTCGCCGCAGCGCCCAGCTTCTCGAGCGCACCGACAATGCCGTTCGCTACTGCATCACACGCGGTGATGCCGCCGAAGACGTTGACGAACACTGACTTGACCTGCGGATCCCCCAGAATGACGTCGAGCCCAGCCGCCATAACCTCGGCAGAGGCGCCGCCTCCGATGTCGAGGAAGTTGGCGGGCTTGACGCCGCCGTGGTTCTCGCCCGCGTAGGCAACGACGTCGAGCGTCGACATCACGAGGCCCGCCCCGTTGCCGATCACACCGACCTCACCATCGAGCTTGACGTAGTTGAGGTCCTGCGCTTTGGCCTTCGCCTCGAGCGGGTCCTCCGCTGCTTTGTCTTCCAGCCCAGCGTGCTTCGGCTGCCGGAAGTCAGCGTTCTCGTCGAGTGAGACCTTGCCATCGAGCGCGATGATGTCGCCTGCGCCGGTGAGCACGAGCGGGTTCACCTCGACGAGCGTTGCGTCTTCGCCGACGTACACCTCGTAGAGCTTCTGGAAGACCGCGGCAACTTTGCCCACCAGTTCCTCGGGGAACTTCGCGGCGCGAGCAATCTCCTCAGCCTTTGCGGCATCGATGCCCTGCAGCGGATCGACTTCGACGCGGGCGAGCGCCTCAGGCTTCTCCACCGCGAGGATCTCGATCTCCATGCCGCCCTCGACGCTGCACAGCGACAGGTAGGAGCGGTTCGCTCGGTCGAGCAGCACGGAGAAGTAGAACTCCTGCGCGATATCAGCGCCGGCGGCGACCATCACGCGCTCAACGACGTGGCCTTTAATATCCAAGCCGAGGATAGCCTCGGCTGCCGCATACGCCTCATCGGCGTTCTTTGCGACTTTGACGCCGCCGGCCTTGCCTCGGCCGCCGGTCTTCACCTGAGCCTTGACGACCACAACGCCGCCAATTTTCTCAGCTGCGGCGCGTGCCTCATCGGGGGTGTCGGCAACGATGCCGGCAAGCACCGGCACTCCGTATTCTTCGAAGAGGTCTCGTGCCTGGTACTCGTACAGATCCACGTACTGTCCTTTGGTTGGGGTCTAGGGACGCGAGGCAGAAAATGTCTCGATGTCGAGATAAGTCGACCACGCCAGAGTCTACCACCGCCCGGACTTCGCATCGGCCCCGAACGACGCAGGCGGTGCTATTCCTTCGCCACGTAGAGCAGCGCATCTGCGCGCTCGATCGCAGATTCCAGTTCCTCAGTCGCCCCGACTGTCACGAGGCCCCAGGACCAGGAATAAGGAGACTCCGCCTGTACCCGCTCCAGCACAGATTGCGCGGCTTCCCACCCCAAGCGGAACACGATGACGAATTCGTCACCCCCCAGACGCGCAACGATCCCGCCGCTGTGCCCTGCGATCCCGCGCATGCCGATCGCTGCGCTCCAGCGCTCGACCGAATCCCGCAGCGCTTCGTCACCGGCCGAGTGCCCGCCGCTGTCGTTGAGCTGTTTGAACGCATCGAAGTCGACCACCGCGACCGAGACCACGTCACCCGCACGCCGTGCGCGCAATCTCAGCTCGGCCCCGGCATCCAACAGCCCCCGCCGGTTCAGTGCGTGAGTCAGCGGGTCGGTGTATGCCTGTGTTTCGCCTTGACGGCGCACAGCGCGCGCGCCCTCAAAACAGAACAGGGCAATCAATACTGCATAGCTCACCATGATCGTCGGTGAGCCGAGCCCGTGCCCGAGCTCCGGGTTCCACAGCAGCGCCGATCCGACGCGGAGAATACTGAGCCCCATAAACACGCGTGCGATCACGCTCGAATAAAACCATCCGACATACAAGGCGATCACGGGCAGCTCAAGCAGTGCGTTGAGCTCGGCGTGCGGGTGTTGCCCGAACAAAAGAAAGAAGGAGGACCACACTTCGACGAGGGCCACCATGCCAATGCCGGCCCACTTGGGATAGTGGTGCCCCAGCACAAACGGAATGATCGCGGCCACGAGGTAGAGGGAGGTCCACACCAGGACCGCATTAACGTGGATCCCGGGGTGCTGAAACACCAGATCCGAGAGGAACACGAGCGCGAGCAGGAGCGGGATCAACGCACTCACGAACGAGAACGGGGTCTGCCAGCGCGCGAAACGCTCCCAGAGCTGCTGCAGCCGCTGCACACAGCCAACGACAGCGTCAGTCACTGTGCGTCCTCACTACTCTGGCGTTCACGACGAGCGCGCTTCCTTGCGTAGAGCGTTGCGTCGGCGCGCGCGAGGAGTTCGGCTGACGTTTCCCCGGGGACCGCCTCGGCGATGCCCCATGACCATGGATGTTCGCGGTTGAGACGCAAGCGGTCAACAATCTCCTGCGCACTCTTCGCTGTGGCTCGCGGCAGCAGAATCACGAACTCGTCACCGCCGAGCCTCGCCACGGCATCGCCCGCACGGATCCCGTGCTGCCATGACTCGACGGTACGGCTGAGCACGAGATCTCCCGCGGCGTGGCCTCGGGTGTCATTCAGTTCTTTGAACCGGTCAAAATCCACGGCTACGATGCTGAGCGGGGTGCGGTACAACGATCGCCTGCTGAGTTGATACTCGAGCCGGTCGAGCAACCCCTGCCTGTTGTACGCCCCGGTGAGCGGATCCACAGAGGCCAGCCGCACCTGCCGCCGCCACAGATACATCCCAGCTGCGAAGCAGAACATCAGGCCGAGCAGGCCGTGCACGGCAACAGGTGTGCCAATCGCACCGGTGGTTGCGAACAGTGGGTTTGATGCCATGACCGCGCTGAACACCACGAGGCAGAGCCCGATGAGTGCGAGAGCGAGCCGGGGCCGAACAAACCATCCCAGGTAGAAAGCAACGACCGGCAGTTGCTGCACCGAGGCGATCACCGAAGCCGGGTCGTCGTCGAGACCCAGGAAGTACGCCTGCGCGATGAGGAACACGACCACACAGGTAGTGCCCACCCAGCGCGGTACACGCCTGCCCAGCACGAAGGTCACCAGCGCACCACTGAGGCAGAAGAAGAGCAGCACCCACACGAACCAGCGGTTGTCCATGCCTTGATGGAAGAGTAGGTCGACCACCAGAGTCATGCTCAGCAGCAACGCCGCAAACACGAGGTAATAGGAATGGGCGTCCTGTGAGACGCGCAGGCGTTGCATCACCCCCGACATCCCCCACCGCCCTTTTCCGCGCAGCAAATGGCGCCGTCCCATACTCCCCACCCGTAGCGTACACACATCGCCCATGGGAAGTCATAGATATTTGCTGAGGAAGCCGCGTTATCGAGTTTCACAGGCTCGGTCGCTAAACTCAGAGCAGCTGAAGCCGTGCTCGTGATTCTGAGCGTTCCCCATCCCGGCTCCGGCTGGAGTTGAACACGAGTGAACGCCCCTGCAGATCCGAAGCCCGAAGGCCTCCGCGCCCGCAAACGCCGCGCCACGGAGAACGCAATCGAAACCTCAGCGGTCTCGCTCGCACTTGAACTCGGCGTTGAGAACGTCACAGTTGAGGCGATCTGCGAGCGTGCAGACATTTCCCGCAGCACGTTCTTCAATTACTTTGCCGCGCGCGACTACGCGATCGTCGGCCGCGCAATCAACCTGCCGGAGGGCACCGAGGCATTTGCCGTGCTCGATAGCAGCCCGGATGATCTCACGCTTGGTGTCTTCCGCCTGCTGTTCGCTGCAATCGGACATAACTACGTCAACTCTGAGGTCGCACGTCTGCGCACGCGACTCATTGCCGAGCAGCCCATTGCCGGTCGCATGACCATGTCGTCGTTGCTGGAGTCCGGTTACTCGCTCACGTCCACGGCAGTAGCCTGGCTGATTGCACACCCCGAACACAGCAAGCTTGACTCACCACTGCGTGAAGCAGCGCTCGCGGTTTCGCTCATGCACGGAGTTGTCACGACCCAGATGTCGGAGTGGATGACGGGCGAGGGCGATGTCACGGCCGACGAGGCAGACTTCCACCGCGCGATCGCGGAGTACCGCACACTCCTCGGGTAGCGCGCCAGACCACGCACGCGCCGCGCCGCGCCGCGCTCGACCTTAGTCGAGCTTCGTGATGGGAGCGAGCTTTACGAGCAGCTTGCGCTCCCCCACGGAGTCAAACACGACGTGTGCGATCCGCTTCGTCCCAGCGCCGGTCACGCTCGTGACTCGGCCTTCCCCATAGTCGTCGTGGCGCAGGCGATCGCCTGCGGTGAGTTCGAGATCACCGTTGTCGCGTGCGCCGGCACCGATCGTATTGGGGAAGCCACCGCCAGCCGCTTGCGCGGCCTTGGCGGCGCGCTTCCGTTCCCGCCACTGGTCGAGCGCGGACTGCATGTTGCCGCTCGCCGGTTCTGACACGGCCGCGGCGCCTGAGCTGTTGGATCCGAAACTGACCGCCGATTCAGTGCTGCGACCGCTACGGCTGGTGTAGCCCCCGCCAGGCCGGGCGGGTGCGTTCAGCGCGCGAGACGCCGTGCCACCGCGGCTCGTGACCTCTCCTGGCGACTGCCTCCAATCAATCAATCCCTCGGGGATCTCCTGCAGGAAACGCGACGGCATCGCCACGGAGATATCGCCAAAAGTAGCGCGGGTCGAAGCGAGTGTGATGTACAGCCGCTCGCGCGCACGGGTAATGCCGACGTACATCAGGCGACGTTCTTCATTCACGCCCCCGACCTCATCGACCGACATTTGGTGCGGGATGAGCCCCTCTTCGACTCCGGTGATGAACACGGCACGGTATTCGAGCCCCTTCGCCGTGTGCATCGTCATGAGCGAGACGGTGCCACTCGAATCGTCCAGGTCGTCAGCTGCAGCGACGAGGCTCACCTCCGTGAGGAATGCGAGTAGGCCTGCACCCGGCTGCTTGACGTCGAACTCCCGCGCCACCGCAATGAGTTCTTCCAAGTTCTCAGCGCGCGCGTCATCCTGCGGATCCCGCTTCGCGCGCAGCTTCTCGATCATCTCGGTCTCGTCGAGGATCAGCTTCAGCAAGTCGCCAACGGGTGCTGGAGTCTTCTCCTCGGCGTCCTCGCCTGGTGCCGCCGTGACGTCGGTCGCCCCGCCTCCGACCGCCATCTTCGAGGCGCGCGTTAACAACTCCGCGAGGCCGAGGATCGAGCCGCGCACCTTGGGCCCGAAGGCCAACTCGTCGCAGCGCAGCATGGCCTCGTGCAGCGATATGCCCTGGGCCTCCTGGAAGTTTGCGAGCTGCGCTTCGGCCATCGGCCCGATACCGCGCTTCGGAGCGCCGAGCAGGCGGGACCACGCGATCGGATCGTAGGGGTTTGCGATACTCGTGAGGTACGCCATCGCGTCTTTGACCTCGGCACGCTCATAGAACTTTGTGCCCCCGAGCACGCGATACGGGATCGCGGCCCGGATCAACAGTTCCTCCAGCGCGCGCGTCTGCGAGTTCGTGCGGTAAAACACGGCGATGTCGTTGTAGTCGAAGCCTTCACGGTGGAGATCTTCGATCTCTTCCGCGACGAAGCGCGCTTCATCGTGCTGCGAGTAGCCGGTGAAGCCGACGATCTTCGCGCCGTCCCCCTCGGAAGTCCACAGGTTCTTTTCCTGGCGATCGAAGTTGTTGCCGATCACGGCGTTCGCTGCGGTGAGGATGTTCTGCGTCGAACGGTAGTTCTGCTCGAGTTTGACGACTTCGGCGCCAATGAAGTCACGCTCGAACTCGACGATGTTACGGATATCCGCACCGCGGAACGCGTAGATCGACTGGTCCGAATCGCCCACCACCGTGAGGCTCGCTCCCGGGATCTGGCCGAGCCCATCAAGCTCGCGCTCCCGCGCTGGGGGCACCAGCCGCTCAACCTCTGCGGTTGCCACCGGCCTCGTGAGCTCCCGGATGAGCGAGTACTGCGCGTGATTTGTATCCTGGTACTCGTCGACCAGAATGTGCCGGAACCGACGTTGATAGACCGCGGCCACGTCCGGGTGGGCGCGGAACAGGTGAACGGTCTGCCCGATCAGATCGTCGAAATCGAAGGCGTTTGCACGTCGCAGTTCCTGCTCATACATCCGGAATATCTCGATGAACAAGCGCTCGCGCGGGTCCCCCACCGCGGCGGTCGCTGCGTACGCGTCCACATCGGTGAGCTCGTTCTTCAACTTCGAAATCTTCGAGCCGCTGTTTGCGGGTGTGAAGCCGTAGGTGTCAGCGTCGAGTTCCTTGATGATCCGCTTCAGCAGCGCGCGTGAGTCTGCGGAGTCATAGATCGTGAACCCTGCAACGTAGCCGAAGCGCTCGGCCTCGCGGCGCAGGATCCGCACACAGGCCGAGTGGAATGTTGAGACCCACATGCCCTCAGACGCGGCACCGAGCAGCCCTGAGATGCGCTCACGCATCTCAGCCGCAGCCTTATTCGTGAAGGTGATCGCGAGGATCTGGCTCGGCCAGGCCTCTTTCTCACGGATCAGGTGCGCGATCCGGTGCGTCAGCACGCGGGTCTTTCCCGAGCCGGCGCCAGCCACGATGAGCAGCGCTGGACCGCGCGCGATGACAGCGCGCTCCTGCGCGGGATTCAGCCCGTCGAGCAACGGGTCGACGCCCGCATCGCCGCTGCCGAAAGCGCCGCCCATTGGGGCACCAGGATCCAGAAGTTCAAACTCGCTCATTGTGTGCTCCAGTCTAGGCGGCACCACTGACTTTCAGATCGACGCCCGCGACTTCCCGCCGCCATGACGCAAACGGGCCACTGATCCCGGCACAATGCCCAAGATCAGTGACCCGTTCCCGCCGCGACGCTACTCGCGCCGGCGCACGCGCCGCCCCAGCAGCGCGGCGGCTCCTGCCGCGAGCACCAACGCAGCTATCCAGCCGAGCGCTGCCCCGGAATCGGCCCCGGTCGCGGCGAGCGCGGGAGCGGAAGCGGGAGCGGGAGCGGAAGCGGGCGGCTTGACGGGCTGCGCAGGATCCACCGGCGTCACCTTCGGCGCGGTCTGGGTCAGCGTGATCTCGCCAAGCACCCCTGCGGTCGGCACCGGGCTCCCGGCTCCGACAGTCGCGCGCGCGATGCCGGGAGCGTTGCGCACAAGCGCTGCAGCGCTCCGCTCCTCAGGTGGAATCACCGGCTGGATCGGCTGCACGGTGGTCCGCACGGTGAGCGTCGACGTCCCTACTCTGGTGGAGGCACGCACCGTCGCAGTGAAGACACCTGGCTCGACCTCCTCGAATGCCCCGAGTCGCTGCCCGGCATCCGTGGAGGAGAGCCCAAGGGCCGTGGCGGGAAGCGGTCGGCCCTGCGCATCACGCGGCCGCACGGTGATCTCAGTCTCCTCTTTCCCGTCCGCCAGGATCGAGCCGGCGGAGAGTGTCAACTCGGAGCGAGCAGGATCCGGGCTCCCCGCCGCCTGTGTGAGTGTCGCCACGCCTGATGCGGATCCTACGTTTGCCGTAATCGTCGCAGCGCCCACCGCTGCGGAGGCCGTGAGCTGGGCCGTGTAGCTGCCGTCACCGTTGTCGGTCACCGCACCAATTCCCTGCTCCGGATCGGAGCTCGTGAGCGTCACGGTCTCACCAGCGAGCGGGCGCCCCTGCGCATCGGCGACACGAACGGTCGCTGCCGTCGTTGCTGCCCCGTCCGCTACGAGCGTTGCCGGATCCAACGCCACGTCGACGGACACCGCCGGCCCGACAGTCTGGGTGAGCGTTGCCGTGCCAGCAGTTGTGCCGACTGCCGCAGTAATCGTCGCGGCCCCCACAGCTTCTGAGGCTGTGAGCTCGACCGTGTAGGTGCCATCGCCGCGATCTGTGACCGCCGCGAGCTGCTGATCCGGATCAGAACTCGTCACCGTCACCGTCTTCCCGGCGAGGCCGCGGTGCTGTGCATCACTCACCCGCACCGTGGCCGTGGTGGTCGCGGCCCCGTCCGCGACAAGCGTTGCCGGATCCAGTGTCACGTCCACCGCGGCAACCGGGCCGACCGTCTGGGTCAGCGTTGCCGTTGCCGCAACCCCTGGCACCGACAGGGCGCCTACCCGAACCTCTGCTGTCCCGACCGTTTCCGAGGCCACCACTGTAAAGGTGTAGCTGCCGTCTCCGTTGTCGAGGATATCTTTGACGAGCTGGCCCGGGTCGCTGGTGCTAATGGACAGCGGCTCACTAGCCAGCGGGTTGCCGCTGGCGTCTCGCAGTTGCACGGTCCCGGTGGTGGTGCTGACTCCGTCTGCCACCATCGAGGCAGGGTCGAGCGAGACGGTGGCCGTCGCCACCGGCCCCACGCGTTGAATGATCTGTGCGCGCGCCAGCAGCACATTCGGCGCCTCACCAACGGTCGCGGTGATCTCAGCTGTTCCCGGTGTCGTGCTTGAAGTGAGCGTCGCGGAGTACTCACCGCTGCCGTTATCGGTGACGGCACTGATCTGGTGCCCAGGATCGCTGCTTCTCAGCGCAACGGACTGTCCGGAGACCGGATGACCGTACGCGTCACTCACCGTCGCGACCAGCGGCACCGTTACGGTTCCATCCCCGATGATCGTGGACGTCAGTGGCTCCAGCACTACCACTGCCGCTGGGCCTGCAATCTGGGTGATCTGGATCCCGAACGTGTAGCTGGGGCCCGCCGAGACGTTGCGCACAGTGAGCTGCGCGACGCCAAGGCGGGTGCTCGCGGTCACCGTCACAGAGTAGTTGCCGTCACGGTGGTTCGTGACGCTGGAGATCTGCTGTCCCGGATCGCTGCTCTCAAACTCAATCGTTTCCTCAGTGATCGGCTGTTTGTTTTCGTCTGTGACCCTCAGGTTGGCCGTCAGTTGCGATTGACCGTCTGCCAGCAATTTGGAGGCAGAAATATTGAGCGTCATCAAGGCGGGCAGCGGCATCTGATAGCTGACCCGCACGAACGGTTCTGCGGCCAGCGGCCCAACTGAGTAGCTTGTCCCCAGCGCCTCGGGTACCACGTAGCTTGATCCGGCGCCGCCGCCGCCGAAGGGGCTCCCGCCGCCACCGCCATACCAGCCACCGCCACCGCCTCCGCCGACGTTGTTCCCGCTCGCCCGATAGCCAGGGGCGCCGCCCGCCCCAAAACTCCCAGCCTGTCCCGCGGTGCCTGTGCAGGATCCGCCAGGGAGGCCGCCGCTGACAGCGGTGCCGCCCCCGGCGTTCGCCTCATCGCAGCCGCCAGCGGTGAGACCGGCACCACCGGTGACGCCCCCAGCAGAACCACCTATCGCGCCGATCTGGCTGGCTGCGCCACCGCCGCCGCCGGCAACGAGCACGCGCGCAGCGAGCGCCATGCTTCCCAGTCGCAGATCAGAGGCACCCCCGCCACCACCGGCGCTGGGCAGGTGCAGCCCCTCGATCGCGGTGCCCGCCGCTCCGCCGCCTGCTCCAGGGGCCTCGCGAACCGCGTTTCCGCCAGCCGTGAGGTAGTACGTCTGGCCCGGGGTCACCGGAATAGTGGACGTGACGTATGCACCACTGCCCGGAGTAGCGTTTGCGTTGCTCGCAACGAGAGATCCTGATCCGCCCTGCGCTTCCACGCTCAGCGAAGTGACCCCTGGTGGCACCACAAATTCGCGGGTGCTGGCAGGGGTGAGCGTGCTGAAGGTGACCGTGCGATAGTTCGCGGCCCTCGCCTGCGCCGACGTGTGACGTTGGACCGTCGTCACAGACTCTTCGCCGTCGGTGTCGGCATCGGCCGCGGCGTCAGACCCGGGCGCGCGCGTTTCTGCGCCCGGTGTGTCCGGCGCCTGACGTGCAACGGCTTGCGCCGCAGCGACAGGCAGCACCGGCGTCATGCCGAGCGTGGCGGCGGCGAGCACCACCCCCAGCAGCATTGTGAACACTCGGTGAGTGTGTTGCGTGCGTCGTGCGCGCGCACCGGACAGCTGAGACTGCGTCATTGGTTTCCCCCGAACCCGAAAGGTGCAACGGCCGACGATCAAGCAGCGCACGGAAAAATCCTAGACGGTTGGCGCGATCGAGACAAGTCATTTTTTGACAGTGTCCACAATTCTTATGTCTTGGCTCAAGGAGCAACTCGCAGCGCACGCCGCGATCCGCCAGAATGGACCCATGTCTACGCCTGCGCCATCCGTACTCGTCTTCGCGACCGGAGGCACGATCGGGATGCGCGAGACAGATCGAGGGCTCGCGCCCGATCCAGATTTCCCGGAGATTCTGGAGCAGCTCGTCGGGGTGATCTGTGCGCCACTCGGCATCCAGGCCCGAATCAACCACCTGCTGCCACCCATCGACAGCGCAAACGCCGACACGGAGACCGCGCCGAAAATCGCGCGCGCGATCCGCGCCCGTGTCCGCACTCACCGGCCCCGCGGCGTCGTAATCACACACGGCACCGACACCCTCGCGTACACCGCGGCCAGGCTCGCCTTCGAGCTCGGCGACCTCGGCGTGCCAGTGGTCATCACTGGAAGCCAGCTGCCGCACGGAGCAGCGGACACGGACGCGCGTGAGAATCTCACGCTCGCTATCCGCGCTTCGGTGCGGGCGGCACCAGGCTCACCTGTCGCGATCGCGTTCGGGGGAAGCTATTGCCCGCTGTCCGCGCCACAAAGCACGACAGCCGCGCCCGCACCGCCTTCCGGGCCGAGTCACCGCTGGCCCCCGCTGCGAGGGGAATCCCGGCCGACCCGGAGCCGGAACTTGCGGCGCCGGCTCGGATCCTCGCCCTGCGCTTCGTGCCGAGTATCACCGCTGATGATGTCCGCTCTGCCGTTGGCGGCCGTCCAGACGGCCTGATCCTGGAGTGCTACGGCAGTGGGAACGGGCCGATGGCGCGCCCCGGAATGGCGAGCGCGCTGCGCGAGCTCAGCGCGGAGTTGCCGGTCGTCGCGATCACGCAGTGCGCTACAGGGGGCGTTGACTTCTCTCGCTACGCCGTTGGTCAGGAACTCGCGGGGGCAGGAATCATCGACGGCTCAGATCTCACGCTTGAGGCGGGGATCGCGAAACTCGGCTTCCTCCTCGATCGCGGGTTCCGCGGAGTCGAGCTGCGTCAGCTCATTGAACGCAACCTCGTGGGCGAGTGCGTTGGGACTGCCGAGTAAGTTCGCGCGCAGAACACTCGCGGCCCCGGCGATCGCGGCTACGTCGCGAATCCTGCCTCGCGGATCGCGACGCCGAGATCCGGGTGATCGACGAATATGCCATCAACACCGGAATCGACAATCAGCCCAAACTCGCTCTGCCAATCTCCCCACTCCGTCCCGCGAAGCGAGGTTTGGAACTTGACGTTCAGGTAGCGATTCTCCGGTCGCAAGGTCCAGGTGTACACGAGTAAGCCCCGGGCGTGTGCGCGAGCGACAAGATCCGTTGGGCCGGTCGCACGCCCCAGCGCGTTCACGCGAATCAGGTTGCCCTTGGCCACGCTGATCCCATCCACCCGCTGCGCAAGAAAGTCGAGCCCTGCATCACTGCGGTACCAGCTGTAGCTGCGTGACGGGCGACCTGGCCGCGGCTCGTCAGGCGGCGTGCCAAACCGCTCGGTGAGATACACCAGAGTCGAGCGCACGCGCGCGCGGCTCAGACTCTCAAGCACCCCGAGTTCGAACGACTCGATGATCAGCTGATCCGGGCGCTCGTTCCATCCGGTCTCTGCCAGCTCTGAGAGCAGCAGCGACCCAATGTCATAGCCAGCTTGCAGCAAGAAATGCGCGTGCTTGATTTCGATGACGACGCGAAACTCCCGGTTCGCGCGCGCCCCCTCCTCTTCGACAATCCTCAGCACGTCTCGCAGTCGGAGAATCGGCTCGGTATCGTTGTAGTCCCGATTGTCTGGGCGCACCTTTGAGAGCCGCTCACGGCAGCGCAGCGTTGCCAGCTCAGCCCAGGTGAAGTCCTCCGCAAACCAACCGGTGTGCTTCGTTCCATCCACCGTCTTCGTCGTGCGGCGCGACGCGAATTCAGGGTGATCTGCGACGTTTGTGGTGCCGGAGATCTCGTTCTCGTGGCGCACCACGAGCACTCCGTCGCTTGACACGACGATGTCAGGCTCCACAGCATCGGCCCCCAATTCAAATGCGAGCCGGTACGCCGCCGCGCTGTGCTCCGGGCGATATCCAGGCGCACCACGGTGCCCGATGATGAGCGGGCCTCGGGCCGCACGCGTTGACATACCTCAAGCGTAGGGCACCGCGGTTGTGCGTGGACTGCCGCAGTTTCTCTGAGGTACGCCCTGCACGAACAGGACTCAAAGTCACAGCCGCTGCGAAGCCGTCGATCGATAGGCTGGACACAATCCATACGCCAGGAAAGGATCCCGACGCATGAGCAACCCGGCTCTCAGCAAGAACCCAGCACTGAACGGCAAGACCCTCAGCGCTGATGAGTTGCGCCGCATTTACGACCAGCCAGCTGCCCAGACGCAGCGACCGGGGATCGACACCCCGGCCTCTGAGGCTGGCTTTGGTGCCGAGCAACCGCCCGTCATCGCCCCCTCGGATAAGCCGATGACCTACGAAAACACGATCTCGAAGACGGTGCTCCTCTTTGTCATCGTGCTCGCGTTTGGTGCAGTGGGCTGGTTCATGCCGGTCCTCGCGCTGCCGGCCGCGATCGTCGGCCTGGTGCTCGGACTCGTGAACTCCTTCAAGAAGGAACCGAGCGTCCCGCTCATCGTGCTCTATGCCGTGTTCCAGGGTGTGTTCCTCGGCGGGATCTCCGGGATTTTTGAGTCACAGTGGTCCGGGATTGTGTCGCAGGCGATCATTGGCACGCTCTCCGTGTTCGGTGTCACGCTGCTGCTGTTCCGCAGCGGCAAGGTGCGCACGAGCCCGCGCATGACCAAGATCTTCCTTGTTGCGATCGTAGGTTACGCCGCGTTCTCGCTCGTAAACTTCGTGCTCGTGATCTTCAACCTCACTGACAGCCCCTGGGGTATGCGTTCGGGTTGGTTGGGCGTCGCCATCGGTGTGCTCGCAGTACTGCTCGCGGCGTACTCACTCGTCATGGACTTCGAGCTGATCCAGAACGGCGTGCGCAACCGCGTGCCGGAGAAGTGGGCATGGTCTGCCGCTTTCGGCCTGATGGTCACGCTGATCTGGCTCTACGTCGAGATTCTGCGCATCCTCGCGATCCTGCGCGGCGACTAACACGCGACTGCGTTTCACACGCAGCACTACAACAGCGGGGGTCAGGCATCTGCCTGGCCTCCGCTGTTGTGTGTACGGAGGCTACCCCAGCTCGCGCGTGACCTCGGCGAAGCCCGTAAGGAACCGCTCCGCGTCCACCGTGTCAAACACCAGTGGCGGCCGGATCTTCAGCACGTTTTCGAGGGTGCCAGAGGCGCTCACCAGGATGCGGCGCTCACGCAGTCCATTGACGACAGCGAGCGCGGCAGCCGGATCTGGCTCCCAGCCCTCGTGTGTGTACTCTACGGCCAGGAACAACCCTGCCCCGCGCACCTCGGCGATACGCTCGGAGCCCGCGGCGATCCCGCGGATTCCTGCCGCGAGCGCATCCCCCACCGCGCCCGCGTGAGTGAGCAATTCGCGCTGCTCGATCTCATCCAGCACCGCGTTCGCCGCGGCGATGCTCACCGGGTTGCCGCCGAACGTATTGAAATAGCGCACCTCCGCGCCGAAGCGGTCGAACAGCTCTGGCGAACCGATCACCGCCGAGATCGGCATACCGTTGCCCATCGGCTTGCCGAGCACCGCGAGATCGGGCACGAGGCCGTGGCGTTCGAAGCCCCACCACGATCCGGTGCGGCCAAATCCCGGCTGCACCTCGTCTGCGATATACAGTCCCCCGGCCGCCCGTACGAGTTCCGCTGCACGCGCGAGAAACCCGAGCGGCGCGAGCCGGAGTCCGTCGCTCGACAGCACCGAGTCGACGATCATGCCTGCGAACGGGATCCCGCGTGCTGCGAAGCCCGCAATTGCCGCGGAGATCTGCGCTGCGAACTCCGTGACGGCCGCTGCCCCGCCCGGTCCGCGTACCGAGTCCGGGGCATCGACGAGCGCGACGGTGTCTGGGATCGGATTGCCTGACCCCAGGCTCGGCGAGATTGCCGCCGCCGCCGTGGTGGTGCCGTGGTAGGCGTTGCGGGTGATGATGATGCCCTCACCACCGGTGACCCTGCGCGCAATGCGCAGCGCGAGATCGACGGCCTCGCTGCCCGTGCACGCGAAGATCGCCTGTGTGAGCGGGGCGGGAAAGAGGTCTGTGAGCCGCTCCGCGTAGTCGACCACGCCATCGGTGAGGTATCTCGTGTGGGTGTTGAGTGTGCCTAGCTGCTCCGACACCGCTGCCTGAACTCGCGAGTTACTGTGCCCGACAGCCGGGACGTTGTTGTAAGCATCGAGGAAGTCTGCGCCACTCGCGTCGAAGAGGTGCGCCCCACTCGCGCGGACCGCGTGCACGGGTTCGCGGTAGAACAGCCGATACGGACGCCCGAGCACGTTCTCTCGTCGGGCGATGAGTTCGCGCTCCGCGGGACTGAGGCCGGGAGCGGCGGATCCGTCGTAGCCGTTGACCATGACGGATCGCTGCCCGGTGGTGCCGGCGGCGCCTGTGTCCCGTGCGTCCTGCGTCATCCGCGATCTCCTCTGCGACGAGTGCCCTATCGTAACTTTGGTCACCAATATAGGATACTTTTAGGGAATTGTCCCGTGATTGGTCACCAATACTGGCGCTAGGCGCCCCACCACAGTCGGAGGCGGCATGCACACTCTCACCCTCACCCCGCGCGAGGCCGCGCGTCTGCTCGCGGAAACTCACGGCCTGAAGGCCTCCGAACCGCTCGTGCCACTCGGCAGTGAACTCGCCAGCACGTTCCACGCCACAATTGGCGCCCGCGAGGTCGCCGTCAAGTTGCAGGCTTCCTCCCCCAAAGAACTTGCCGTGCAACGCTGGCGGGCGGCGGTGGCCTCGCGCCTGAGCGCCCAGGGTCACCCTGTGCCGTCGACTCTGCCAGCACGCGACGGCACCATCGTCGGGACGATCACCCACAACGGTGGCGAGGTGGCCATCACGGTCAGCGAGTGGATCGCAGGGACGCCATACGGTGAGCTCGGTGAACAGCTCGATACTGTCGCGTTCGGTCATGCCCTTGGCTCCGCCGCCGCGCGGCTCCAGGCGACGCTCGTCGGAGCACAGCGCCCGCCGCGCCCGATCCAGCATCCGTGGGCCGCGCACACGACGGCGGAGACGATCACGGCACACCTCCCCGGATCACAGATGCCACAATCGCCGAGATTGCGGCGAGCGCACTCGATCTCCTGGCGCGCGTCGTGACTCCCGTTGCCGCGGAGCTCCCCAACACACTCGTGCACCAGGACCTCCACGATTCGAACGTGCTCGCGGACGCGGACGGCGGGATCGCCGCGTTCATTGACTTCGACGACATGTTGGTGGGGTGGCGCGTGGCCGAGCCCGCAATTGCAGCTGCCTACCTCGCGCGGCACACGGATGATCCGAGGGCCGCAGTCGACGCGGTCGCCGCAGGATGGGAGGCGGCTCTTCCTTTGCAGAGGCAGAGCGCCGCGCGTATCGCGCACTCGTGCTCGCACGGCTGGCGCTGAACGCGGTGATCTGGCACGTGCGCGCCGGCGACGGTGGGACGGGTGACGACCGTGCGGCATATGGCGAACTCCGTTCAGCTGGCACCGAGCACACATTCCACGCACTACTCGCGGACGGGTGGGCCGAGGAGAAGCCCGCATGAGCTCGCCGGAGCTCGTGGCAGAGGCGCTCACAGAGCGGATCCTCTCGCTCGAGCTCACTCCGGGGACCCCATTGCGTGAGATCGCACTGGCGGAAACATACGCGTGCTCGCGCCGCACGGCGCGAGAAGCACTCCTGCAACTCGCGCGCGCCGGGCTTGTGAGCCACGAGCGCAATCGCGGGGCTGTGGTGCGAACGTTCACGCCGGAAGACATCAGCGATCTCTACCGGGTGCGGCGCACACTCGAAGGCCAGGGCGCTGCGTCCTGCATCGCCGCACCCCTTGCGCAGTTGCAGGCTGTGGACCAGGCGTACGAGCGACTCGCTGCGTCTGCACGGTCAGGCCAGGACACGGTCAAGCACGCGCTCATGGACCTGCGGTTTCACGCCGCCGTGATCGCCCTGATCGGGAGCACGCGCATCGACAGCTTCTTCGAGCAGATCGCGGTGGAGATGGCCTATGCGATTCGGCTCATTCAGCACGACGAGGTCGCAGAGCGCGTCTCGGAGGCCGAGGTGTTGCGCGATCACGCGCACATCCGGGACGCCGTGCTGGCGCGCAACCCGCTCGAAGCGCAGCGGGCAGTGCTCGCCCACATCGAGGAGAACGAGCCCCGCCTGCTGCGGGTGATCCGTGCCGGGTAAGCGCGCCGGCCACGGAGAGCGCTTCCACTCGGCGCCGGAGACAAGCTGAGACTGATGGTGTGCCAGAATAGCGACGTGCTTGGCGAACGAATCCGCAATCGGCGGCGAGAAATCGGGATGACTGCGCAGCAGCTTGCCAGAGCGGCCGAGCTCTCGCCAGCCCAAGTGAGCCAGATCGAACGCGGAAACAACGACCCGAGCCTCGAGGCCCTCAGGCGCATTGCCCGCGCACTCAACACACCGCTCTTCGATCTCTTCTCCGACCGCGTCGATCAACCCGTTCGCGTCATCCGGGAGGCCGATCGCATGATCATTCGCTCACCGCACGGTGGACTCTCTTACTCGCGCGTCTCCCCCGGCAGCGGCCAGCTCGAGGTGCTTGCTGGTGAGCTTGAGCCGGGAGCCGCTTCCAGCGACACGCTCTGGTCGCATCCGCCCAGTGAGGAGTGTGTGCTTGTTTCCTCCGGCACGCTCACCCTGGAAGTCGACAGCGACACCATTGAGCTCCAGGCTGGCGACAGCGCCTACTTCGAATCACTTCACCCACATCGTTTCGTCAATAACACCGACGCGATGGTGTCGTTCACCATCTCAGTCACCCCTCCCAGTTTCTGAGCGGAGCGACCCGCGCTGTCGCGCCACACTTCGCAGCACCCCTGACACCTCATTATTTATTTCTATTGAAGTTTTCTTTAGTTTGAGTAAACTCGGACACGCGCCCACAGCCGGGCGTTCCCCGCCGCCAAACGCCGGCGTCCGCCAAACTCAGATCAAAGGTGACCTATGAGCCAGGACCGGGCACACTCGCCCCTCACGTTTCGGATAGGCCTATTTGGAGCGTTCATCGCGCCAATCGTCTTCGTCGTTTCGACAATCCTCTTCTTCGTGGTGTTTCGCGCATTCGACATGAACGCACTCACCACAGCAGCGCTCGTTGGCCTCTTCATCGCAGCGCCTTTCGCCCGCGGCTACGACTCCTTCTGGGCCGCGGCGGTGCGCGGAATCTCCTCGCCCACCTCAATCACGCTGATCCTCCTTCTCTTCTCAATCGGCCTCACCTCGTCGCTCATCAAATCAACGGGCATCTCGCAGGGGTTCATCTGGTTGTCGCTCTCACTCGGTGTGCATGGTGGACTCTTCATCGCAATTACGTTCGCCGCCGTCTGTGCCATCGCAATGGCCACTGCATCATCGCTTGGCACCATGTTCACCGCGTTCCCGATCTTCTACCCGGCCGGATTCGTCCTGGGCGCAGACCCGGTGTTGCTCGCTGGCGCGATCCTCTCCGGAGCACTGTTCGGTGACAACCTCGCTCCGATCTCGGATTCGACCGTGATCTCCTCGACCACGCAGCGCTACCGCACCCGACCGGGCACCGCAGAGGTGCCTGGGGTTGTGGGGAGCCGACTGCGCTACTCACTCACGGCAGCAGCCATCGCATTCTGCCTGTTCCTCGGTATCGGCACGCTGGTGTCACCAGGAAGCAGCGCAATCGCGGCCGTGTCCCCAGACGATTTCTCCGCGCAAGGCCTCTGGATGCTCGTGGCGGTTGTCGCCCTGCTGGCCACGGCGATCGTGACCCGCAATATCTTCAAGGCAGTGACCGTGGGGCTCCTCACGGGCATTGTGGTCGGCCTGCTCAGTGGTGTTCTCACCCCAGCTGGAATCATTGGGGTAGAAGACGAGGCGATCACCGGATTCCTGGTCGGTGGTGTGACCAACATCTTGCCCATTATCGGACTCAACATCGGCATCTTCGCCATGCTGGGCGTGCTCGAAAGCGCTGGCGTACTCGATCGACTGGTGTCCAAAGTCGTCACCAGCGGCTGGGTCACCACACCGCGTCGGGCCGAGGTTGCCATCGGGGCCGGCATCCTTGCCACCACCACGCTCTTTGCCGGAGTCAACGGTCCCTCAATGCTGGTGTTCGGGCCGATTGCCGACCGGATCGGTGCGCAGGTCGGGCTCCACCCGTATCGCCGGGCCAACGTGATGGACTGCTTTGCGCTCGGGCTGGGCAGTGTCGTCCCCGTCGTGAGCTCGTTCCTGTTTATTGCGAGCCTCCTCACCTCGGATCAGGGTGACGCGCCGGCACTCGATCCCATGTCGATCTTTACCGGAGCGTTCTATCCCCTTGTGCTGACCTGCGTGATCGCTTTCGCCGTCATCACCGGGTGGGGACGGCGTTACGAAGGAGCACACGGCTCGCTCGAAAAGGACGCCTCGCGAGCCGTCATCATCTCCGAAGCTGACGCCGAATACGCCGCCGAGGCACAGGCACAGGCACAGGCACAGGCACAGGCACAGGCACAAGCACCGGCCGCTGCCGATGTCACCACTTCGGCCCTGAAATCACCGATCTCACCCTCTTCCGCACCCACTTCCTAGGGAGTTCACTATGAATGCCACTGTTCCACCGCTCACTCCGGCTCAATTCCGCGGGCTCTTCCCCGCGCTCGATCACGCCCCGCACTTCGCTTCGTGCAGTCAGGGCGCCCTCTCCGATCATCTCGCCCACACGATGCAGCGCATGACCGCGAGCCTCATCGAAGCTCAGGCTCCGTGGGGGGCGTGGGTCGGCAAAGTCGAAGAGTACCGCACCCTCTCTGGCCGCATGTTAGACGTGGATAGCGAACACGTCGCCGTCCTCTCGTGCGCCTCTGAAGCCGCATTCCAGGTCGTCTCCTCACTCGATTGGAGCGGCGAGCGCAACCGACTGGTGACGTCGGATCTAGAGTTCCCCTCCGTCGGCAATGTCTGGCGCGCACAACAGGGCGCGATCGACGTCATCAACGTTCCGGGAATCGAAGCCTCGCTCCACGCAGAGAATTGGATCCCGCTGATCGACGAGCGCACGAAGCTCGTTTCGATCCCGCTGGTGAGCTATATCAACGGCACACGACCGGAGATCGAGCAGGTGATCGCACACGCACACTCCGTGGGCGCACTCGTGTTCGTTGACGCCTATCAGGGAGCCGGTGTCCTGCCGTTCTCAGCTGCGAAACTGAACTGCGACTTCCTCGTCACCGGCAATCTGAAGTACCTGCTCGGTCTCCCGGGTATCGCAATGCTCTATGTACGCGACTGTGTGAACGTCGAACGCCCGGCCGGCCTCACCGGCTGGTTCGGACGTGTGAATCCCTTTGCGTTCGATGCCGCTGGCGTCGACTACCCCGAGAACGCGCGCCGGTTCGAAATGGGCACGCACCCGATCCCGTCGGCCTATGCCGGTGTGGCGGGGCTCGAGACGGTCGCCAAAATCGACCTGGCAGAGACGTGGAGTCACATCGAAGGGCTGCGAGATCAGCTGGCTGCCGAGCTGGTGGCCCAGGGTCATACCCTTGATTTCCCGCTCGACTCAGCTCATCGCGGACCAGAAGTAGCCATCGTCATGCAGGACCCTGACGCACTCGCGGGGCGCCTTGCCGAGTATCGCATCGGCACCTCGCCCCGTGGTGAGCGGTTGCGGCTCTCGTTCCACGCGTACTCCAACCAACAGGACGTCGACACGCTGGTGCACGCGCTGGCTGAGCTGAACGTCGCGGTCGCGTAGCCCGGCGCTCCGATCCCACACCGAATAGAGCAGGGCCGGCATGTCATACATGCCGGCCCTGCTCTAGTGGCTTACTCCCACTCGATAGTCCCCGGTGGCTTCGACGTCACGTCGAGTACCACGCGGTTGACCTCGGGCACCTGGTTGGTAATCCGGTTGGAGATGCGCGCGAGCACCTCGTACGGGACGCGGGTCCAGTCGGCCGTCATCGCATCTTCAGAGGACACGGGACGCAGCACGATCGGGTGTCCATAGGTGCGGCCATCGCCCTGCACACCAACGGAGCGGACGTCAGCGAGCAACACCACAGGGCACTGCCAAATCTCCTGGTCCAGTCCCGCAGCGGTCAGCTCAGCGCGAGCGATCGCGTCAGCCTCGCGCAAGACATCGAGCCGCTCGCGTGTGACTTCTCCCACGATGCGGATGCCCAGGCCGGGCCCAGGGAACGGCTGGCGCCCGACGATCTGCTCAGGAATGCCGAGCTCGCGGCCGATCGCGCGCACTTCGTCTTTAAAGAGGGCGCGGAGCGGCTCAATCAGTTCGAAGTCGAGATCATCGGGAAGTCCGCCGACGTTGTGGTGCGACTTGATGTTTGCGGTGCCCGCTCCGCCACCCGACTCAACCACGTCGGGGTAGAGGGTGCCCTGCACGAGAAACTTCACGGACTCGCCCTCAGCCTTGGCCTCGGCGACGAGCTCGCGCTGCACCTTCTCGAACGAGCGAATGAACTCGCGCCCGATGATCTTGCGCTTTTCTTCGGGGTCTGTCACACCTGCGAGGTGACCGAGGAACGTGTCCTCTGCCTCAACGGTGATGAGGTGCACACCGGTCGAGGCGACATAGTCGCGCTCGACCTGCTCGCGCTCCCCCTTGCGCAGCAGACCGTGGTCTACGAACACGGCGGTCAGCTGATCGCCGATCGCCTTGTGTACGAGCGCCGTCGAAACGGCGGAATCGACGCCACCGGACATTGCCGAGATCACACGCGCAGTTCCGACCTGTGCGCGAATGCGCTCGATCTGATCCGCGATCACATTGCCAGCGTTCCAGTCAGATGGGATCTCCGCCACGTGGTGCAGGAAGTTCTCCAGAATCTGCTGGCCGTGGTCAGAGTGCTTCACCTCAGGGTGCCACTGCACGCCATACAGTTTGCGCGCAGGCGAACCGAACGCTGCAACGGGCGTGACGTCGGTACGCGCGAGGACGTCGAACCCCTCAGGTGCGCTCTGCACAGCGTCGCCGTGGCTCATCCACACGTTCTGGGTGGCGGGCTGACCGCCGAGGATCGCCCCGCCATCGCCGACCACGGTCGCCTCAGTGGCGCCGTACTCGCGATCACCGGTGTTGCCGACGGTGCCGCCGAGTGCACGCGCCATCACCTGGAAGCCGTAGCAGATCCCGAGCACGGGGATCCCAAGCTCAAAAATCGCGTCGTCGAACTGGGGAGCACCGACCTCGTAGACCGAGGAGGGGCCGCCGGAAAGCACGATCCCGAGCGGGTTCAGCGCCGTGACCTCGGCCGCTGTGACCGTGTGCGGGACGAGCTCGGAGTAGACCCCGGCCTCGCGTACCCGACGGGCGATCAGCTGCGCGTACTGCGCGCCGAAATCTACCACGAGGACAGGGCGCTGCCCGGTGTCCATTTGTTCTGCCTGTGTCGCCATGTTCGAGTGGTGTGGCCTTTCGGATTCGAGAGGGAGTAGATGACGATTCTACTGCGGGAAATCAGATGCACGCGCCACAGATCGGTGCCCGCGCATCGCTGCAGCTATGCCGAGACTTCGGCTTTCGCCGCGTGTGCATCAAGGTAGCCAGTGACCTGACGCACGATCCGTGCTTCAAGGAAGAACGACATGAACGGAATCACACCGCCCAGTGCGATGAGCAAGAACCGCCCAAAGTGCCACCGCATGGGGCTCCAGAGCATGAAGTCGGAGACGAGGTACACCACATAGAACCAGCCGTGAGCGATCAGGATCGCCTTGAACAGGTCGAAGCCCTGCGGCACAAAATCACTGTCGACCCCCTCCGGGGCGAGCGGCACGAATTCTGCGAAGGCGTTCGGGGTGAACAGGAACAACTGCACGTTGAACGCGTACTTCATGATCATCACTGCGACGAGCAGGAGGAGCATGACACCGGTGATCACCGAGGTGACCTTATAGAAGCTCAGCGCCTTGCGAATGCGTGGGTAATCTGCTGGCTTGGGCTGGAGTTGCATGATGTCCATTCTATTCTGAGCGAGTGCGCGTGCCAGAAGCGTCGGCATCGTCTGCCGCCTCCGTGCCATCACCTGCGCCTGAGGCGGCGGCTTCTGCCTCAAGCTCTTGCAGTTCGTGCTCCTTCTCCCACGCATCACGCGTGAGCCGGAACCAGAAGAACACTGCGAAGCCGGCAAATACGACCCACTCAATCGCGTAGAACACGTTGAGCCAGCTCACCGTCTCTGGCGGCAGCGGCGGAACCGAGTCGATTGGGTCGAGGTCAGCGCTCGCGAGGAGCGCAGGAATGTCGCCGTCGTCGTGCAGCACGAGGTACCCCGAGTAGACGGGAGCATCAACGTCGGCCCACACGTTCGCGAAGTGCGCGGGAATCATCGTGCGCATCATCTGCGGATCGTCGCTCGGACCGGGGACCTGCGGCCCTTCAGGCGGCATATACCGGCCCTGGAGGTCGCGTGGCATCGTGAGCGCCGGATCTGCGTCGAGAGCGACGAGCGCCCGCTCTGCCGCGGCCTCGCTGGGTGCCCACCCAATCGCCACGGCGAGGTGCGCGCGCTCAGGGGGTCCGTGATCAGGTGACCCACCACCCACGCACCCGTTTTCCCGGCGTTGTCGCGCGGGGCGACCACGCGGGTGTCGCCGGGAACGAATTCGCCTGACACGTTCACGACCACCCCAGCAGCGTCCTCGGTCACTCCCTTCGCGAGGTCACTCACCTCGGCAAGCGTCCGCGGAGTCTCGGTGTCAACGGTCACCTGGTCGCCAGAGCGCACAGCGATGCCCATCTGCCACTGGCCGAGCCAGGCGAATGCCCCGGCAACGATGAAGGCGCACAGCAGCGCCAGGATCCAGATCGGTCGGCGCATCACCTGACCGAGGGTCGGCTCCCCCAGGTACTCAGGCTTTGACGGTGTCGGCAACTGGTGCGTTCTCGATTCTCGGCTCGGGTGCGGCGCAGCGGGTGCGACGCCGTCGCGGTCGGTCTAGCGTTCGGCGTAGACGAGGCCGACGCGCTGGAACTCTTTGAGTTCGGAATAGCCCGTTGTCGCCATTGCGCGGCGCAGTGCGCCCACGAGGTTTGCGCTGCCGTCCGCGACATGTGCCGGTCCGTTCAGGATCTCGGTGAGCGGGGCTACCGGAGCGACCGCGGCACGTCGGCCACGCGGCAGGTCTTCGTGGTGCGCTTCCTGCCCCCAGTGCCACCCACGACCGGGCGCGTCAGAGGCTTTTGCGAGCGCGCCGCCGAGCATCACCGCATCGGCGCCACAGGCGACCGCCTTGATCATGTCACCCGAGGTGCCGAGGCCACCGTCGGCAATCACGTGCACATACCGTCCACCCGACTCGTCGAGGTAGTCCGAGCGCGCGCCAGCGACGTCGGCGATTGCGGAGGCCATTGGAGCGCGAATTCCGAGCGTTGCACGGGTCGTTGACGAGGCGCCACCGCCGAAGCCAACGAGCACGCCTGCCGCTCCGGTGCGCATCAGGTGGAGCGCCGACTGGTAGGTCGCCGCGCCGCCCACAATCACGGGCACGTCGAGCTCATAGATGAACTGCTTGAGGTTGAGTGGTTCACGCCCCTCGCGGGCGACGTGCTCAGCCGACACGGTGTTGCCGCGGATCACAAACATATCGACGCCAGCCTTGACCACGGTCTCGGTGAACTCCGCAGTGCGGTGCGGTGAGAGCGCACCCGCGACGGTGACACCCGCATCGCGAATCTGGCCGATTCGATCCCGAATCAGCTCAGGGCGGATCGGCGCGGCATAGAGCTCACGCATCCGCTGCAGCGCTGCAGCCTCGTCAGTGATCTGCGCGAGTTCGGCAAGAAGCGTTTCGGGATCGTCGTGGCGGGTCCACAGCCCCTCGAGGTTCAGGACTCCGAGGCCTCCGAGCTTTCCGAGCGCGATAGCCGAATCCGGTGACATCACCGAGTCCATCGGGGCACCGAGCACCGGGATATCGAAGTGGAAGGCATCAATCGACCAAGACGTCGAGACCAGCTCAGGGTCTCGGGTGCGCCTGGTGGGGACCACTCCGATCTCGTCGAAGGTGTACACACGACGTGCGCGCTTGCCGCGGCCGATCTCGATCTCGTTGCTCACCTCAGTAGTCTATCGGGCGTTCTGCTGGGCGCCTCCCGAGGGGCGCACGGGACGCCGATGGCAGCCCCGGCGTGAACCCCGGAAGCCGCTGCCTGCGGCGTTCAGCTCACATCGCACTGAGCCCCGCCCCGATCTGTGATCGGGGCGGGGCTCAGTCGTGCGTGAACGAGATCTATCGCTTGTAGTTCGGTGCCTCAACCACCATCTGCACATCGTGGGGGTGTGATTCTTTGAGACCCGCCGCGGTGATGCGCACGAAGTTCCCGCGCTCCTTCAGCTCGGGGATCGTGCGTGCGCCGACGTAGAACATCGACTGGCGCAGTCCGCCGATCATCTGGTGTGCGACCGAACCGACCGGTCCACGGTAGGGCACCTGTCCTTCGATGCCCTCGGGGATCAGCTTCTCGTCACTCGGCACGTCGGCCTGGAAGTAGCGATCCTTCGAGTAGGAGGTGCGCTCACCACGCGTCTGAAGCGCACCGAGTGAGCCCATGCCGCGATAGTTCTTGTACTGCTTGCCGCCAACGAAGACGAGATCCCCTGGGCTCTCATCTGTGCCGGCGAGCAGCGAACCCATCATTACGGAGGATGCGCCGGCGACGAGGGCCTTGGCAATGTCGCCGGAGTACTGCAGCCCGCCGTCTGCGATCACGGGAACGCCAGCGGGAGTTGCTGCCTTCGCTGCCTCGTAGACCGCGGTCACCTGCGGCACGCCGACTCCAGCGATAACGCGAGTCGTGCAGATCGACCCGGGGCCGACACCGACCTTGATCGCGTCTGCCCCCGCTTCAACAAGCGCCTGTGCACCGGCATACGTCGCAACGTTGCCGCCGATCACGTCGACACCCGCAAATGCGGGGTCTGCCTTGATCTTCGCAATGATGTCGAGCACACCGCGGCTGTCGCCGTTCGCAGTGTCAACGACGAGGACGTCGACTCCGGCATCGACCAGCTGGCCCGCACGCTTCCATGCATCACCGAAGAACCCGACGGCTGCGCCAACACGCAAACGGCCGGCGTCATCTTTTGTCGAGAAGGGGTACTGCTCTTCTTTGTCGAAATCTTTCACCGTGATCAGACCGGTCAGTCGGCCTTCGCCGTCGACAAGCGGCAGCTTTTCGATCTTGTGCTTGCGGAAAATCGCCGCGGCGTCTTCACGCGAAATCCCGACGGGGCCCGTAATCAGCGGCATCTTCGTCATCGCGTCGGAGACGCGCACGTTTGCGCGATCCTTGATCTCGATGAACCGCATGTCACGGTTCGTGATGATACCGAGGAGCACACCGTTCGGATCGACGACCGGCAGCCCGGATACGCGATATTCGCCGCACAGTGCGTCAACTTCAGCGACTGTGGCATCCAGAGTCGTGGTCACGGGATTCGTGATCATTCCAGCCTCGCTGCGCTTCACCCGATCGACCATTTCGGCCTGATCCTGGATCGACAGGTTGCGATGCAAAATGCCCAGACCACCGTTGCGGGCCATAGCAACTGCCATACGTGTCTCAGTGACCGTGTCCATAGCGGCCGAAACAAGCGGGATCTGCAGTGAGATCCGGCGCGTCAGCAGCGTCGAGGTTTCCGCCTCGCTCGGGATGACGTCAGTGTGCGCGGGCAGCAGCAGCACATCATCGTAGGTCAAGCCGGTGAATGCGAAGGGATCACGCTGTTCCATGGGACCTCATCTGTGTTGTGGTTGGAGACCGGTGGGTACGAAGCGGCCAGGGATACGGCCACCGTATCCTCATCAGTCTAAGGGAATTGGGCCGGTTGCGAGCTGCGCCCCGGGCGAACGGCGCAGCTGCAACACCATGTCGGTGATGAGGATCACCAGTGCAATCCACACCGCGACAAACCCGATCCAGCGCCCCGTCGAAACGTCCTCGTGCATCACGAAGTAGCCGTAGAGGAAACCGAGAATCGGGGTGAGAAATTGTAGGAAGCCGAGGTACGAGAGTGGGAGCCGCCGCGCGGACTCACCGAAGAGGATGAGCGGAATCCCGGTCATGACTCCGCTGAAGAGCACGAGTGCCATAATCCCCGGCCCGTGCGTGAACGCGGTGAGTCCCGCGAAACTCGCAACGAGTGCCATCTGCGCCACCGCGATCGGAGCTGTGGTGAGGGTTTCGATCGTGAGACCGGTGATCCCATCAACTGATTCGCCCGCGTGCTTATGCACGGCACCGTAGAGCCCGAATGTGAAGGCAAGGCCAAGCGCGATCCACGGGAAGGAGCCATAGGCGACCGCGGCGATAACAACGCCGACTGTCGCGATGGCGACCGCGATCCACTGCAGGCGCGTGAGCCGCTCACCACGTACCGCAACCCCGATCAGGATCGTGAAGAGTGGATTGATGAAATAGCCGAGAGATGTCTCGATGACATGTCCGCTCATCACCCCGATCACGAAAATCTGCCAGTTGGCGTAGAGCAGCACCGCGGAGAGCGCGAACCACCCGAGGAGTTTCGGTGTGCGCAGGATCTGAACGACCTGCCCCCAGCGCCGGGTGAGTGTCGCGAGAATGGCGCAGAACACGAGTGTCGCGCCAACTCGCCACGGCACGACTTCGAGCGGGTTCACCATGGCGATCAAGCCGAAATAGAACGGGAATGTGCCCCAGAGCAGGTAAGCGCCGAGTCCGTATCCCAATCCTGCGCGAGTCTGCTTCACCGATTCAGTCTACTCCCGCTCGGGACCTCGCACTGCCCACTCCACAAACGTGAACGGGCTCCCCAGTCCGAAGACTGGGGAGCCCGTTGCACACGTGTGATTAGCGCGTGACGACCGCGAGGATGTCGCGGGCAGAGAGCACGAGGTAATCGTCTCCGCCGACCTTGACCTCGGTGCCGCCGAACTTCGAGTAGATGACGATGTCGCCGACAGCGACATCGAGCGGGATGCGGGTTCCGCTATCGGAAACGCGGCCGGGGCCTACGGCGACGACCTCGCCCTCCTGGGGCTTCTCCTTGGCGCTGTCAGGGATGACAAGACCGGACGCAGTGGTCTGCTCGGCCTCGACCTGCTTGATAACGATGCGATCCTCGAGCGGCTTGATGGCAACCGACACAGTTGACCTCTTTCCAGTGTGCGAACGTTCTCGCGCCCGCCCGATGCGAGCGCGTCTACAGCAGAGTCTAGGACTCTCGTTGGCACTCGTGCAAGGGGAGTGCCAATCGCACCGATCGCTCGAAGCGAACGTGGAGGATTTGAGGGGAGCGTGCAGAATCGATCGATTCACGGCGCGAGTCCATGTGAGTGTCAGGCCGCGACGATAGACTGGCACCACAACACGGCGATGGGACCGCGGGCGGTATCCCACGCTTCGAACGGCCCCAAGGAGATCACATGTCGACGCCACAGCACCCCGAACCCGGCGCGAACGTGCCTCAGCAGCCCGGCTACGTCCCGGCAGGCTCGCCAGCATCGGAAACGGCACAGCCAACAGTCCCGCTGCCCCCGTTCCCGGGTCAGCCTCAGCAAGCCCCTGCGCAGCAGCCGTTCGCACAGCAGGCACCTCAGCAGCAGCGGCAGCCCGCTCCCGCATATGCGCAGCCCGCATACAGCGCGGGCCAGACCGCGGCGTCAGTGCCGCAGGGTACGACGCTTGATAAGACCAACACCTTCGCATTCTTGTCGATCATCCTGGCCTTCATTGCCCCGGTCGCCGGCATCGTTTTCGGTCACATGGGTCTGAGCCAGATCAAGCGCACCGGTGATTCCGGGCGCGGGATCGCGCTCACCGGCCTGATTATCAGCTACGCGTGGTTCGCGTTCATTGCGGTCTTCATGGTGCTCTACGTCGGCTTCATCATGCTGATGATTGGTTCGATTGCGGATTCCGCGTCGAGCTTCGGCTACAACTACTAGAGCCGGGGCAGCCGTGAGCCAGGATCGACCGTACGGGGAGGCTGAATCAGCGCAGCCTCCGCAGTACGCACCGCCCAATGGCGCGTACCAGCAGGGTACGTACCAAAACGGCGCGCCCTACTACGTGCCGTACGCGGTACCCGTGCAGGCGCCGCAAACCAACACGCTTTCGATCCTCGCGTTGATCGCAGCATTCCTCGCGCCATTTGTTGTTCCGGTGGTGCTCGGTCACATCAGTCTGAATCAGATCAGACGCACAGGCGAGGGCGGTCGCGGGCTCGCAATTGCGGCGCTCGTGCTCGGCTATATCCAGATCGCGTTCTGGGTGCTCTTCATCGCGTTCATCATCTGGGTCGGAGTCGTCGCCGCCGCAAGCTCCGCGGTTGCGTAGCTAGTGAACCACCGTACGCACCGAGCGTCTTCCACCGCGCCCACTGCGCGGGGTAGCGCAGCACCCGCTCCGGAGCACACCACTCCCCCCGGGTGGGATTTCCTGTTTGAGACAGCCGGCCTCGACGCGCTCAATCGCACCGCGGGTGAGCTTGCAGGCGGAGCAGATCCGACTCAACTGAACACGCTCCTGCGCCGCACCGGGCTGAGCCCAGAACACACGGCAGCGGTTCTGACACAGGCGATGCTGCGCCTCAAAGCGCGGCCAAAGTTCGGCGACCTCGCGATGTCGCTGCTATTTACCCCTTCCGGGCTTGAGCAAGCAACGCGCGGAATCGTTGCCCTGCGCCATGCCGCGCGCTATCGCGCGGCCGGCTGCACCACGGTCGCGGATCTCGGCTGCGGGATCGGCGCAGAATCGATCGCGCTGCTCGGGTCGGGCATCGCACCGCTCGCGGTCGAGATCGACCCGTTCACCGCGCGCGTCGCAGAGCATAACCTGGGCGTCACCGCCGCACACCACCGTCTCCCGACTCCGTCGGTCCGAGTCGGCGACGCCGAGTATGTGGGTCCCGGCGACGCCGATGGCGTCTTTCTCGACCCCGCTCGGCGCACCGCAGGCCACAGCGACACCCGTCGCATCGCGTCTCCTGACGATTATTCGCCCTCGCTGAGCTACGCATTCGAGCTCGCGAACCAGCTCCCCACGGGGATCAAGCTTGGCCCCGGCCTCGACCGGGAACTCATCCCGGACACCGCCGAGGCCCAGTGGGTCTCGGTCGACGGACACGTGGTGGAAACGGGGCTCTGGTTTGGCGCGCTCGCTCGCCACGGAATCACGCGCTCAGCGCTCGTGATCCGGGGCACGGAGTCCGCAGAGCTGAGTGCAGGCGAGGACAGCGCGGACGCACCGCAGCGAGCGCTCGGAGAGTATCTCTACGAACCTGACGGCGCCGTGATTCGGGCCCGCCTGATCGGCCTCCTCGCGGACCGCCTCAGAGCCGGAATGCTGAGCGATGGTATCGCGTACCTCACGTCGGATCGCTTGCTTCCCACTCCGTTCGCAGCCGCGTTCAGAATCATCGACGAGTTGCCTGTGCGCGAGAAAGATCTGCGGCGCGCACTCGCAGACCGCGGTATTGGCACCCTCGAGATCAAGAAGCGCGGGGCCGATGTGGATCCTGCGGCCCTCCGCACCCGGTTGAAGCTGCGCGGTCCGCACTCAGCCACGCTGGTGCTCACACGCGTGGCAGGAGCTCACGTCGCGCTGCTTGCCGAACGAGCCTAACGGGCGGGGCAGCGCGCCTGCCGCGGCCTCGAGTTCCCGGCGGGAGCCGAGCGAGCCGAACGGGGACCGCGCGAGCAAAGCGCGGCTCAGTGCTTTCGGCACCAACGCAACAGGCGGGCCAGAACGAAAGCTCTGACCCGCCTGTTTCTTTGCACGCACGTCACCGCGCGAGCACTCGCGCACTGCTAGCTGTTGGACTGATCCTGCTCCAGCTGCTCCAGCTGCTGCTCAAGCTGCTGCTGCAGATCCGGGTCGTTCGCGATCTGAGAGGCCGCAACCATGATGCCGATCCAGACGATGACGCCAATGACAATCGCCAGCGCACCGGTGATGAGGCCGGTGATTGCCATGCCCTTCGACTGCTTCTTCACGAGGGCAATGATGCTGAGGATCACACCCACAACGCCGAGCAGTGGGCCAAAGCCGGGCACGAAGAACAGCGCGACCGAAGCGACGAGTCCGACGATGCCGAGGATCATGCCCGAGAGCGCGAGGCCCTTGGGCTGTGCGGCGACCGGAGCGTAGCCGCCCTGCGGGGACTGGCCGTACGCGGCAGGAGCCTGCGGCGCAGCCGGGGCCTGGGGCGGGACAGGGGGCAAATTGGGATCGTTACCGGGCAAATTCTCGGACATGAGTTCCTCTGTTTCGACGGGAGCGACACCGAAACTGCCGCTGATTTCACTCAAGCCTACGGAGGTTCTGACGCGAAACGCGAATAAAACGTCCGCTATTCGAAGAAAAAACGAATTCTGTCCAAGAACTTCAGGTGGATGACGCCCCGGAGAGAGCGATCAAGTGACCTGGATCTGTTGCACGGGGAGCGTTGAATCCGCCCCGAAGTGGAGCGTCGACGGCGCGTGACCCGCGGCCACGAGCTGCGCGCCAAGCGACGCAATCATTGCCCCGTTGTCCGTGCACAGGGCGAGCGGCGGGACACGCAGCGTGACACCCGCAGCCTCCGCACGCTGCGCGGCAAGCTCGCGGATCCGAGCATTCGCAACCACGCCGCCACCGAGCAAGAGCCGCGGCACGCCAAGGTCCTGACACGCGGCGAGCGCTTTGGTGAGCAACACGTCGGCGACCGCTTCGCGGAAACTTGCGGCCACATCGGCAATAGGCAGCGGCTCCCCCGTTGCCTCGTGTTTCTCCACCCAGCGAGCGACTGACGTCTTCAGTCCTGAGAAGGAAAAGTCGTATCGGTGCCGAGCCATGTCCTTTGGCAGCGACAACCCCCGAGGGAACCGAATCGCCGCGGGATCGCCTTCGGCCGCGACCCGGTCGATATGCGGGCCCCCAGGGTATGGCAGGCCCAGTAGCCGTGCGACCTTGTCGAACGCTTCTCCTGCCGCGTCGTCAATTGTCTCGCCGAGCAGCTCAACGTCACTCACCAGGTCTCGCACGAGGAGCAGCGAGGTGTGGCCGCCCGAAACGAGCAGCGCGACAGTTGGCAGCTCAAACTCACCCACGGGGCCGACTGCGGGCCGCAGCCCTTCCCCCTGCAGCAGATCGGCTCCGACGTGCCCGACCAGGTGGTTCACGGCGTACAGCGGCTTGTCCAGAGCAATCGCGAGGGCCTTCGCGGCCGAGACCCCCACCATAAGCGCGCCGGCGAGGCCGGGCCCGCTCGTCACAGCGATGGCGTCCAGCTCTTCCAACCTGACACCGGCTTCTGCAAGCGCGCGCTCAATCGTCGGGGTCATCGCTTCGAGATGCGCTCGCGCCGCCACCTCGGGCACCACTCCACCAAAGCGCGCGTGCTCGTCCATCGACGAAGCTATGGCGTTCGCCAGCAGGGTCCGCCCGCGCACAATTCCGACACCAGTTTCATCACAGCTGGTTTCGATGCCGAGCACGAGCGGCTCTGTGCCGTGTGATCGTCCTGCTGGGGCAATCCCCGTACCGGGCGCGGTGTTACTCATCGAGTTTCCTTGAGGTCGAGCCGCATGACGATCGCATCGACGCCATCTGGCTGGTAATAGCGGGGGCGGATCCCGATCTCCGCAAACCCAAGCGAGGCGTACAGCGCTTGCGGGATCGGGTGATCGGCACGCACTTCGAGAAACATCTCAGTCGCATCGTGCTGCGCGGCCTCCTCAATCAGCGCGAGCATCAGCCGGCGCCCCTGCCCCGTGCCCCGCACCGCTGGCGTCACCGCGATCGTTTGCACATCAGCTTCAGAACCGACGAGAAGCAGGCCGCCATATCCCTCGACGGCCCCCAGAGCAGACTCAAGCACGAGGTAACAGCGGTGATCGGCGATCAGTTCCTCTCGCAGCAGACTTTTGCTCCACGCGTCGGATGCGAAGACTGCAGACTCAATCGCCCAGATCGCATCGAGATCGTCGAGTGTCGCGGGACGCAGTTTGAGCGGGGTCAGGGACTCCTGCTCGCTCATGTGCTGACCCGTTTCGGCGCTGTGGGCTGCGCCACGTCAGGAGCGCGTAGATAGCGTGCACGGTCGTCGGCAAACTCGGTGCCCGAGACGAGCCGGCGGGCTGCGAGACGCACCAGACCAGCGCCAGGGATCCGCTCCGGCCAGAGCTCGTTGTGCACCGGCTCGTACGCCATGCGCGTGACCAGGCCAGGGCCAGCGCTGCGCTGTGGAATGCCTGCCCAGTCGAGCCCCGAGTACTCGGTAACGAACAGCTCACGCCGGCGCGCATCCTGCACCACCCGCACACCAGCCGTTGCACCGGATTCGAGCGCTTCGAGCGCGACTGCCTCATGCCCCTCAAGCGGCAGCAGCGGGACTCCGCGGCCGAGCGCGAAGGCGTGCGCGGCAGCGATGCCCACGCGGAGCCCGGTGAACGGGCCGGGGCCAACCCCGGCAATCACACCCGTGACGCGCGCAGGAGAGACGCCGCTCTCGCTGAACACCGCCGCGAGCAGGCCACCGATGGCCTCGGCGTGCCCGCGGTGGTCATCACTCATGGCGGTGAACACCCTCCCGTCGACGCCGAGCGCCACTGACGTGCCGATCGCGGTATCGATCGCGAGCAGCACGTGAGCCCCGAGCTCGGGGATCTCAGTCGATGTCACAGTGTCTCCTCAGCCCAGCGCGATCCGGTCATCGTGATCGTCACGGTCCGGCTCTCAACCGGCGCTTCTGACCAGTCCGGTTCTGCTGCTTCTTCTGCCTCGTCAGCTCCGCGCCTGCGCTCGATCACAATCTCGATCCAAGCGTCTCTGGTTTCCACGAGACCGGCGCCCCACTCCGCGACAACGACTGCACCATCGAAGTCGAGGTCAAGGTCGTCGAGCTCCGCGGCGTCAGCGAGCCGATATGCGTCAACATGCACGAGTGACGGACCGCTGACGAGCGACGGGTGCGTCCTCGCGAGCACGAACGTTGGGCTCTGCACGGGGCCTCGCACCTGCATTCCCTCGCCAATGCCACGGGTGAGCGTCGTCTTGCCAGCGCCCAGCGGGCCCGTGAGGATCACCAGATCGCCCGCGCGCAGCACGTTCCCCAGCTCAATGCCGAGCTCGTGCATCTCCTCTGGATCCGCGACCTCTCGCACACTCACGCGCTGGTCGCTGGCGCTCACTTGCCGTCCTCGTCAACGGGGACGCGCAGGACGCGCGGCCCAATTCCAACCACGATCTCATAGTTGATCGTACGCATCAGTCCGGCCCAGATTTCGACGGGCGGGTAGCCTCGCTCAGGATCGCCAAAGAGCACGACAGGATCGCCGAGACTCAGACGACCGGCAAGCGGTCCGACATCGACGATGAACTGGTCCATCCCGATCCGGCCCACGATCGGCCTGGGCTCACCGGCGACTGTCACCCAAGCACCTGAACCGTTGAGCGCACGCGGCATACCATCCGCATAGCCCACCGGAACGAGCGCCAATGTGGTGGGGGTTTCACAGACGTGGTTGAAGCCGTACGACACTCCCGTACCCGCAGGCACTCCGCGCAACGCCACAATCTCTGAGCGCAACGTCATCGCGGGTATCAAGCCCAGCTGCGCCGAAGTCTTGTCCGCAAACGGGCTCAGCCCGAATGCCGCAACGCCAACACGTACGGCGTTGTAGTGCAGGTGCGGTGAGGCGAGCGTCGCGGCGCTCGCGGCCAGGTGCTTGAGCTCCGGGTCTACCCCTGCCGCTGCAAGTCGGGCAATCGCATCATCAAAACGAGCGGCCTGCAGCCGATCGTTCTCATCGCCCGCGTTCGCGAGGTGACTAAAGACGCCACGCACCCGCACGGTGCCGGCGGCCTCGAGCTCAGCAGTGCGCGCAAACAGCGCGTCCCAGGCATCGGGCGAGGCGCCGTTTCTGCTGAGCCCCGTGTCGAGCTTGAGGTGCAGCGTGGCGCGCTTTCCCTGGCTCAGCGCCGCGCTCGCGAGTTTCTCCAGCTGTGCGAGGTCACTGATCCCCAGCTCGATATCCGCAGCGACCGCGTCACCGAAGTCCGCGCGCACGCCGTGAAGCCAGCACAAGATCGCCCCCGCGATTCCGGCATCGCGCAGCGCGAGCGCTTCCTCCAGGTCCGCGGTTGCGACGATCTCAGCGCCTGCGTCAAACGCAGCGGCCGCGGCAATCGCCGCACCGTGGCCGTAGCCCCCACCCTTTACGACGACGATGACAGCACCACCGGTGAGCTCTCGAATTCTGGTGACGTTGTGACGAATTGCCGGCACTGAGATCTCGGCTACGCGCATCGAACCTGTTCTCATTTATTGCCCCGTTTCATCGTTGCTCGCTGTCCCTTGAGCGTACTCCGCACCGCTGAGTCGCTCGACAACCACAAACGCTGTCGCGATACCTGCATCGTGCGTCATCGAGAGATGCGCCCGATGTGCACCCCGTGCGCCGAGCGCAGCGGTGAGGCCGACGGTCTCCGCGAATCCAGGGGCGCGATCGGGGCCGCGCAGCACTTCGAGATCCTGCCAGCTCACACCGTCAGATCCGCCGAGCGCCTTAATCAGCGCTTCTTTCGCGGCGAAGCGTGCCGCGAGCGAGGCAGCCGGGAGCTCTCGCTCTGCCGGAGTGAAGAGCCGAGCACGCAGGGCAGGGACCCGTTCGAGCTGCCGCTCAAATCGCGCAATGTCGACCGTGTCGACGCCGATCCCCATGATCATCTCTGCTGCCCTGCCCTGCTGGATAATGCCCAGTCACCAGCGCGGACGAGAGCACTCGCCCGCGACGCTGGCTATTCGACCGTGACCGACTTCGCGAGGTTGCGAGGCTGGTCGACATCGAGTCCCTTGACCGTCGACAACTCAAGCGCGAACCACTGCAAGGGCACTACCTGCAGCAGCGGCTCAAAGAACGAGTCGGCAAGCGGGAGCCGGATCACATCGTCGGCGTAGGGCAGCACCGAGGTGTCCCCCTTCTCGACGACCGCGATCACCCTCGCGCCGCGCGCGCGGATCTCTTGGATATTCGACACGATCTTGGAGTGCATCAGCGGTGAAGTACGCGGACTCGGCACCAGCACAAACACCGGCTGGCCGTGGTCGATCAGCGCGATCGGGCCATGCTTCAGCTCGCCTGCGGCGAAGCCCTCGGCATGAATATAGGCGATCTCCTTGAGCTTGAGCGCACCCTCAAGCGCAATCGGGAAGCCAACGTGACGCCCCAGGAACAACACCGAGCGGGTGTCTGCCATCCAGTGCGCGAGCTGCGCGATCTGCTCGTGCGTGCCGACAGCCTCGCGCACCTTCTCGGGAAGCGCTTCGAACTGCTCAACTGCTGCGGCTGAGTCCGCTTCGGACAGCGTCCCGCGCACTCGACCGAAGTGCAGGCCGATCAGGTACAGCGCCGTGATCTGTGCAATAAAGGCCTTCGTCGACGCGACAGCCACCTCGGGGCCAGCGTGTGTGTAGACCGCGGCGTCAGATTCACGCGGGATCGTTGCGCTCTGTGTATTGCACACCGAAATGGTCTTCACACCACGCTCAATCGCGTACTTCACTGCCATCAGCGTGTCCATCGTCTCGCCCGACTGGCTCACGGAAATCACCATGGTCCGATCCGAGAGCACTGGGTCACGGTAACGGAACTCATGACTGAGCTGCACTTCAACGGGGATCCGTGCCCACTGCTCGATCGCGTAGGCACCAACCTGGCCAGCGTAGGACGCGGTGCCGCACGCAATAATCACGATGCGGTCAATGTTGCGGAGCACGTCGTCGCCCAGCTCAACGAGCTCGGGAATGACCACGTGCGATCCCTCGATGCGGCCACGAGTGGTGTTCGCAACGGCCTCCGGTTGTTCCGTGATCTCCTTGGCCATGAAAGAGGACCAGCCGCCCTTATCGGCAGCCTCGGCGTCCCACTCAACCTCGAACTCGCTGTACTCGACGGGCGTGCCCGCGAAGTCGGTGATGCGCACGTTTTCCGGCGTGATGATCGCGATGTTGTCCTCATTCACCGCGACGGCGCGTCGCGTCGAAGAAACGAACGCTGCCACGTCAGAGCCCAAGAAGTTCTCGCCATCGCCCAAGCCAACGACGAGCGGCGAGTGATGACGTGCGGCCACGATCTTGCCTGGCTCGTCGCGGTGCGTCGCAAGCAGGGTGAACGTTCCGGTGAGTCGAGTCACCACGTTCCGGAAAGCGGTTTCCAGGTCGCCAACTCGAGCGACCTCACGTCCGAGGAGACCGGCCACCACTTCAGTGTCGGTCTCGCTGATGAGCGATATGCCATCAGCCTCGAGCTCGGCACGCAACTCAGCAAAATTCTCGACGATCCCGTTGTGAATCAGCGCGAGTTTGCCGTTATCTCCGAGATGCGGGTGGGCGTTCTCATCGGTCGGCCCACCGTGGGTGGCCCAGCGGGTGTGCCCGATCCCGGTATGCCCCTCTCCGACCGGGCTATCCGCGAGAAGCTCTTCGAGCCGCACCAGCTTCCCCGAGCGCTTGCGCACGGTGAGGTCGCCCGCTTCGTCGAGAACGGCGATGCCGGCCGAGTCGTAGCCACGGTACTCAAGCCGCCGCAGTCCGTTGATAAGCACGTCGACCGTATCATTCGGGCCGACATATCCGACGATTCCACACATGCGCACTAGTTTAGTGGCACCATGGATGCACAATGGCCGAGATCCCTCCCCCCAAAGCTTCCCGTGTCCGCTCAGCCCGCGTCATCGCAGACGTGAGCGGTGGCGCGAGTGAACACCCCGAAGTCAGCACCGATACTCACGCGCTCGTGCGCCCCGAGTTCACCTCACCCTTCATCGAGATAGACCGCGCCGAATGGGCGCGACTCGCCGGAGAGACGCCAATGCCGCTCACCGAAGATGAGGTTGAGGCATTTCGGGGGCTCGGTGAGCCGCTCGACCTCGCCGAAGTCTCCGAGGTCTACCGCCCGCTGAGCCGCCTGATCAACCAATACGCGATTGCCGCGAAGGAAATGCACCAGCGCACCCGCGGCTTCTTGCAGCGCAACGGCGAGCGCCAGAGCCCGTTTGTGATCGGGATTGCCGGGTCTGTCGCCGTGGGCAAGTCGACGGTTGCGCGAATCCTCCGCGATCTCCTCGCGCGCTGGCCGGAAACCCCTCAGGTAGACCTCGTGACGACTGATGGATTTCTGTATCCGAATGCGGAACTGGAGCGGCGCGGAATCGCACACCGTAAGGGGTTCCCTGAATCGTACGACCGCCGTGCGCTGCTGCGTTTCGTCTCACAGGTGAAAGCGGGTGTCGCAGAGGTCTGCGTGCCGCACTACAGCCACCTGCTGTACGACATTGTGCCTGACGAGTACACGCTCGTGCGGCAGCCGGACATCCTCATCGTGGAGGGACTCAACGTGCTCCAGCCCGCGTCGATGCAGCATCCGCTCGCAGTGAGTGATCTCTTCGACTTCTCGGTCTATGTCGACGCTCGCACCTCAGACATTCATCAGTGGTATCGCAATCGATTCCTGCGGCTCCGAGAACACGCATTCGCGGATCCGAACTCGCACTTCCGGCGCTTCGCCGGACTCGATGACGACGTGGCTTCTGCCCTCGCCGACGAATACTGGGTCAATATCAACGAGCCGAACCTCATCGAGAACATTCGACCGACGCGCGCACGCGCCTCCCTCGTGCTGCGCAAAGAGGCGAATCACCGGGTGCAGAAGGTGCTGCTGCGGAAGCTCTAGCTCCGATCAGGGTCGCAAGTCCGAGCAGCGCGCAGAGCGGCCGGTAGAAGCGATTGTCGAGGGAGATGAACCGCGGCTGTCCGTGAGGCCTCCCCAGAGCGGCAAGTGCCACATCTCCGCCGACTGCTGCGCGCGTGAGCAGAGCGACCCCAATCACACGCCGCACGCGCACCATGTTCGGGCTGCTGCCCAAACCTCCGGCTGCGATCACGCCCGCAACGCTAGCCCCCAGAGCCACGGTCGCGGTGGCCGCGCGACTGGGAAATCCCGTGTCGTTGCCGATCACGGCTTCAGCGAGCGTCTTCCGGTCTCGTGCAGGCCAGTGGGAGCCAGCAGCCCACACCGCGTGGAGGGCGCTCACCGCTCCCAGCCCGACTCCGCTGACCATCCTGGCAGTCCTCCGCACGACACGCATGCCCCCACCGTACCCCCGTGCGGGGGCAGTGTGAGGGCATGCACGACTGTGGAGCGCTTAGACGGCCAGTCGCTCCTTGACGATTGCGGCAAGATCATCAGCAAGCTTCTGAGCCTGATCGACGTGCTGTGCCTCGACCATGACCCGCACAACAGGCTCGGTGCCAGAGGGCCGCAAGAGCACGCGTCCTTGACCCCCGAGCGCCACTTCTGCCTGATGCACGGCCTGTTGCAGCACCGCATCGCCAGACACACCCGCGCGATCAACGCCGCGCACGTTCACCAGCACCTGCGGATAAATCGTCATGCAACTCGCAAGCTCGCCGAGCGTCTTCCCAGTGCGCACCATCTCGGCTGCAATATGCAGACCCGTCAGAATGCCATCTCCGGTCGTCGCGTGATCACTCATGATCACATGGCCCGATTGCTCGCCGCCCAGCGAGTAGCCATGCTTGTTGATAGCCTCAAGCACGTAGCGATCACCCACGCCGGTCTCGATCACGTCGATTCCGCTGTCAGCCATGGCGAGCTTCAGGCCGAGGTTCGACATCACCGTCGCGACGAGCGTGTTCTGCTCCAGCTTGCCGCGCGCGGCCATGGAGAGCGCGAGAATCGCCATGATCTGATCGCCGTCAACAACATTGCCCTCAGCATCGACAGCGAGGCAGCGATCCGCGTCGCCGTCGTGGGCAATGCCCAGATCTGCCCCGGTCTCACGCACCTTGGCGATCAGCGGCTCGAGGTGAGTTGATCCCACTCCGTCGTTGATGTTGAAGCCGTCGGGATCATTGCCGATCACCGTGACCTTCGCCCCTGCATCAGTGAATACATCGGGGGAAATACCTGCGGCGGCGCCATGCGCGCAGTCGAGCACCACGTGCACCTTATCGAGGCTGAGCCCCTCAAGGGTGCCAAGGAGGTGCACGAGATAGCGGTCCTCCGCGTCAGCGAAGCGCCGGATCCTGCCGACCTCTCGGCCCGTGACTGCGATTGTCGGGCGTTCAAGAGCCGCCTCGATCTCATCTTCGATATCGTCAGCGAGCTTGCGTCCACCCGACGCAAAGAACTTGATGCCGTTGTCGGCCGCGGGATTGTGCGACGCAGACACCATCACGCCAAAATCGGCTCCGGTGTCTGCGACGAGATACGCCGCTGCGGGGGTCGGGATCACTCCGGCGTCGAGCACATCAACGCCAGCGGAGGCCAGCCCGGCCGCAACTGCGGCCGAGATGAACTCCCCGGAAACCCGAGGATCGCGGGCAATGACCGCGATAGCGCGACGGCTCTCGCTCCGGGCAGAACGCCCAAGAACGAGAGCCGCAGCGTCGGCGAGGTTCAGGGCCAGCTCGGCGGTCACATCGACCCCGGCAAGACCCCGAACCCCATCCGTGCCAAACAGGCGTCCCATAGGGTTGGGATTCCTGCTTAGCGCTTCGAGTACTGAGGCGCCTTGCGGGCCTTCTTAAGACCGGCCTTCTTGCGCTCCTTGATGCGAGCGTCGCGGCTCAGGAAGCCGGCCTTCTTGAGGGTTGCACGGTTGTGCTCTGCGTCGATCTCGTTGAGTGCACGAGCAATGGCAAGACGGAGTGCGCCTGCCTGGCCGGAGGGGCCGCCGCCGCCGATGCGAGCGATCACGTCGTACGAGCCGTTGAGCTCGAGCGCGGTGAACGGATCGGTGATCAGCTGCTGGTGCAGCTTGTTCGGGAAGTACTCAGCCAGCTCACGACCGTTAACGGTCATGGTGCCTGCACCCGGGATGAGACGCACGCGGGCGATGGCCTGCTTGCGACGGCCAACGGCTGCACCGGGAACGGTGAGCGCGGGGCGGGGTGCTGCTGCGGTTGCCTGCGATGCGGGCGTCTCGGTGGTGTAGCTCTCGGTGGCCACGGTCTGCTCTTCAGTCACTGTGAAGTCTCTCTCTTAACGTCTCGTTGGCGCGCGTTACTGCGCGACCTGGCCGAAGGTGTAGGGGGTGGGCTGCTGGGCAGCGTGCGGGTGCGCGGCACCCTTGTAGACCTTCAGCTTGCGGAACAGATCTGCACCGAGGGAGTTCTTCGGCAGCATGCCGCGGATCGCCTTCTCGACAGCGCGCTCAGGGTTCTTCTCAAGCAGCTCGGTGTAGCTCATAGAGCGGAGGCCGCCCGGGTAACCCGAGTGGCGGTACGCCTTCTTGTTCTCAGCCTTGTTGCCCGTGAGGACGACCTTCTCGGCGTTGATGATAATGACGTAGTCGCCCATGTCCATGTGGGGAGCGAAGGTCGTCTTGTGCTTGCCGCGGAGCAGTGCTGCCGCGTGCGAAGCGAGGCGGCCGAGGACCACGTCTTCGGCGTCAATGATGAGCCAGTCGTGCTTCTGCTCGGCTGCCTTCGGTGAATAAGTGCGAGTCACTATCGTGCTGCTTTCTGTCGAATTGGAGGTGTTCGTGGATCCCACTCCGCTGTCCGGTCCCACACGGGGTGCTCAGGCGATGGAGGGCTCAACAAATCGGGTACTTGCGCACCAAGGGTCAAGACTAGCACAGCGGAAGCCGCGGTACTCCCGGGCAGGCGAACCAGGCCGGGTCGGTCACCCTCACTTGGAACTGTCGAGGACCCTGCGAGCCCGTGTCTGCTCAGCCCGGGCGGCAAGATCTTTGTCCTCTGGGTAGGTGATCTCCTCGAGCGAGAGGCCGTGCGCTGGCATGACAGCAAACCGGCTCGTGCGGGTCCGCGCGTCACGCAGCCGAACCAGTTCGTCGATCTCGATCCGCTCGGTGCCCACCGCCACGACGGCGCCGACGATGGCGCGCACCATCGAGTGACAGAATGCGTCCGCTTCAATCCTGGCTGCGAATGCGCCGTCCTCGGTGACCCGCCACTCGAAACACAGCAGGTCTCGCACGGCCGTCGATCCCTCGCGCGCCCTGCAGAAGGTCGTGAAGTCGTTGAGTCCGAGGAGCTCATCTGACGCACGCTGCATCACATCAATATCGAGCCGGTGCGCAACGTCTGCAGTGAATCTCGCGGTGAGCGGATCGCGGCGCGCCCCCGAACTGCGGAGCCGGTATTCGTAGCGTCGGCGCAGCGCAGAAAAGCGCGCGTCGAAAGTTTCAGGCACGATCCTCGCGGAGTGCACCGCGATCCCTCGCGTTGTGCGGTTGAGCACGCCGTTCAGCCTGCGCGCACGAAGACGGGCGGTCTCCGCTTCAGAGAGCTCACCGCTTCGTCCATCCTGCACGCGTCCTGTCCACTTTGCGAGCTGTTCAGCGGTGACATCGAGGTGCGCTACTTGGCCGCGCGCGTGCACGCCCGCGTCGGTACGTCCGCCCACCGTTAGCCGCGGTTCCTGGTCTGCGCGGAGCAGAACACCCAGTGCAGACTCAAGTTCGCCCTGCACCGTGCGCAAGCCTGGCTGGAGCGCCCATCCCGAGTAGTCCGTTCCGTCATACGCAAGATCAAGACGCACACGGGCTGCGGGACTGTTGTTGAGGAAGTTCACTCCTTCATCCTGCCAGTGATATCAGGGCCGGCCATACAAATGCCGCGTACACTGGGGGCCGGACGCGTGTTGCCACCCGCGTCCCGAAAGTTTCTCCATGCCCCCAGTCATCGCATCCGCCTCCGCCTCCGCTCGTCCCGCACGCTTCGGGGGTCTCGATGGACTCCGCGCCATCGCAGTCATGCTGGTCCTCGGGTATCACCTGTTCCCGCGCGCGCTGCCGGGCGGTTTTCTTGGCGTCGATGTGTTCTTCGCGATCAGCGGCTTCCTAATTACCTCACTGCTGCTGCGCGAAGCAGAGCTGCGCGGTGGGATCAAACTCGGTGCATTCTGGCGCAGGCGCGCACGCAGGCTGTTGCCAGCGCTTGCGCTCGTTCTGCTCGTGTGCACAGCCCTCGCGCTTCTCGTTGGCGGCGACCTGCTGGTGGGAATCGGCCAGCAAATCGCCGGTACCGCGTTCTTCGTGAGCAACTGGGTGTTCATCGCACAGGGCGCGGACTATTTTGCCAGGGATACGCCCGAGCTGTTCCGCAACACCTGGTCGCTCTCGATCGAGGAGCAGTTCTATATCCTCCTCCCCCTGCTCGTGCTGGCGCTGCTCAAACTGCGGGGCCAGAGCACGCGTGCGATCCCACTCGTCATTCTTGGAGCGGCTTCGGCCCTGCGCATGGCGGACCTGTCGGTGCAGGGGGTGGATCCGACTCGCGTCTATTTCGGCTCCGATACGCACACATTCGGTCTTCTGCTCGGCGCGGCAATGGCAATGTTGCTGCACTCGCCTCCAGGGCGCGCACTCCCCCAGGCCCCAGCGCACATGCGTCAACTCGGCTATGGGGCACTGACACTCATCGGCTTCGGCATTCTCGGCTGGCTCTCACTCACGCTGGCCGAGGGGAGCCCCGAAAGTTTCCAGGGCGGATTCCAACTCGCGATCTTCGCGGCTTTGCTCCTCGTCGGTACGGTGACACGGCCGGGGGCACTGGTCGGGCGCGCGCTCGACGCACAGCCGCTGCGTTGGATCGGTGAGCGCTCATACGGCATTTACCTGTGGCACTGGCCGCTGCTGCTGATCTTCTCATCGGCGTTGGACGGGATGCCGAACGGCCTCCGTGGCGCAGTCTCTACCGCGGTCGTCAGCCTCCTCACGCTCGTGGCCACCTTCGCCGCAGCTGCGGTGTCTTACCGCTATGTCGAGCAGCCCGTGCGCCGTTTCGGGCTCCGGCGGTCCATCCGGATGCTGTTCCAGCCCACGGGGCACACGTCACGGCAACGCCTGGTGGCTGTAGCGCTTGGCGTTGTGCTCGTCGCCACCGTCCCAGCCGGCGCCATTGCCATCGCCACAGCGCCCGCCCAGAGTTCGGCGGCCCAGGCAATTGCGCGCGGCCAGGCGGCGCTTGAGCAGTCTGCAGGAACACCGACTCCCGGTGCCGGGCAGACACCCGGTGAGCAGAGCACTGGCTCCGAATCAGCACCCGGAGCCACGCCGGGCGAGAAACAGCCAGCCAAAAAGAACGCGCCACCAGCACCTCCGTCCGGCCCTGTGCTGCCTGAGGGGCCTGAGATCAGCGCGGTCGGTGACTCGGTGATGCTTGCAAGCCTCCCCGAGCTCGAAGCAGCGTTCCCAGGAATTGCGGTCGACGCGGCGGTCTCCCGCGGCCTCGGAGTGGGTGTTGAACTCACCACGGAGTGGGCAGCCGATGGGTCACTCCGGACAGTGCTCGTCGTTGGCCTGGGCACGAACGGCCCAATCCAACCGGACGAGCTGCAAGCGCTGCTCGCAACTGCAGGAAATCGCCCGCTCGTGCTCGTCAATGCCCATGCCGATCGCGAGTGGATCGCAGGTGTGAACGAGGAGCTCACCCGCTTCGCCGATGCGCACCGTGGCGTCGTGGTGGCGGACTGGAGCGGGGCCGTCAGCGGCGTCGAGGGCGCACTCGCAGGAGACGATATCCACCCCAATCCGAGCGGTGGGGAGATCTACGCCACGGCAGTGCAGCGCGCGCTCGAAGCGTTGCAGCAGCCCGGTGAAGCGCGTGGCTTCGCTGTGCCGCGGCTGTAATTTTCGCTCGCGCTCGCCGAGCAGTCTCTCGCCGTGCGATCTCCCGGCCTGCAATCTCGTGGCCTGCCTGCTCTTGCCCGACCCGCGAGCTCCTGGCCTGCGAGCTCTCGTGCTTCCTCGCGGCAAGGCCGACGCCACGATCCTGCGCAGAAGAACTGCCCGGACACAGCACTGCGCCCCGCCGATCCAAGGATCGGCGGGGCGCAGTGCTGAAAAGAAGAGCCTTACTCGGCCTTCTCCTCGGCAGCAGCCTCAGCTTCTGCGGGAGCCGCAGCAGCTTCTTCGGTCTCGACGGCCTCCTCAGCGGGGGCCTCCTCAACCTTTTCGGCCTTCTCTGCCTTCGGCTCGGCCGGTGCGGCCTTCACCTTGGGCTGTACAGGGTCAAGCACGAGCTCGATCACTGCGAGGGGTGCGCGGTCGCCCTTGCGGAAACCGGTCTTGACGATGCGCGTGTAGCCACCCTCACGGTTCTCGACGAGGGGTGCGATCTCGGTGAAGAGCTCGTGGATGACCGACTTGTCGGTGATCTGGCGCATGGCGCGGCGACGCGCGGCGAGGTCGCCACGCTTCGCGAACGTCACGAGACGCTCGGCCACGGGCTGCAGGCGCTTTGCCTTGGTCTCCGTGGTCTGGATGCGCTTGTGCTCGAAAAGCTGCGCAGCCATCTGGTTGAGCATCATGCGCTCGTGTGCGGGGCCGCCTCCGAGGCGGGCGCCCTTCGTGGGCTTCGGCATTGTTTACTCCAGTGGATATACGATCAGGCCGGGGTACGACGGATCGTTAGTTGTTGTTGTCGTCTTCGTAGCTGTAGAACTGTGCGCCGTCGAATCCGGGCACGGCATCCTTCAGCGACAGCCCCATCTCGGTGAGCTTGTCGCGCACCTCGAAAACGGACTTCTGACCGAAGTTACGGATGTTCATGAGCTGGGCCTCGGAGAGCGCTACGAGCTCGCTCACCGTGTTGATGCCCTCGCGCTTGAGGCAGTTGTAGCTGCGCACCGAAAGGTCGAGATCCTCGATGGGAATCGAGAGCTCGCCCTCCGTGACGACCTCGACCGGCGCGGGGCCGATCTCGACGCCCTCAGCGGCGGTGTTCAGCTCGCGTGCAAGCCCGAAGAGCTCGACAAGCGTGGAACCAGCCGAAGCGATCGCGTCGCGGGGGCTGATAGCTGGCTTCGACTCGACGTCAACGACGAGGCGATCGAAGTCGGTGCGCTCACCGGCACGCGTGGCTTCCACGCGGTAGGTGACCTTGAGCACGGGCGAGTAGATCGAATCCACGGGGATCCGGCCCACTTCGGCGTCTTCGTTGCGGTTCTGCGCGGCCGAAACGTAGCCGCGGCCACGCTCGATCGTCAGTTCAAGCTCGAACTGAGCTGAATCGCTGAGCGTCGCGATGACGAGCTCAGGATTGTGCACCTCAACACCGGCAGGTGCGGAGATATCAGCAGCAGTAACCTCGCCAGCGCCAGTCTTGCGCAGGTAGGCGGTGATCGGCTCGTCGTGCTCGCTTGAGACGACGAGATCCTTGATGTTGAGAATGATCTCGGTGACGTCCTCGGTCACGCCCGCAATGGTCGTGAACTCGTGAGCGACACCCTCGAAGCGAACGCTGGTAACTGCCGCGCCGGGAATCGACGACAGCAGCGTGCGGCGCAGCGAGTTGCCGAGCGTGTAGCCGAAGCCAGGCTCAAGCGGTTCGATCGCGAAGCGCGAACGGTGCTCGGAGATCGATTCTTCGGTGAGTGTGGGTCGCTGTGCAATGAGCAAGGTGTGTGGTCCTTTCGCTGGAGTCCGCTATATGACTCATGCGGTATCGGGAATGAGGGTGAGTCCTCTGTGCACCCGGGGCTCGAACGAGCCTCGGCGCCTTCCCGGGGTGAACGGCGAACCGCTCACCCCGGGAAGCAGCGAATGCTCCTTAGACGCGACGGCGCTTCGGGGGGCGGCAGCCGTTGTGGGTCTGCGGGGTGACGTCGTTGATCGACCCCACCTCGAGGCCTGCGGCCTGCAGCGAACGGATCGCGGTCTCGCGTCCCGAACCGGGGCCCTTCACGAAGACGTCAACCTTCTTCATGCCGTGCTCCTGCGCCTTGCGAGCAGCCGACTCTGCAGCAAGCTGAGCCGCGAACGGCGTCGACTTACGTGAGCCCTTGAAGCCAACTCCACCGGAGGAAGCCCAGCTGATCACGGCACCGGTGGTGTCAGTGATCGAAACGATCGTGTTGTTGAACGTGGACTTGATGTGGGCCTGGCCCACAACCACGTTCTTCTTGTCCTTGCGACGCGGCTTACGAGCCGCAGTCTTTGGTGCTGCCATTGCGTGTTCTCCTGAAAAGCTCTGTGTGATGGTCGAGTGGACCGGCTACTACTTCTTCTTGCCGGCGACGGTGCGCTTCGGGCCCTTACGGGTACGAGCGTTCGTCTTGGTGCGCTGACCATGCACAGGCAGGCCCTTGCGGTGACGGATGCCCTGGTAGCTGCCGATCTCGACCTTGCGGCGGATGTCAGCGGCCACCTCACGGCGGAGGTCACCCTCAACCTTGAAGTTGCCTTCAATGTAGTCACGAAGGGCAACGAGCTGATCGTCGCTCAGGTCCTTCACGCGGATGTTGCCGTCAATCTCGGTGTCGGCGAGGGCCTTCAGCGCGCTGGTGCGGCCGACCCCGTAGATGTAAGTGAGTGCGATCTCAACGCGCTTGTCGCGTGGGATGTCTACTCCGGCGAGACGTGCCATATTGGCTGCTCCTTGGCTGTAATAGAGGTGTGTTGCGCATCGGGGGTTCGGGCCTCTGTCCCGAGGTGTCCCCCGTGCCGCGTAGGCGGCCGGGTTCTTCGATGCGCTGGATCAGATATTCAGTTATTCGTGCTCTGCGAGACCGCTGAGCGCAGGAACTAGCCCTGGCGCTGCTTGTGACGCGGGTTGCTCTTGCAGATCACCATGACGCGGCCGTGGCGACGGATCACCCTGCAGTGATCGCAGATGGGCTTGACGCTGGGCTTTACCTTCATGATGTTTCCTTATTGGGATTCGCTGTCATCGTGCAACCGGGATGCCGGCTGCCGTTACTTTCCAGCGACCTACTTGTAGCGGTAGACGATGCGGCCACGCGTCAAATCGTAGGGCGTCAGCTCCACGATCACGCGATCCCCTGGGAGAATGCGGATGTAGTGCTGGCGCATCTTTCCCGAGATATGAGCGAGCACCTTGTGTCCATTGGTCAACTCAACGCGGAACATCGCGTTGGGCAGAGCCTCGACAACCTGTCCCTCAATCTCGATGACGCCGTCTTTTTTCGCCATAGCCTCACTATCGCTCGCGTAGGTATCTACTGGTCTTGCGAATGCAAAACGCCCGCTTTCGCGAACGCGAAAACAGGCGCAAAGCACCAAAGATCAAGCGTACTCGTCGATCCCCGGTTTGTAAAGCGGGAGCGCTAAGGAATGGGCACCGGCGTGACTCCGAGCGGCACCAAGCCGCTCGCGCCACCGTCTTCAGCGGTCAACACCCAGATTCCACCGGCGTGGACTGCCACTGAGTGTTCCCACTGGGCGCTCATCGCCCCATCGGCAATCGTTACGGTCCAGTCATCATCCTGAACGACGGTCTCGATCGAGCCGGCCGAAATGATGGGCTCGATGGCCACGACGAGCCCCGGCTTCACTTCAGGCCCACGACCGCGCACGGGAACATTGAACACGGGAGGGTCTTCATGCATACTGCGACCAATACCGTGTCCGATGTAGTCCTCGAGCACGTTGTAGTCGCTCTGAGCTCGCACGTAGGAGGCCACGGCCTCGCCGACTTCGTTGAGGTGCGAAGCCGTCGCTAAGCGGGCAATGCCTCGCCACATCGCCTGCTCAGTGACGTCGCTCAAGTGCTGGTTCGCGGCACTCTCTTCGGGTCGCGCGTGATCCGGCAGCGCCACGGTGAACGCGGTGTCGCTGTGCCAACCTCCGATTACGGCCCCGACGTCGAGCGCCACGATGTCACCAGCAGCGAGCGGGCGGTCCGTGGGGATCGCGTGCACCACGTGTTCGTTGACATTCGCGCAGATCGTGTGCTGGTAGCCGGGCTCCAGCATAAAATTGGGGGCTCCCCCGCGGCTCCGGATCGCCTCTTCGGCAATCGCGTCAAGCTCAAGCGGCGTGATTCCGGGGCGCACCGCCTCGCGCATGGCGGCGATCGCGGCGGCCCCGGCAAGACCAGGCTCGACCATCAATCGCAGCTGCGCTGGCGACTTGTAGATCGAGCGACGGAGCAGTCCCCGGCGAGCCACGGTTTAGCGGCCGGCCTTCGCGGACAGCTGTGCGTCGAGACCGGTTGCGATCCGTGCGGCAACTTCTTCGACCGTGCCGAGGCCATCAACGGTCACCAGGATCCCGCGCTCGGAGAACAGTTTCACGAGCGGTGCGGTCTGCTCCGCGTAGATGTCCTGGCGGTGCCGGATCACCTCTTCGGTGTCGTCTGCTCGGCCCTCAAGCTCGGCACGCTTCAGCAAGCGAGCTACGACCGCGTCAACATCAGCCTCGAGCAGCACGACCGCATCGAGGGACTCTCCGTCCAGCATGCCGTCGAGCGCGTGAACCTGCTCAACGTTGCGCGGGTAGCCATCGAGCAGGAATCCCGCTGCCGCGTCTGCTTGATTCAGACGATCCGCGACAATCTCGTTGGTGAGCGAGTCGGGCACCAGCTCACCGCTTTCGATGATTGCCTGCACCTGCTGACCGAGAGGCGTTCCCCCTTTGATGTTCGCACGGAAGATGTCACCCGTGGAGATCGCGGGAACCCCGAAGCGTTCAGCGATCTGTGCGGCCTGGGTGCCCTTGCCGGCTCCCGGGGGGCCAATGATCAGGAGTCGCGTTGTGGTGTCCGTCACTTGAGGAGCCCTTCGTAGTGGCGCTGCTGCAGCTGTGCGTCGATCTGCTTCACCGTCTCAAGGCCAACGCCGACGATAATCAGGATCGAAGCTCCGCCGAAGGGGAAGTTCGCGTTCGCACCGAAGAACGAAAGTGCAATCAGCGGAATGAGTGCGATGAGACCGAGGTACAGCGAGCCTGCGCTCGTGATGCGCGTCAGCACGTAGTTGAGGTATTCGGCCGTGGGGCGGCCAGCGCGGATCCCTGGAACGAAGCCGCCGTACTGCTTCATGTTGTCGGCGACCTCCTCCGGGTTGAAGGTGATCTGCACGTAGAAGAAGGTGAAGCCGATCGTCAGCAGGAAGAAGACGAGCATGTAGAACGGCTGATCGCCCGTGACCAGGTTGTTCTGCACCCAGACAACCCACCCCTTCGGGTCCTCGCCGATCTGCGGCTGGTTGAACTGCGTGAGCAGCATCGGCAGGTACAAGATGGCAGAGGCAAAGATCACGGGGATCACGCCCGCCATGTTGACCTTGATGGGGATGTATGTGCTCGACCCGCCGTAGGTGCGGCGACCGACGACGCGCTTGGCGTACTGCACCGGAATGCGTCGCTGCGACTGCTCGACGAACACGACCGCGGCGATCACGACCAGCCCGACCCCGAGCACCAGGAAGAAGACCTCCCAGCCGCGCGACTCCTTGATGACCCACATTGCGCCGGGGAACGTCGCGGAGATCGAGGTGAAGATGAGGAGCGACATGCCGTTGCCGACGCCGCGCTCGGTGATGAGCTCACCGAACCACATGATGAGGCCGGTTCCGGCAGTCATCGTGATGATCATGATGAGGATGGCCCACCACTCCTGCGACACGAGGTTCTGGCAGGCCTGGTTGGCGGAGGCACCGAACAGCTGGCCGGATCGTGCCACGGTGATGAGCGTGGTGGACTGCAGCACCGCGAGTGCGATGGTGAGGTACCGCGTGTACTGGGTCAGCTTGGCCTGACCGGCCTGGCCTTCCTTGTGCAGCGCTTCAAAGTGCGGGATGACGACGCGCAGCAGCTGCGTAATGATCGACGCGGTGATGTACGGCATGATGCCGAGCGCGAAGATTGAGAGCTGCAGCAGGGCACCACCGCTGAAGAGGTTAATCATGTCGTACAGACCTGAGGGGCCTGTGGCCTGGTTGGCCACGAGGCAGGCCTGAACATTGTTGAAGTCAACAAATGGTGCAGGGATGAAGGATCCGAGTCGGAACAGCGACACGATCGCGAGAGTGAAGACAATCTTCCGTCTCAGATCGGGAGTTCGAAAGATCCGTCCGATAGCGCTGAACAAAATCTGCCTCCTGAGGGCGTCGTACGGGGCCTTCGCCTGACGACGAGAACCAATTGCACCAGCCTACACGGCGGGTGGGGCTTGACTCCAACCCTCGCGTGATCTGCGAGGCTTGAAAACAAAACGGGGGCGAGTGGGCGCGGCATTGCTGCCGCCCCCACTCGCCCCCGAGACTCGAGACGTGCTCGAGAGAGTAGAGAGCCCGAGGGGCTCCTTACTGAACTGCTCCGCCGGCCGCGACGATCTTCTGCTCAGCCGAGCTCGAGACCTTGTCAACGGATACGGTGAGCTTCACCTGCAGATCGCCGTCGCCCAGCACCTTGACGGGCTGGTTCTTGCGAACGGCACCCTTCAGGACGAGGTCCTCGACGGTCACGTCGCCACCCTTCGGGTACAGCTCTGCGAGCTTGGCAACGTTCACTACCTGGTACTCCGTGCGGAACGGGTTCTTGAACCCGCGCAGCTTCGGGGTGCGCATGTGCAGTGGCATCTGCCCACCCTCAAAGCCAACCCGGACCTGGTAGCGCGCCTTGGTGCCCTTGGTGCCGCGGCCTGCGGTCTTACCCTTGGAACCCTCACCGCGACCCACACGGGTCTTGGTCTTCTTCGAGCCAGCAGCTGGACGCAGGTGATGCGCCTTCAGCACCTGGTCGCGCTCCTCGTTCTTCTCGCTCATGCGTCGATCTCCTCAACCTGTACCAGGTGAGCGACAGCACGCACATAGCCACGGTTGGCCTTGGTGTCCTCGCGAACGACCGACTGGCCGATCTTGCGGAGACCGAGACTGCGCAGCGTATCGCGCTGGTTCTGCTTCTCACTGATAATGGACTTCGTCTGCGTAATCTTCAGGCTCTTAGCCATTACGCACCTGCCTTTGCCTTCGCGGCAGCGTCGGCCGCGGCCTTCGCCTCAGCGCGCACAATGCGAGCCGGAGCGACGCGGTCGAAGTCGAGGCCACGGCGAGCTGCGACGGAGCGGGGCTCCTCGAGCAGCTGCAACGCCTCAACGGTCGCATGCACGATGTTCAGGGTGTTCGACGAACCGAGCGACTTGCTCAGCACGTCGTGGATGCCGGCGCACTCAAGCACGGCGCGAACGGGGCCACCAGCGATAACGCCGGTACCTGCCGCAGCGGGACGCAGCAGGACTACGCCTGCAGCTGCCTCACCCTGCACGGGGTGCGGGATGGTGCTGCCAACGCGGGGGACGCGGAAGAAGTTCTTCTTTGCCTCTTCAACACCCTTCGCAATTGCGAGGGGTACTTCCTTAGCCTTGCCGTAGCCCACACCGACGGTGCCGTTGCCATCGCCCACCACGACGAGCGCGGTGAAGCTGAAGCGACGGCCGCCCTTGACGACCTTCGACACGCGGTTGATGGTCACAACGCGCTCGAGGAACTGGCTCTCGTTGCGGTCGCGGCCGCCACGCTCGTTGCGGGTGCCGCGATCGCGGCTTCCGCGACGCTGCTCGCGCGGCTCGTTGCGGTGGTCCTGAGCCGGAGCCTCGGCCGTAGCCGTTGGCTCAGTGGCCTGGGTCTCTACGGTCACTTCCTGCTCCTTCGTTTCCTTGCTCACAGGGTCAGCCCCCCTTCGCGAGCGCCATCGGCGATCGCTGCGACGCGCCCAGCGTACTTGCTGCCGCCACGGTCGAACACGACCGCCTCGACACCAGCAGCCTTTGCGCGGTCGGCGACGATTTCGCCGACCTTGCGAGCCTTAGCCGTCTTATCGCCCTCGAATGAGCGAAGATCGGCTTCCATGGTCGAAGCCGACGCAAGGGTGATGCCCTTGGAGTCGTCAACAACCTGAACGAATACGTGACGTGCGGAGCGGTTCACGACGAGACGGGGGCGAACCTCCGTGCCAACGATCTTCTTCCGAAGGCGGGTATGGCGGCGAACACGCGCAGCGGTCCGGCCCTTAGCCCGAGATACTGAAGCGGCCATGGGTTACTTACCAGCCTTTCCTGCCTTGCGGCGGACAACCTCGCCCGCGTACCGAATGCCCTTGCCCTTGTAGGGCTCCGGCTTCTTCAGCTTGCGGATATTGGCAGCGGCTTCGCCGACTGCCTGCTTCGAGATACCGCTCACGGTGATCTTGGTGTTGCCCTCAACCGTGAGCGTGATGCCCTCGGGAGCGTCAACGTTTACCGGGTGCGAGAAGCCGAGTGCGAGCTCAAGGCCTGCGCCCTTCTGCTGAACGCGGTATCCGGTACCAACGACCTCGAGCTGCTTTGCGTAGCCCTCGGTCACACCGATGATGTTGTTGTTGATGAGCGTGCGGGTCAGGCCGTGCAGCGCTCGAGACGCGCGCTCATCGTCGGGACGGGTGACGAGCACCTGTCCGTCTTCGAGAGCAACGCGGATGGGCTCTGCAACGACAAGCGAAAGCTCGCCCTTCGAACCCTTGACCGTGACCGTCTGGCCATCGATCTTGACATCTACACCACCGGGAACGGTGATGGGAAGCTTACCAATACGTGACATGACGGCTTACCACACGTAAGCGAGGACTTCCCCGCCGACGCCCTTCTGCTCGGCCTCGCGGTCCGTGAGGAGCCCCGAAGAGGTGGACAGGATCGCAACGCCAAGACCGCCGAGTACGCTCGGAATCTCGGTTGAGCGTGCGTAGACCCGGAGACCGGGCTTCGACACGCGCTTGATGCCCTGAATCGAGCGTTCGCGGTTGGAGCCATACTTCAGGTCCATGGTGATGGTCGTGCCTACGCGTGCGGGCTCGACCTTCCAGTCCTTGATGTAGCCTTCGCGCTTGAGGATCTCAGCGATCCGCTCCTTCAGCTTTGAGCCTGGGAGCGAAACGTCGTCATGATGCGCAGAGTTTGCATTGCGCAGCCGGGTCAGCATATCTGCGACCGGATCAGTCATCGTCATGAGTGACTCTTCTTTCTCGCCTGGTATCACGCACCGTTACACGGAACGCGACCTGGGTGACATGCGGATTGGGTGCCCGGGAAAACCCCGGGCACCCTCGCCGCTTGGACTATTTAGTTGTCAGCCTTGAACGGGAAGCCAATTGCGCGAAGCAGCGCACGGCCCTCGTCGTCAGACTGAGCGGTGGTCACGACAGTGATGTCGAACCCACGCACGCGGTCAATCTTATCCTGATCGATCTCGTGGAACACACTCTGCTCGGTCAGACCGAAGGTGTAGTTTCCGTTTCCGTCGAACTGCTTGGCCGAAAGACCGCGGAAATCGCGGATACGGGGCAGTGCGAGGCTGACGAGACGGTCAAGGAACTCCCAGGCGCGATCACCGCGGAGGGTGACGTGCGCCCCGATGGCCTGACCTTCGCGCAGCTTGAACTGTGCGATGGACTTGCGGGCCTTCGTGACCATGGGCTTCTGACCGGTGATCTTCACGAGGTCGGCAATTGCGCCCTCGATCACCTTGCTGTCGCGAGCTGCCTCACCAACACCAGTGTTCACGACCACCTTGACGATGCCCGGAACCTGCATGATGTTGGAGTAGCTGAACTCCTCGCGCAGCGCCGGAACGATTTCGCTCCGGTACTTCTGCTTCAGACGCGGCTGGGTGTTGCCAGCTGCAACGGCAGTCTCAGACATTAGAGGTCCTTCCCAGACGTCTTCGAGTAGCGGACGCGGACGGTCTTCTTCTTGCCGTCCTTCTCGACTTCCTCAACGCGGAAGCCAACGCGAGTCGGCTTCTTCGTCTCGGGGTCGACAATCGCGACGTTGGAGATGTGGATCGGGGCCTCTACGGTCTCGATGCCACCCTCGCGGGTGCCGCGGTCCGACTGGCCGACGCGGACGTGCTTCTTTACGAAGTTCACGCCCTCGACGATGACGCGGTCAGTCTCGGTGTTGACCTCGATGACCTTGCCCTGCTTGCCCTTGTAGCCGCCGCGCTCCTGCGACGGTCCCGAGATGACCTCTACGAGATCACCCTTCTTGATCTTCATGCCCATAGGACTAGATCACCTCCGGTGCGAGCGAGACGATCTTCATGAACTTCTTATCGCGAAGCTCACGACCAACCGGCCCGAAGATTCGGGTGCCGCGGGGCTCCCCGTCGGCCTTCAGAATAACGGCAGCGTTCTCGTCGAAGCTGATGTACGAGCCATCAGGGCGACGAGTTGACTTGCGCGTGCGAACGATGACGGCCTTGATGACCTCACCCTTCTTCACGTTGCCACCGGGGATCGCGTCCTTGACGGTCGCAACGATCGTGTCGCCGATACCGGCGTAACGACGCTTCGAGCCCCCGAGGACACGGATCGTGAGCAACTCCTTGGCGCCGCTGTTGTCGGCAACCTTGAGTCGGGATTCCTGCTGAATCACTTGTTACTCCTTCTCAGTAAGCCGGAGGGCTTACTTCGCCTTCTCGAGGATCTCGACCAGACGCCAGCGCTTGGAGGCGCTCAGCGGACGGGTCTCGTGGATGAGCACGAGATCGCCGATGCCGGCGGTGTTCTGCTCGTCGTGTGCCTTCACCTTCGAGGAGCGGCGCAGGACCTTGCCGTACAGCGGGTGCTTCACCCGATCCTCGACCTCAACGACGATGGTCTTATCCATCTTGTCGCTGACGACGTAGCCACGGCGAGCCTTACGGTATCCGCGCTGTTCCTTCTCGACCTCAGCCATGCTTAGGCCTCCTTCGTATCAGCGGCGGCGTCCGCCTGCTCGGTCTTCTTAGTGCTCTTCTTCGCCTTGGCGGGAGCCGGGGCGGCAGCCGGGGTCAACCGAATGCCGAGCTCGCGCTCACGCAGCACCGTGTAGATGCGCGCGATATCGCGCTTCACCTGGCGCACGCGACCGTGGCTTTCCAGCTGGCCGGTGGCCGACTGGAAACGCAGGTTGAAGAGCTCAGCCTTCGCCTTCTTGAGCTCCTCGGCCAAACGCTCGTTCTCGAAAGTATCGAGCTCGGTGATGGCCAGTTCTTTGGTACCGATCGCCATTACGCGTCGCCCTCCTCGCGCTTGATAATACGGGCCTTGAGCGGCAGCTTGTGGATAGCGCGGGTCAGCGCCTCACGAGCGAGCTGCTCATCGACGCCGGCGACCTCAAAGAGGACGCGGCCCGGCTTGACGTTGGCCACCCACCACTCGGGCGAACCCTTACCGGAACCCATGCGGGTTTCCGCAGGCTTCTTGGTGAGGGGACGATCGGGGTAGATGTTGATCCACACCTTGCCACCACGCTTGATGTGACGGGTCATCGCGATACGAGCGGACTCGATCTGACGGTTCGTCACATATGCGGGGGTGAGTGCCTGGATGCCGTACTCACCAAAGGCAACCGTGTTGCCGCCCTTGGACTGGCCGCTGCGGCTGGGGTGGTGCTGCTTGCGGTACTTGACTCGACGGGGAATCAGCATGCTTACTTCTCCGCTCCTGCTGCAGCGGGTGCAGCCTCGGCCTGAGCGCCACGGGGCGCACGACGGCGGTCGCCACGGTCGCGAGACGGCTTCTGGGCCGCCTGCTCGCGAGCGAGTTCCTTGTTGGTGAGGTCACCCTTGTAGATCCAGACCTTCACGCCGATACGGCCGAAGGTGGTCTTTGCCTCGTAGAAGCCGTAGTCGATGTTCGCGCGAAGCGTGTGCAGCGGCACACGGCCCTCGCGGTAGAACTCCGAACGGCTCATCTCGGCGCCGCCAAGGCGGCCGGAGACCTGGATCCGGATGCCCTTGGCACCGGCACGCTGAGCGCCCTGCAGGCCCTTGCGCATCGCACGACGGAACGCCACGCGAGCAGCGAGCTGCTCGGCAATGCCCTGTGCGACAAGCTGAGCATCAGCCTCGGGGTTCTTGACCTCGAGAATGTTCAGCTGAATCTGCTTGCCCGTGAGCTTCTCGAGGTCAGCGCGAATGCGCTCAGCCTCGGCGCCACGACGACCGATCACGATACCGGGGCGAGCCGAGTGGATATCCACGCGGACACGGTCACGGGTACGCTCGATCTCCACGCGGGACACACCGGCGCGGTCAAGCTGCTTGGTCAGGTGCTGGCGGATCCGGATGTCCTCGGCCACGTAGTCAGCGTAACGCTGACCCTTCTTGGTCGAGTCCGAGAACCAGCGCGAGACGTGGTCAGTGGTGATCCCGAGGCGGAAGCCGTAGGGATGAATCTTCTGGCCCATTTACTTGGCTCCCTTCTTCGTGACCTGGAGCTCATCGGCCGTCTGCAGAACGACGGTGATGTGGCTGGTCCGCTTGTTGATCCGGAATGCGCGGCCCTGTGCACGGGGGCGGAAACGCTTGAGCGTCGTGCCCTCGTCAACGTAGGCGCGAGCAATGACCAGCTCGTCTTCGTTAAGACGCAGGTTCTCCGCGTCTGCCTTGACCCGAGCGTTTGCGATTGCCGAAGCAACCAGCTTGAACACGGGCTCGGCTGCGGCCTGGGGGGCGAACTTCAGGATGGCAAGCGCCTCCTGAGCATTCTTCCCACGTACCAGGTCAACAACGCGACGGGCCTTCTGGGGGGTGATGCGGATCTGACGCAGGCGTGCGGTCGATTCCACCATTTCTCTCTCCTCCTTCACGTCACCGCTTAGCGGCGACGGCCCTTCTTGTCGTCCTTCACGTGACCGCGGAAGGTACGAGTGGGCGCAAACTCGCCCAGCTTGTGACCGACCATGGTCTCCGTTACGAACACGGGGATGTGCTTCCGACCGTCGTGCACGGCGATGGTGTGTCCCAGCATTGCGGGGATGATCATCGAACGGCGCGACCAGGTCTTGATCACGTTCTTGGTGCCAGCTTCGTTCTGGACAACTACCTTGCTCAGCAGGTGGTTATCTACGAAGGGGCCCTTCTTGAGACTACGAGGCATCTTCTATTCTCCTACCCGCCGACTAACGCTTCTTGCCAACATTGCGGCGACGCACGATGAGCTTGTCGCTGGCCTTGTTCGGACGGCGCGTACGGCCTTCCTTCTGACCCCAAGGGCTGACCGGGTGACGGCCACCCGAGGTGCGGCCTTCGCCACCACCGTGCGGGTGATCTACCGGGTTCATGACGACGCCACGAACGGTCGGGCGAACGCCCTTCCAGCGCATACGGCCGGCCTTGCCCCAGTTGATGTTCGACTGCTCGGCGTTGCCGACCTCGCCGACGGTCGCGCGGCAGCGCGCATCGACGTTGCGGATCTCGCCCGAGGGGAGACGCAGCTGAGCGTAGGGGCCGTCCTTCGCCACGAGGCGAACCGAGGCACCAGCCGAGCGCGCCATCTTGGCACCCCCGCCGGGCTTCAGCTCGATCGCGTGGATCACGGTACCGGTCGGGATGTTACGCAGCGGCAAGTTGTTGCCGGGCTTGATGTCGGCGTCGGGACCCGACTCGACAATGTCGCCCTGCTTCAGCTTGTTCGGAGCGATGATGTAGCGCTTCGTGCCGTCCTCGAAGTGCAGCAGCGCGATGCGTGCCGTACGGTTCGGGTCGTACTCGATGTGCGCAACCTTGGCGTTGACGCCGTCCTTGTCATTGCGACGGAAGTCGATGACGCGGTACTGACGCTTGTGTCCACCACCGATGTGGCGGGTGGTGATCCGGCCCTGGTTGTTGCGGCCGCCCGTCTTGGGGAGCGGGCGAAGCAGCGACTTCTCAGGCGTGGAGCGCGTGATCTCTGCGAAATCAGCAACGCTCGAACCGCGACGACCCGGGGTCGTCGGCTTGTACTTGCGAATAGCCATAATGTTCCTTCTCGCCCCTTCTACAGCGCAGCCGTGAAGATGTCGATGGAGCCGGACTTCAGCGTGACAATGGCACGCTTCGTGTCCTTGCGCTTTCCCGCACCGAACTTGGTGCGGCGGGTCTTGCCCTTGCGGGTCAGCGTGCGGACCTTCTGGACCTTCACGTTGAAGACCTGCTCGATCGCGAGCTTGATCTCGGTCTTGTTCGCCGTCGGAGCAACCTCAAAGGTGTACTGACCGTTGGCGTCGATAAGACCGTAGCTCTTCTCGGAAACGATAGGGCGAACGATGACGTCGTGTGCAGACTTGTTCAGGCTCACTTCGAGTCCTCCTGAGCGGCACGGCTGGCAACGAACTCGTCGAATGCAGCCTTGGTGAAAACGAGATCGTCGCTGACAACCACGTCGTAGGCGTTGAGCTGATCCTGGAACAGCACGTGAACGGCCGGAAGGTTCCGGACGCTGAGCGTGGTGTGCTCGTCGTCGCGGTTCACAACCACGAGAACGCGCTTGCCCGGAGCAACCTGCGCGAGGTACTCGCGCGCGGCCTTCGTGCTGGGCTTGTCACCGATGCCGAAGCCGTCGACAACGTGCACGCGGTTCGCGCGAGCGCGATCCGAGAGCAGGCCGCGAAGAGCTGCTGCGATCATCTTCTTGGGCGTGCGCTGCGAGTAATCGCGGGGCACGGGTCCGTGGACGATGCCGCCGCCGCGGTGCTGAGGCATGCGGACGGAGCCCTGACGAGCGCGGCCGGTGCCCTTCTGCTTGTGCGGCTTCACACCGGAACCGGACACCTCACCACGGGTCTTCACCTTGTGAGTACCCTGGCGCGCAGCTGCGAGCTGTGCGGTGACCACCTGGTGGATCAGCGGGACGTTGGTCTCGACGCCGAAGAGATCCTCGGGCAGGTCAACCGACCCGGCCTTCTTGCCCTTCGCGTCGAGCACCTCGAGCTTGGTAGCGGTAGCCATGAACTACGCCCCCTTCACTGCGTTGCGAACGAATACGAGACGACCGCGCGCGCCGGGAACTGCACCCTTAACCAGGATGAGACCCTTCTCGGCGTCAATCGCCTGCACGATCAGGTTCTGCACGGTAACGCGATCGCCACCCATACGGCCGGCCATCTTGTGACCGCGGAAGACGCGACCGGGGGTCGCTGCGCCGCCGATGGAGCCAGGCTTACGGTGGTTACGGTGCGAGCCGTGCGATGCGGAAACACCCTTGAAGTTGTGACGCTTCATCGTGCCCGCGAAGCCCTTGCCCTTCGAGGTGCCAACGACGTCGATCTTCTGACCGGCTTCGAAGGTGCCATCGACGGTGAGCTCCTGGCCCAGAGCGTACTCAGCTGCATCAGCGGTACGGATCTCGGTCACGTGACGACGCGGCGTAACGCCGGCCTTCTCAAAGTGACCTGCGGCCGGCTTGTTGACCTTGCGCGGATCAATCGCACCCGCGGCGATCTGCACGGCGTTGTAGCCGTCGACCTCGGGGGTACGGATCTGCGTGATGACGTTGGGAGCAACCTCAATCACGGTGACGGGAACGACTTTGCCGTTCTCGTCCCACACCTGCGTCATCCCGAGCTTGGTGCCCAAGAGACCCTTCACATTGCGCTCTACTGCCATGATCCGACCCCCTTAGAGCTTGATCTCGATGTTGACATCGGCCGGGAGATCGAGACGCATCAGCGAATCGACGGCCTTCGGGGTGGGATCGACGATGTCGATCAGACGCTTGTGCGTGCGCTTCTCGAAGTGCTCGCGGCTGTCCTTGTACTTGTGAGGCGAACGGATCACTGCGATCACGTTCTTCTCCGTGGGGAGCGGCACGGGGCCGATCACCGTTGCGCCCGCGCGGGTGACCGTGTCAACGATCTTGCGTGCGGAGCTATCGATGACCTCGTGGTCATACGACTTCAGTCGGATGCGGATCTTCTGTCCCGCCATGACATCTCTACTTTCTACTTGCGTCGTACCGGCTCCCGAAGGAAACTCGGCATTGGACGTCTTACGTACCAGCGCCCTGGCAGCACGCTTCTCGCGAAGCGCTCTGTGCTGGGTCTCTGTTCACCTGTCAAAACCATCCTGAGATGGCCCCGCGCGCACAAAGATGGCCGGACTTTCGTCTGGCCTCCGAATGCTGCGCAGGTTGCGTTCGCTACCCGCGGCCTAACCCCAGCGAACCGGGAGATTATGCACAGCCTGGCAGTGATCCGCACCGAAGCGCGGAGTACTGAACCTGTCTATTCTGACACAGGGATCAGGGTCGTGCAACCCGGGCGTGTCGCGGCTCGCGTTTGGCTCTGACGCGAGGCGGGAACCCCGGCCCGTCGCTCCTTCGTCGCACCGCGCCAACCCCGATGCGCGCCAGCCCCACACACTCCCCACCCGCTCCCCAAGCCCAGCCGGGCGCTCTCGGAACTCGCCCCTTACACGTCGGCGCGGCCGAATCCGCCGAGTTTCTCGACTGCGAAGTCGAGCAGGGCTGAGGCGCGCGCGGTCAGCTCCATGTCCTCTGGCCAGATACCCACGACGTGTGACACGGTCACAGGCGGATCCAGCGGCCGGACGACAAAGGGCCGCCCCTCAATACTCATCGGCAGTGCGTTGGGCCGCGACATCAGTAGTCCGTAGCCAACTCCGCGGCCGACAATTGCCTCAACGAGACTGATCTGTGGCACTCGCGCGACAATCCGTGGCTCGAGTCCGCGCGCGCTGAACGCATCGGCGACGTTGCGAATACCGGGTGTCGCGTCGTACTGAATGTAGGGCAACGGGGCAAGATCCGGGAGATCAATCGTTTCCGCATGGGCGAGGGGATGATCAGGGTGCAGGTGCACTTCAAGCTCAGTGGCATAGATCTTCCGTCGCTGATATCCAACCGGTAGCGACACGTTGTAGATCAGCGCGACATCGAGGTGCCCGGCCTCAATGGCGGAGAGCAGCTCTTCGTTCGTGCCCACCATCACTTCGATGTGCACGCCGGGGTGCCGCTTCGGAAATCCCTCAAGGAGCTCGGGCACCACACTCGTCGCAAAACTGGCGTAGCAGCCCAGTTTCACCGGCCCCCGAAGCTCCTGGCCAGGCCCGACACCCAGCACCAGCTCCTGGGTGTCCGCAACGATCTGGCGTGCCTGCTTTGCAAAGTGCTGGCCGCTCGGCGTCAACGTCAGCCCGCGCGCTTTGCGCCGCACACACAGCTGCTCCCCCACAGCGCTCTCCAGGCTCGTTACGGCCTGCGAGAGCGCCGATTCAGAGATGTGCAGGTGCGCCGCCGCCGCGCTCAGGGTGCTGAAGTTCGGCAGCGCGGCAAACAGCTCAAGCTGTCGCAGACTCACATCCACCATCACGTCCCCCTACCGCACCATCTTCTTTGATCCAATCGAAGTACTTCTTCATTTTACTGTGATTTACACGCAGAGTGCGGCTCCGCAACACTGGACGAGCACCTTCCCGCTCCCCGCATCTTCGCGGGGCAACAATGACGTTAGGGACATCCATGACCTCCGCTGTTGCCACTGGCACACCCACTTCACAACGCCGAATCGCCTTCGCGACGATCATCGGCACCACCATCGAGTGGTATGACTTCTTCATTTACGCCACGAGCGCGGGTCTCGTGTTCGCACAGCTCTTCTTCGAACCCGCAGGCAAAGACATCGCGCTACTACTCTCCCTCGCCACAGTCGGGATCTCGTTCCTCTTCCGCCCCCTCGGCGCGTTCCTCGCTGGGCACTTCGGCGATGTGCTCGGCCGGCGCACGATGCTGGTGATCACGCTCGTCCTCATGGGGGTCGCGACCACGCTCATCGGTGTGCTCCCAACATTCGCTCAGATCGGGATTGCGGCTCCGATCCTGCTTCTCCTCTTGCGCGTGCTGCAAGGGCTGTCCGCCGGCGGCGAGTGGGGCGGCGCCGTCCTCATGGCGGTCGAGCACGCGCCAGCGGACCGGCGCGGTCGTGCGGGTTCCTGGCCGCAACTCGGTGTGCCGCTCGGCTTCCTACTCGCCTCGGGTATGACGGCCCTGATGACCGGCGTCATCTCCCCCGGCGCTGCCTACCTCGAGTGGGGCTGGCGGGTGCCGTTCCTACTCAGCGTTGTGCTGATCTTTGTCGGCTTCGTGATCCGTCGCTCAGTCGAGGAGAGCCCCGTCTTCGCCGAGATCGCCGAGCGCGGCAAGCAGAAGCAGGTCCCCATCATTGCGCTGTTCCGGCGCCACTGGCACCTCGTGATCCTGGCTGCACTCGTCTTTGTTGGGAACGGCACGCTGGGGTATATGACCACTGGTGGCTTCCTCAATAACTATGCAATTGCGGAGCAGGGATTGGATCGCACAGTCGTGCTCGTCGCTGCAGCGTTCGCGGCACTGGTGTGGTTCTGTTCCACGCTCTTCGCCGGATACCTGGCTGATGTGATTGGCAGGCGCAACACCTTCCTGATTGGCTTCGCGCTCCAGGCGCTCGTGGCGTTCCCCATTTTCTGGCTCGTGAACACCGGAGGGTTGCTCGGGCTGTACACGGCGCTCGTACTGATCTCAACGGGCCTCGGCCTTACGTACGGCCCGCTCGCTGCCTGGTACTCAGAGATCTTCCCGGCCTCGATTCGATTCTCAGGTGTCTCAATCACGTACGCAGTCGGTGCAGTGCTCGGCGGAGCATTCGCTCCGATGATCTCCCAGATGCTGCTCGAATCGACCGGCACCACTGCCGCGGTCTCCTGGTACTTGCTCCTCACCACCCTGCTGGGGGCCGCGGCAACGCTGTGCCTGCGGGATCGGAGCGGGATCCCGCTCGGACCGGATCACGAGGCGGAGCAGGCACGGGGCGCCACTATCTTCACGCCGTACGAGTCTGTGCGGGAACCGGTCGCGCAGCACTAGCGCGGGGCAAGCGAAGCACACGAGCCACCTCAGTCAAGGAGAAGCAATGAGTACCAACACCACCAAGATCGCGATCATTGGCGGAGGGATGGGCGGACTCACCGCCGCGATCGCGCTCACCAGGATCGCTGGTGCTGACGTCACCGTATTCGAGCAGGCCAGGAAGCTCGGTGATGTCGGGGCCGGCGTCACCGTGGCGCCGAACGGCCAGCGCGTCCTCGATCGGCTCGGCGTGCTCGAGAAGATCAAGCGCGCCGGCGCAATCCCCGATGGTCACGGTGTGTACCAGGATGCCCTCGGTAACCTGGTCGCCGAGGCCGCGTGGGAGGACTCGGCCAAGCAATACCAAAACGTCGGCATGTACCGCCCCGATCTCGTCAACGCGCTGGCAGGCGAGCTCGCACCGGAAACGATCCGGCTGGGTCACCGGCTGACCGCGCTCCAGCGCACCGACACCGGGGTGCGCGTCGAGTTCGAACACGGCGAGCACGGCGAGTTTGACGCGGTTGTTGGCGCAGACGGGATCCACTCCGTGGTTCGGAGCTCGTTGATGCACCTGCCAACACCCGTCTACTCGGGGTTCATCGCGTACCGCGGCGTTCTCGATGCCAGCCTGCTCCCCGATGACTGGCCCATGATTAGTCAGGTCTGGATGGGCGAGGGCAAGCACTTCATGTGTTACCCGCTCAAGCAGCGCAAGCTGTTTAACTACGTAGGCTTTGTCCCCAGCGATCGGCCGCTGAAAGAGTCGTGGTCGGCACCCGGCGATGTGGCCGAACTCGCCGCCGAGTTTGCCGGCGAGAACTGGGACCCTCGGCTCCGACACTTCATCAGCCTGATCGAGCAGACATTCTGGTGGGGGCTCCACGATCATGAGCCACTCACGAACTGGTCAGAGGGCCGCGTGACCCTGCTGGGCGACTCGGCGCACACGATGCTGCCGCACGCCGGCCAGGGTGTGAACCAGGCGATGGAGGACAGCATCACGCTCGCGTTCTTCCTGCGGGAAGCTTCGGGCCCAGACGGCATCGCGGAGGCGTTCAAGCGCTACACGGCCGTGCGGATGCAGCGCACGGCGATCCTGCAAAATGCCTCACGACGCAGCGGATCCCAGTTCGATGCGCAGAACGAGTTCGAGGACATCGCGAAGCGCGATGCCGATCTCCGGGCAGGGCGCGACTTCCGCCGCAGCGTTGTGTTCGACTTCGACGCAGTAGCCGCAGCCGAAAAGGCACTCACCCGATTCAGGAGGATCTCAGTCGCATGACATCAATCAGCATTATTGGTACCGGAAAGATGGGCTCGGCAATCGCAGAGGTTGCGGCGCGAGCCGGAGCAGATATCCAGATCATTCGGCGCAGGGCGGGCGCCGGCTCCTCCCTCGAGCGCCGCGATGCGGAGTATGGTCTCGTGGGCGATCAGCTCACGGGCGAACTCGTGGTGCTTGCCGTCCCCTACGAGGCGTATCCGAGTGTGCTCGGGCAGTATCGGGATCGGCTCGACGGCAAGATTGTCATTGACATCAGCAATCCCATCGACTTCACCACCTACGATGAGCTGCTCGTCCCAGCGGATTCCTCAACCGCCGTTGAGCTGTCGCAGGCACTCCCCGCCGGGGCGCGCGTGGTGAAGGCGTTCAACGTCAACCTCGGCGACACGTTGAGCACTGGCACAAATGGTACGACGACAACGACGGTGTTGTTCGCGGGCGACGACCCAGCGGCCAAGATCGCCGTCGCGGCCCTCATCGAGGCGGCGGGGCTCCGTGCGGTCGATGCCGGCCCACTCTCCCGCGCGCGCGAGCTCGAGGCGATGGGCTTCCTGCAAATCGTCTTGGCGGCGATCGGTAAGACCCGCTACGAGTCCGGCTTCGCACTCCTCCAGTAGCGCTAGGCAGCGCCGACCTCATCCTTGCTGCATGAGTTCATTTTCGGCGTCGGAGTGTTTCCGAAGATCGCGACGCCGAAGATCGGTCACCGCTTCAAGGATGAGGTCGGGTCACCCGCGCGGGGGAGCAGGCGCGGGAGCGCGAGGTAGAGCACGAGCACCGCGAGGCCGCCGGCGAGCAACGCGAGCGTACCCCAGAGGCCAGTGAACAGCGACGCAAGCCCGAGCAGTGAGGCCGCGAGCGTGCACGCGGCGGTGATCCCCGACGCCTGCACGTGTGTGTAGCCAAGCTGCTGGATCCGCTGGTACGTGTGCTCTTTGTGCGGTTCGTCCCACTTGTGTCCGGCGCGCACGCGCTTCACGAGGGTCACCCCGACGTCGCCGAAGTAGATCACCATCGGTCCAATCGTGGCAAGCAACGGTGCGCCCGCGATCAGGGCCGCGAAGCTCGTAATCGCCGTCGCTCCCCCGAGTAAATAACTGCCAACATCCCCAAGGAAGGCGCCCGGCTTCGACAGGTTCCACGGTAGGAAGCCCAGGAATCCAGCACCGAGCACGAGGCCAGCGGCGAGCAGCCACGGCTGGTTCATCGACGCCCCAACTGCGGCAAAGGTGAACCCGGCGATCGCGCCGTGGAAGCCGCTGATCCCGTTCAGACCATCCATGAAGTTTGCGACGTTGATGTAGCTCGAGATGAACAGCACCGCGTAGATCGCCAGGAGCACGATACCCCACAGCGGGAGCGCAGCTTCGTGCGTCATCTCTACCGGGATCATCGTTCCGTCATTTGCAATACGCATGAGGATCAGCTCGTCACCGAGTAAGCCCGGACCATTCTGCACTTCGCCCGTGACTGCGCCCGACACAACCAACACACCGAGCGCGGATCCGGCAGCGATCAGCAGCAGCGCCGTGCTCCGCAGGCCAACGCTGAGCCCGCGCAGATCCTCGGTGAGGCCGAGCAGCCCAGCGAACAGCGAACCGAGCACGATCACGAGCAGCGCGCTCCAGGACGCACTGCCGCCCCACTCGGGCGCCGCAAACAACAGCACGGCAACGGCGCCGCCGACGAGCATGGCGATCAGCACGGCGAGTCCGAGCCCGCGCAGCACAGGGCGCTCGTGTGAAGAGCGCTCATTGGGAACGTCCATGATCCCGAGCCGCACCAGCAGCGGTTTCACGACTACGGGGAGGACGAGACTGAGTAGCAAGGTTGTGACGCCCGCGCACAGTGCGACAGCAAGCGGGGTCACTGCACGCGCTCCTCAGCCGCCTGAGTGAGATCCATCCGCTCGACCCAGCCCTGATGGTCGAGCACGTCAGGCGAAATAGTATCGACGTGTGCGTGCGAGATCTTCGGGTGGAAAGGACGCTCGTTGCCCTCTCCCTCACCGACGAGCTCCTCGTGGAGCTTCTCGCCGTGCCGCAGCCCGGTGAACACAATGTCGATGTCTTTCCCCGATTGCGCCACCATGCGCTGGGCGACATCGAGGATGCTCACAGGCTCCCCCATATCGAGGATCAGCACCTCGCCAGGTCGCCCGATACCGCCGGCCTGCACCACGAGCTGGCAGGCTTCGGGGATGGTCATGAAGAAGCGGGTGACCTCGGGGTGGGTGACCGTGAGGGGCCCGCCTGCCTCGATCAATGCGCGGAACGTGGGAAGCATGGATCCGCGACTGCCGATCACATTGCCGAAGCGCACGGAGAGGTAGCGCTGCCCGGTCTGCTCTGCCATCCAGGCCGTGAGCTTCTCTGCAACGCGCTTGGAGTGTCCGAGCACACTTGTCGGGTTCGCGGCCTTGTCCGTCGAAATGTTCACGAACGTGCCGACTCCGGCCGCCTGTGCGGCGCGCAGCACGTTCAGTGTCCCGAGCACGTTCGTTTTCCATGCCTCGTCCGGATACTGCTCCAGCATTGGCAGGTGCTTCAGTGCGGCGGCGTGGAACACCACTTCGGGTTTCCGCTCCGCAAAGAGCTGCTCAAGCGTTTCGGCGTCGCGGATATCCGCGAGCACAACGTCGTTCGTGTCCAGCAGGCCGTGGCCACTGATTGAAAGCTGACTCTCTTGGAGAGCGGTCTCGTCACGGTCAAGCATGATGAGCTCGCGCGGCGCGAAGCGAGCGAGCTGGCGGCACAGCTCCGAGCCGATCGATCCACCAGCTCCTGTGACGAGCACGCGTTTGTCTTGAAGATACTCAGCGATCGAGTCGGTCTCGAGCCGCACGGGGTGCCGTCCGATGAGATCCTCGATCGAGAGCGCACGCACATCCTCAATCGCGGATGCATTGCGCAGAATCTGTTCGAGCGGGGGCAGCACCATTGCTGACATGCCGAGCCGATCTGCGGCCTCGTCGACGCGACGCATCAGAGTGGCATCGGCATCACCGATGCAGACAATGAGGCGGGTCGCACGGGTGCGGTTCGCAGCGTCTTCAAGGTCGGCAAGCCCACCGAGCACGCGAACCCCGCGCACCTCCTGGTTGCGCTTGGTCGGGTCATCATCGAGAAACCCCACAGGCAGAGCGAGGCCCGCCGCATCGGTGAGGAGTCGCTTCGCGGTCTGCACCCCCAGGTACCCAGCGCCATACAATAGCGTGCGCTCAGCCTCAGCACCCGGCTTCAGGCTGCGCTCGTTTGAAAGCCGCACGAGATAGCGAGCCACTCCCATCAAGCTGGCCGCGATCGGCGCAGCGATAACCATAGTGCTGCGTGGGATCCCGTTGCCGTATCCGATGAGATAGGCGACCACCCAGGCGCACACCATGACACTGGTGACGGCAAACACGAGTGCGCGCACTTCATCGAAACTGCCCACCTCGTACCGATTTCGGTAGAGCCAGAAGATCCAGCCGCCAACAAGCTGCAACAGGATCGTCGCGCCGATGACAGCGAGGGTCCAGCCCCAGTGAATTCGGCTGAGGTTAAAGTCAAAGCGCAGTGCGAGCGCCGCCATGATGGCAACGGCCCATGCGAGCGCATCGAGCGCGAACAGCAGTCCGTACTGTCGCGCGAAGTGCGCGATGCGCTGGCTGACTGTCTGCGGCACTCGTGCTCCGTTTCGTTCACTTACAGCGGCCCCCTGCGGGAGCCTCTTACGAGGATAGCGGTCCATGGCTCCGAGCCTCCGCACCGCCACCCGCAAAAAGGGAAGAGCCCCCGGAACGAATTCCGGGGGCTCTGCGGCGTAACCGCCTCGCTCAGTCCGAAGACTTAGGCGAGAACCTTCGTCACCGTGCCGGCGCCGACGGTGCGGCCACCCTCACGGATTGCGAAGCCGAGGCCGTCCTCCATAGCGATCGGCTGGATCAGCTCGACCGTCATGTCGGTGGTGTCGCCGGGCATAACCATCGGCTTGTCCTCGGGCAGGGTGATGACACCGGTCACGTCAGTCGTACGGAAGTAGAACTGCGGACGGTAGTTCGTCTCGAACGGGTTGTGACGGCCGCCCTCTTCCTTCTTGAGGATGTAAGCGGTCCCCTCGAAGTTCGTGTGCGGGGTGATCGAGCCGGGAGCTACGACAACCTGGCCACGCTCAACATCTTCGCGCTTGGTGCCACGAAGAAGCAGGCCACAGTTCTCGCCAGCCCATGCCTCGTCGAGCTGCTTGTGGAACATCTCGATGCCGGTGACGGTGGTCTTCTGCGTCGGACGCAGGCCCACAATCTCGACCTCAGAGTTGATCTTCAGCGTGCCACGCTCGGCGCGACCCGTGACAACCGTGCCACGGCCGGTGATCGTGAAGACATCCTCGACGGGCATGAGGAACGGCTTGTCCTTGTCACGCACGGGATCGGGGATGTTGTTGTCGACAGCTTCCATGAGCTCGAGAACGGAGTTAACCCACTTCTCTTCGCCCTGGAGTGCCTGGTAGCCCGAGACGCGGACCACGGGGACGTCGTCTCCCGGGTAGCCCTGCTTGGAGAGCTCCTCGCGGACCTCCATCTCGACGAGCTCGAGGATTTCCTCGTCGTCGACCTGGTCGCACTTGTTGAGTGCAACGAGCAGGTAAGGAACGCCAACCTGCTTTGCAAGCAGGATGTGCTCCTTGGTCTGAGCCATCATGCCGTCAGTCGCCGCAACCACGAGGATCGCGCCGTCCATCTGAGCAGCACCGGTGATCATGTTCTTGATGTAGTCGGCGTGGCCGGGTGCATCAACGTGAGCGTAGTGGCGCTTGTCGGTCTCGTACTCAACGTGCGAGATGTTGATGGTGATACCGCGCTGGCGCTCCTCAGGAGCCGAATCGATCGTGTCGAAGTCGCGCTGGACGTTAACGTCCGACGGGAACTTGTCTGCGAGGGTCTTCGAGATGGCCGCGGTAAGGGTGGTCTTACCGTGGTCAACGTGACCGATCGTTCCGATGTTTACGTGCGGCTTGGTCCGCTCGAACTTGGCCTTCGCCACTATGGTCCTCCTCAGGACTTCGAGTACCGCTTCCCTCCGAAGATTTCGAAAGGCACGAGTACGGGGTGTGTACTTATGTTACAAGCTCTGGACGGTGATCGCGACCTGAGCGTGGTGGTTGGCGGTAGCAATAGGCACTACCGCCAACCTGTGAGCGAAGTTACTCGCCCTTAGCCTTCTGAACGATTTCATCGGCTACTGCCTTCGGCACCTCAGCGTAGGAATCGAAGGTCATCGAGAACACGGCACGACCACTGGTCTTCGACCGCAGGTCGCCGATGTACCCGAACATCTCGGAGAGGGGAACAAGGGCGCGAACGACCTTGACGCCAGAGGCGTCCTCCATCGACTGAATCTGGCCACGACGGGAGTTCAGGTCGCCGATAACGTCGCCCATGTACTCTTCCGGCGTGCGGACCTCGACGGCCATCAGCGGCTCAAGAATCACCGGCTGCGCAAGGCGAGCGGCTTCCTTGAATGCGATGGAGCCGGCGATCTTGAACGCCATTTCCGACGAGTCCACGTCGTGGTACTGGCCGTCCAGCAGCTGCGCGCGAACACCCACAACAGGGAAGCCAGCGAGGATGCCGTACTGCATTGCGTCCTGGATACCAGCGTTCACCGAAGGAATGTACTCGCGCGGCACGCGGCCGCCCGTGACCTTGTCCTGGAACTCGTAGATCTTGTCGCCCTCAACCTCGAGCGGAGCAAGCGAGATCTGCACCTTTGCGAACTGACCGGATCCACCGGTCTGCTTCTTGTGGGTGTAGTCGTACTTGGGCACCTCGCGGCGGATGGTCTCGCGGTACGCGACCTGGGGCTTGCCGACGTTTGCCTCAACGTTGAACTCGCGCTTCATGCGATCGACGAGGATGTCGAGGTGGAGCTCGCCCATGCCGGCGATAACCGTCTGGCCGGTCTCCTCGTTCTGGCTCACGCGGAACGTGGGATCCTCTTCAGCGAGCTTCTGGATGGCGACACCCAGCTTCTCCTGATCGCTCTTGGTCTTCGGCTCAATCGCGACCTCGATGACCGGCTCGGGGAAGGTCATCGACTCAAGCACAACCTGCTTGTCCGGATCGGACAGCGTGTCGCCTGTGGTCGTATCCTTGAGACCGATCACTGCGTAGATGTTGCCAGCGGTGAGCTGGTCAACGGGGATCTCCTTGTTGGCGTGCATCTGGAAGATCTTGCCAACGCGCTCCTTCTTCCCCTTCGTCGTGTTGACGAGCTGGGTGCCCGAGGGTGCGTGACCCGAGTAGACGCGGACGTAGGTGAGACGACCGAAGAACGGGTGCACGGCAATCTTGAATGCGAGTGCCGAGAACGGCTCATCCGCTGCGGGACGACGCTCGATGACGATCGACTCGTCGCGGGGATCGTGTGCCTCGATAGCGCCGACGTCGAGCGGGTTGGGGAGGAAGTCCACAACTGCGTCGAGCATCGGCTGGATGCCACGGTTCTTGAACGCTGAGCCGCAGTACACGGGGTAGATCTCATTGTTCACAACGAGCTTGCGGATGCCAGCCTTGAGCTCCTCGATGGAGAGCTCCTCGCCGCCGAAGAACTTCTCGAGCAGCGCGTCGTCGGTCTCAGCGACCGTCTCGACGAGCTTCGCACGGTACTCCTCAGCCTTGGCCTGGAGGTCCGCGGGGATCTCCTTGGTCTCGTAGGCCGCACCGAGGGTCACGTCACCCTTGGAATCGCCCTCCCAGACGAAAGCCTTCATCGACAGCAGGTCAACAACCCCGACGAAGTCAGACTCAGAGCCAATGGGAAGCTGCATGACGAGCGGCTTCGCGCCCAGACGGTTGACGATCGTATCTACGGTGAAGTAGAAATCTGCGCCCATCTTGTCCATCTTGTTGACGAAGCAGATGCGGGGCACTTCGTACTTGTCAGCCTGACGCCAGACAGTCTCGGACTGGGGCTCAACGCCCTCTTTGCCGTCGAATACTGCGACAGCGCCGTCGAGCACGCGGAGCGAACGCTCCACCTCGACGGTGAAGTCAACGTGACCAGGCGTGTCAATGATGTTGACCTGGTTCTTGTTCCAGAAGCAAGTCACCGCGGCACTGGTGATCGTGATGCCGCGCTCCTTCTCCTGCTCCATCCAGTCAGTGGTCGAGGCACCATCGTGCGTCTCGCCCAGCTTGTGGTTGACACCCGTGTAGAACAGGATGCGCTCGGTCGTGGTGGTCTTGCCGGCATCGATGTGGGCCATGATGCCGATGTTGCGGACCTTGCTCAGGTCGGTGAGCACGTCTTGTGCCACGGGGTCTCCTCCGGGTGGGGGTGAAAGTTCGGATCGCGGGGCGAAGCCCCGCAGAAGGCAGGCAGAGCCGAAAAGACGCCTCTGCCTGCCGACTGGTTACTACCGGCTGGTTACCAGCGGTAGTGAGCGAACGCGCGGTTCGACTCGGCCATCTTGTGCGTATCCTCGCGACGCTTCACAGCGGCACCGAGGCCGTTGGATGCATCGAGAATCTCGTTCGTGAGACGGTCGGTCATCGAGTTTTCGCGACGTGCCTTTGCGTAGCTGGTCAACCAGCGCAGCGCGAGCGTGTTGGCGCGGTGCGGCTTCACTTCGACGGGCACCTGGTAGGTGCTGCCGCCGACGCGACGCGAACGGACCTCAAGCGTGGGGCGCACGTTGTCGAGCGCCTTCTTGAGCACCGTCACAGCGTCCTGACCGGACTTTTCTGCAACAGCTTCGAGAGCACCGTAAACGATGCGCTCAGCGAGACCCTTCTTGCCATCAAGAAGAATCTTGTTGACAAGCTGGCTCACGATGGGAGCGCCGTATACGGGATCGGCAACTACTGGGCGCTTCGGAGCAGGACCTTTACGGGGCATTACTTCACCTTCTTTGCACCGTAGCGGCTGCGAGCCTGCTGACGGTCCTTGACCGCCTGCGTGTCAAGCGCGCCGCGCACGATCTTGTAACGAACACCGGGAAGGTCCTTCACGCGACCGCCGCGCACGAGCACCAGTGAGTGCTCCTGCAGGTTGTGGCCCTCGCCCGGAATGTAGGCGGTGACCTCGGTCCCGTTGCGAAGCTTCACACGTGCGACCTTACGCATCGCCGAGTTCGGCTTCTTGGGGGTGGTGGTGTAGACACGGGTGCAAACCCCTGCCTGCTGCGGGTTCGACTTCAGGGCGGGAGCCTTGGTCTTTGAGACCTTCGGCGTGCGACCCTTGCGAACCAACTGCTGAATAGTTGGCACTGATTCTCCTCGGTACTCCTGCACGGTGACAGGAATGCTTCAAATTGGATTGAGCATGTGCGACTGCTTGCGCAGACGCGGAGCTGCTGGTTTCATTGACGCGAGAACGCGCCCTGTCAACCGGAGTGCAGCTATGCCGTGGGGGTATCGCCCCTGGAGGCGGTGATCCCGCGATGTACTCCCCCGAATTGCGCCGTGCGGGCACGGCTCAACACACTGGAGTACACCAGAGACCAACTTTACGCGCTCCGGGCAAGTCGCGCAAGAAACACCCGGGATCACTCCCCGGTCCGCTCGCCCGAACCAGCGCACAGTGCGCGCTCCACGTCGCCCTCCCGGTACTGATCGCCGCCCGCGCTGTGACTCCATAGTGGGGACTTGCACGCTGCTCTGCCGGGCGAGCACGTGATCTCGCTCGCGTCCGGGCCGCTCACGCCCGGGTCAGCAATCGGCGATGCAGCGGCCGAACTTCCTGAGGCCCGTGACCCCCTTCGGCGTGTCGCCCCGGCCCGCAGCCGCGCAGAACCACCGCGCGGGCAGTCGAGCAAGGTCGCGCCAGACTGAGCGTTCACCGAGAACATCCAAGTGCTGTACGAAACAGCTGCTGCGACGCAGCCCAGCGGAGGCATGTGGCCAGAGCTCGTCACCGTGGCGGCTCAAGCCCCTCACTGAGCTCCGACATGAGCGCCTGAATCTGTGGTTCCACGAAGCGGGAGATCGCTGCGGTAATCCGAGCGCGATGGGACACGAGCGCGAAGCAGACTCCCCTGCCGCACTCATCGGCGTACTCCCCCGCTCGCGCAACATCTTCGCGGAGCTGTTGCTTTTCTGCGGCGCTCAGCGGCGGGCGCGGGAGCGGAGGCGCCGGCTTCGTCTCTTCGGCGAGGCCCGCGAGCGTGAATAGGAATGGTTGTTCGGTGTCGCCTGGCTCTGGATCTGGATCCAGGCCCTCGAATTCCGGCTCAAGATTCGCGCGGGGATCGTACCCGCCCGAACGCCACATTTCGTCGTGCGAGAGTTCTTCGTGCAGGGCCGGCAGCTCTGTCTCCGTGAAGCGGTCGACACTGCGGTCAATGATCCGCTGCATTCGGGAGACGAGTGCGTGCATCACCTGGTGCGGCACATCTCCTGTGAGCCCAGCTGCAGCAAGGATCGGGGACCCCGTGCAGCGCTGGCAGATCTTTGAGCGTCCGCGATGCGTTCCGGGGCTCCAGCTCGGCACCCACCTGAGCCAGGCGTCAACTGCGACGCCCACTCGCTCCTCGATCGCGTCGGACACGCTCACTCCCCCTCTTCCGCGCGCTCCCACGGCCACCGGGGAGGGGGGCGATCGGTGTACACGCGGCGGGCAAGCACGGCCCAGAAGAGCAGCGCGACCACCGCCCAGATCGGGATGAGTGCCGCTGCGAATGGGCTGAGCCAGGTCTCAGCGATCGACATGCCCGCGAGTATCCCAGCGAGGCCCCACACCAGATAGACCCCGACACCAACCGTGATGATCCGCCCCCAGGACGGCGAACGGCGGCCGCGTAACAGCACGAGCGCCTGCAACCACAACGTCCAGGCGAGAATGCCCAGGCAGACCAGCAATACGAGCGGCGCTGCCCAACGCGGCACCGAGGGCGAGGTCACCGGATCCTGCCCCAGCACCAGGGCGAGTCCACCCCACACTGCAACGAGCAGGGCGACCGCAACGATGACCGTTGCCATGATCAGGGCCCCCACGTACCCGCGGGTGACCCCGCGGCGGGGGCCCGAGCTCATGGCTGGGTCGCCTGTGCCTCAGCCAGCGCGGAGTCGTACTCAGCGAGCGCCTCGGCGTTGCGCAATTTCATGCGGCGCCCGCGAGCGCCAATCCATGCACCGAACCAGACAGTGACCTCACGCGCCACTGCTGCTGCTGCGATCGCCGGAACCGTGAGCCCGAAGCGATTGATCAACTCGGGAAGCTGAGCCAATCCGAACGTGAATCCGGGGAGCATCTCCGTCGGGGTCGCGTACGGGGTACCAGCGAGACTGAGCGTCACCGTTGCGGCCACCCACACGAGCGCGGCAACAAGGAACCCTCCCACGGCGTACGCCCACCAGCCCGCTCGTCCCACAATCAGCACGAGCAGCACGAGTGCCACAAAGAACGCGACGCTCGGGACAATAAACAGCCAGGAAGTGAGCCATGGCATCAGGCCGTCAGCGAGGAACTGTGACGGCGGGAACGTCGGGGCAATCCAGAGTGCAATCACGCCAAGGTACAGGGCAGCGAACACGACCGTGCCGAGGAGGGCGATCAGGGTACCTGCACCTCGGTTGCCACGGATATCGGGTGGAAGCGGGGTCTGTGTGTACAGTGCCGCCATCGGGTGATCGGCGCTGATGCGGATCTCACCATCGCGTGCCGGGGACAGCCCCACGGCGGGCGCGGCAGTCGGGAGGTCGTCGTATGTGGGTGCCGCAGTGGTCTCCGTGCCGGGGAGTGCTGCGGTCACCGGGTGCATGTCCAGCTGAGTGTCAACTTCGGAGATCGCCGTGCACCGCGCCTGCTCATCCACATCAATATCGGCCACTGCCCGGTCAATGCCATTCCCTGCTGCCGCACCCTCAGTGGACGTGGACGTGGCCTGCTCTTCTGCGGCAGCGTGACCCGACGCCACGTCACCAGCGTCAGCCGCATCCCGGGAGCGCTCGACGGCACGCAGCACCTCGGTCTCGCTCGCCAGCGTCTCCGCAACGGGGGCGCCAGGGGTCCCGGAAGTCTCCGGCGTTGCCGCCGCCCTCGAAGGGGGTGTCTCGCGGTCTTCGCTCATCGCAGCACCTCTCGTCGGTGTTCGGGCGCTTGGGTCCCCAAACACACTCTCTGTGCTGCCACGGTACAAGGAAGCTACGTTTTTGGCAGCAGCACGCGCCAGTGATCCCTCAAATTCGCCTCGCGTAGAGCTCGCAACGTGGCCCACACACGCAAAACGGGCGCCCGCACCAAAGTGCGAGCGCCCGTTTCAGGCTCCGAGCGGAGCTGAGGACAAGTCCTTAGCTGTAGTTGCCCGGGTTGAACTCGTCAGCCGTGAAGCTGTCGAAGTCAACGAACGAGAGATCGTTCTCGTCGAAGGTGCCCTCGGTGGCGAACAGGCGGTTCGGGTACCGCTCCGCCTTTGCCTCCTCAGTTGCCTCAACGTTGACATCCCGGTAGGTGCTCAGACCGGTACCAGCCGGGATGAGCTTACCGATGATGACGTTCTCCTTGAGACCGATGAGCGGATCGCGTGATCCCTCCATCGCAGCCTGTGTGAGGACGCGGGTGGTCTCCTGGAAGGAGGCTGCCGACAGCCACGACTCAGTCGCGAGCGACGCCTTGGTGATACCCATGACCTCGGGGCGGGCCGTTGCCGCACGCTTGGTCTCGAGGATCGCCTCACGGTTGATCCGCTGGTAGCGGGCCCGGTCGACGAGCTCACCTGGAAGCAGCTCGGTCTCGCCGTGATCGACGACGGTGACCTTCCGCAGCATCTGGCGCACGATGACCTCAATGTGCTTATCGTGGATCGGAACACCCTGTGAACGGTAGACGCCCTGGACGCCCTCAACGAGGTACTTCTGCACCGCGCGCTCGCCCGGAATGTGCTTGCCATTCTCGGTGGAGCCGACCTGGAGGATGTCCTTCGGGTCAAGCGTTCCTGCCAGGAAGGGCTGGCCGAGCTCGACGTGATCGCCATCCTGCACGATCAGCGTTGCACGCTTCAGCACCGGGTACGCCTTCTCCTCGGTGCCGTCGTCCGGCGTGAGGAGGATGCGGCGGCTCTTCTCGGTGTCCTCGATCGTGACGCGGCCTGCGGCCTCGGCGATCGGGGACGCACCCTTGGGGGTACGTGCCTCAAAGAGCTCCTGCACGCGGGGCAGACCCTGCGTGATGTCATCGGCCGAGGCCGAGCCACCGGTGTGGAAGGTACGCATGGTGAGCTGGGTTCCCGGCTCACCAATCGACTGTGCCGCGATGATGCCAACGGCCTCACCGATGTCGACACGCTGGCCCGTTGCGAGCGAGCGGCCATAGCAGGTCGCGCAAACACCAACAGCGGACTCGCAGGTGAGCACGGAGCGCACCTTGATCTCTGTGATGCCAGCGGTGACGAGCTTGTCGATGAGCACGTCGCCCACATCCTCGCCAGCCGTTGCGACGACGGTGCCGTCGGCAGCGACTGCCTCAGAGGAGAGTGTGCGAGCGTAGACCGAGTTCTCAACGTTCTCGTCGCCAACCAGCACGCCATTGGCGTCAGGAGCAGCGATCGGAAGGTCGAGGCCACGTCGCGTGCCACAGTCCTCTTCGCGGATGATGACATCCTGCGAGACGTCCACCAGACGACGGGTCAGGTACCCCGAGTCAGCGGTACGGAGCGCGGTATCAGCAAGACCCTTACGGGCACCGTGAGTCGCGATGAAGTACTCAGCAACTGACAGGCCCTCGCGGTACGAGTTAATGATCGGGCGAGGGATGATCTCACCCTTCGGGTTCGACACCAGGCCACGCATACCCGCAATGTTACGGATCTGCAGCCAGTTACCACGTGCGCCAGACGAGACCATCCGGAAGATGGTGTTGTCTGCCGGGAACGCCTCGCGCATCGCGGCAGCAACCTCATCGGTCGCCTCCGTCCAGATCTCGACGAGTGCCTTGTGACGCTCGCGATCCTGGATCATGCCTCGGTCATAATCACGCTGAACCTTCGCGGCGCGCTTCTCGTGCTCCGCAATGATCTCTGCCTTGTTCGACGGCGTCACGATATCCGAGAGAGCGACGGTCACACCCGAGCGCGACGCCCAGTGGAAGCCGGCGTCCTTGATGCGGTCGAGAGTTGCAGCGACCTCCACCTTCGGGTAGCGCTCCGCGAGATCGTTGACGAGACCGGACAGGCTGGTCTTGTCAGCGACATCTTCGAAGTACACGTAGTCAGCTGGGAGCGCCTCGTTGAAGATCGCGCGTCCGAGAGAGGTCTCGACGAGCACGGGCTTCTCGTAGGTGACGCCCTCGGCATCGGTGTAGCCGATGAGACGGATCTTGATCTTCGCACCGAGATCGAGCGTGCCCTCGTCCATTGCGAGGATTGCCTCGGCAACCGAGCCAAACGCACGGCCGGTGCCGATCGAATCGGGCTTGATCGTGGTGAGGTGGTGCAGGCCGATGATCATATCCTGCGAGGGCAGGGTGACCGGGCGGCCGTCAGACGGCTTCAGGATGTTGTTCGATGCGAGCATCAGCACGCGGGCCTCGGCCTGCGCCTCAACCGACAGCGGCAGGTGCACAGCCATCTGGTCACCGTCGAAGTCAGCGTTAAACGCGGCGCAGACGAGCGGGTGCAGCTGGATCGCCTTGCCCTCAACGAGCTGCGGCTCGAACGCCTGGATGCCGAGACGGTGCAGCGTCGGTGCGCGGTTCAGCAGCACCGGGCGCTCACGGATGATCTCCTCGAGCACGTCCCAGACCTCGGAGCGTGCACGCTCCACCATGCGCTTTGCCGCCTTCACGTTCTGTGCGTGCGACAGATCCATCAGGCGCTTGATGACGAACGGCTTGAACAGCTCGAGCGCCATCTGCTTCGGCAGGCCACACTGGTGCAGCTTGAGCTGCGGGCCGACCACGATGACCGAACGGCCAGAGTAGTCAACGCGCTTACCGAGCAGGTTCTGACGGAACCGGCCCTGCTTGCCCTTGAGCATGTCGCTCAGGGACTTCAGTGCACGGTTGCCGGTGCCCGTGACGGGACGGCCGCGGCGGCCGTTGTCGAACAGTGCGTCGACAGCTTCCTGCAGCATGCGCTTCTCGTTGTTCACAATGATCTCGGGAGCGCCGAGATCCAGCAGACGACGGAGGCGGTTGTTGCGGTTGATCACGCGGCGGTACAGATCGTTGAGATCAGAGGTCGCGAAGCGGCCACCGTCGAGCTGCACCATCGGGCGCAGTTCAGGCGGGATCACCGGAACGACATCCAGGACCATCGCAGCGGGGCTTGCGCCCGTCTGCAGGAAGGAGCTCACCACCTTCAGGCGCTTGATGGCGCGGATCTTCTTCTGACCCTTGCCCTCAGAGATCTGCAGGTGCAGCGTCTCGCTCTCAGCGGCCAGGTCGAATGCCTCAAGCCGCTTCTTGATTGCCTCGGCGCCCATGTAGGCCTCGAAGTAATCGCCGTAGCGGTCCATGAGGTCAGCGAAGACAGCGTCCTCCGGCTTGAGATCGCCAACCTTCAGGTTGCGGAAGTCCTCCCACACGCGCTGCAGACGAGCGATGTCGTCGTCGAAGCCCTTGCGGATCGAGGTCATTTCCTTCTCGGCGGAAGCTTCAGCGCGACGGCGCTGATCCGCCTTCGCCCCTTCAGCTTCAAGCGCCGCGAGATCGGATTCGGCCTGCTGCTGACGCTGCGCGATCGAGATGTCACGCTGGTCCTCGAGTGCCTTCAGCTCGAGCCGAAGCTCAGCCTCCAGCTCACCGAGATCCTCGTGGCGACCCTCTTCATCGATATCGATGATCATGTACGCGGCGAAGTAGATGACCTTTTCGAGGTCCTTCGGCGCCATATCGAGCAGGTAGCCCAGGCGTGACGGGACACCCTTGAAGTACCAGATGTGCGTAACAGGCGCAGCCAGTTCGATGTGGCCCATGCGCTCACGGCGCACCGAGGACTTCGTGACCTCGACACCACACCGCTCACAGACGATGCCCTTGTACCGAACGCGCTTGTACTTGCCGCACGCGCACTCCCAGTCACGGCTCGGTCCGAAGATCTGTTCGCCGAACAGACCGTCCTTCTCCGGCTTCAGCGTGCGGTAGTTAATGGTCTCCGGCTTCTTGACCTCGCCGAATGACCAGCTGCGGATGTCGTCAGCGGTCGCCAGACGGATCTGCAGCTCATTGAAACTCGTACCCTCGAGCAAAATGTTCTCCTTGGTAACTAAACGTCTGGTGCGGCTTAGATCTCGTCGATAGACGAGGTCTCGAAGCGGCTGGAGAGGTTAATACCCAGCTCTTCTGCCGTGCGGTGGGCCTCATCGTCGTTGTCGCGCAGGCTGACGGCCTGGCCATCAGCGTTGAGCACCTCAACGTTCAGGCAGAGCGACTGCATTTCCTTGAGGAGAACGCGGAATGACTCGGGCACGCCCGGCTCCGGAATGTTCTCACCGCGGACAATCGCCTCGTACACCTTGACGCGGCCGAGGATATCGTCGGACTTGACCGTGAGGAGCTCCTGCAGCGCGTATGCGGCGCCGTAGGCTTCGAGCGCCCACACTTCCATCTCACCGAAGCGCTGGCCACCGAACTGAGCCTTACCGCCGAGCGGCTGCTGCGTGATCATCGAGTACGGACCCGTAGAACGCGCGTGGATCTTGTCGTCGACCAGGTGGTGCAGCTTCAGGATGTACATGTATCCCACCGAGACGGGGTACGGGTACGGCTCACCTGAGCGGCCATCGAACAGACGCGTCTTGCCGCTGGATCCGATCAGGCGGTCGCCGTCGCGGGTCTCGAGCGTCGAGTCGAGCAGACCCGCGATCTCGGCCTCGGAAGCGCCGTCGAACACTGGAGTCGCAACCTTCGTGTTCGGAGCGGCTTCGAGCGCCTGCTGCGAGAGCTTGGCAGCCCACTCAGGGGATCCGTCAACCTTCCAGCCCTGCTTCGCGATCCACCCGAGGTGGATCTCAAGCACCTGACCGAAGTTCATTCGGCCCGGGATGCCCAGCGGGTTCAGGATCACGTCGACGGGGGTACCGTCGGCGAGGAACGGCATGTCCTCAACGGGCAGAATCTTCGAGATGACGCCCTTATTGCCGTGACGGCCAGCAAGCTTGTCGCCCTCGGTGATCTTGCGCTTCTGAGCGATGTAGACGACAACGCGCTGGTTGACACCCGAGCCGAGCTCGTCGTCATTGTCGTTCTCCGCGTCGAAGACCTTGACGGACGTGACCGTTCCGGAGACGCCGTGGGGCACCTTCAGCGACGTGTCGCGCACCTCGCGGCTCTTCTCGTTGAAGATCGCGCGGAGCAGACGCTCCTCTGCACTCAGCTCGGTCTCGCCCTTCGGCGTGACTTTGCCGACGAGGATGTCACCGGGGGTGACCTCTGCGCCGATGCGGATAATGCCGCGCTCGTCGAGATCCTTCAGTGCTTCCATGCTCGCGTTGGGGAGATCACGGGTGATCTCTTCCTTGCCGAGCTTGGTGTCACGCGCATCGACGTCGTACTCCTCGATGTGAATCGAGGAGAGCGTGTCGTCCTTCACCAGGTTCTGGCTCAGGATGATCGCGTCCTCGAAGTTGTGACCCTCCCAGGACATGAATGCGACGAGGAGGTTCTTGCCGAGCGCGAGCTCGCCGTTCTCCGTTGCGGGACCGTCAGCGATGACCTCGCCTGCTTCGATCCGCTCGCCCGCCTTCACGATGACGCGGTGGTTGTAGTTCGTGCCCTGGTTGGAGCGGTCGAACTTGCGCATGAAGTAGCTCTTGGTGCCGCCCTCATCCTCCTGGATGGTGACGACGTCTGCCGAGACATCAGCGATCACACCGGACTTCGCAGCGGTGACCACGTCACCGGCGTCGATCGCTGCGTAGCCCTCCATACCGGTGCCGACAACTGGCGACTCGGAACGGACGAGCGGCACGGCCTGACGCTGCATGTTGGCGCCCATGAGCGCGCGGTTCGCATCGTCGTGCTCGAGGAATGGAATGAGCGAGGTCGCGACCGACACCATCTGGCGCGGCGAGACGTCCATGTAGTCAACGCGCCCGGCGTCGACCAGGATCACCTCGGAGCCACGGGGGCGTGCGAGCACCTGCTTCTCCGAGAACTTGCCGTCCTTGGTGAGCGGAGCGCCAGCCTGCGCGATGAGGTACTCGTCCTCTTCGTGCGCGGTGAGGTAATCCACCTGATCGGTGACCTTACCGTCGAGCACTCGGCGGTACGGGGTCTCGATGAAACCGAACGCGTTGATGCGGGCGAACGTCGCGAGTGCGCCGATCAGGCCAATGTTCGGGCCTTCCGGGGTCTCAATCGGGCACATGCGGCCGTAGTGGGACGGGTGCACGTCTCGCACTTCAACGCCTGCGCGGTCACGCGAGAGGCCACCGGGGCCGAGCGCGGAGAGGCGGCGCTTGTTGGTCAGACCCGCGAGCGGGTTGTTCTGATCCATGAACTGCGACAGCTGCGACGTGCCGAAGAACTCCTTGATCGCGGCCAGCACGGGACGCGTGTTGATCAGGGTGTTCGGCGTGATCGCCTCAATGTCCTGCGTGGTCATACGCTCACGCACGACACGCTCCATCCGGCTCAGGCCCGTGCGGACCTGGTTCTGGATGAGCTCGCCAACGGCGCGGATACGACGGTTGCCGAAGTGATCGATGTCGTCGATATCGAGGCGGACGTCGATCGGCTGGCCATCGCGGACACCAGGCATGGTCTCCGTGCCGGCGTGCAGGCCCACGAGGTACTTGATCGTCGAGACAATGTCCTCGAGCGAGAGCACCGAGTCCGTGATCGGAGCGTCGATCCCGAGCTTGCGGTTGATCTTGTAGCGACCCACCTTTGCCAGGTCGTAACGCTTCGCGTTGAAGTAGCTGTTGTCGAGCAGCGCACGCGCTGCCTCAATGGCGACCTGCTCGCCCGGACGCTGCTTGCGGTAGATATCCTTGAGGGCCTCTTCCTGGGTGAGGATGCCGTCCTTCTCCAGGGTGAGTGCAATCGACTCGTAGCCGGCGAACTCCTCGAGGATCTCCTCGCTCGTCATGCCGAGCGCCTTGAGGAAGACCGTGACCGACTGCTTGCGCTTGCGGTCGATGCGAACACCGACCTGATCGCGCTTGTCGACCTCGAACTCGAGCCACGCACCGCGGCTCGGGATCACGCGAGCGGTGAAGACGTCCTTATCGGAGGTCTTCTCCTGTGCGCGATCGAAGTAGACGCCGGGGCTTCGAACCAGCTGCGACACGATGACGCGCTCGGTGCCGTTGATGATGAACGTGCCCTTGTCGGTCATGATGGGGAAATCGCCCATGTAGACCGTCTGGCTCTTCAGCACCTGAGTCTCGGTGTTGTAGAAGGCCGCCTCGACGTACAGCGGAGCTGCGTACGTCTTGCCGCGCTCCTTGCACTCCTCGATGGTGAACTTCTGCTCGTCGAGGATCGGGTTCTCGAACGACAGCTGCATGGTGCCAGCGTTGTCCTCGATCGGGGAGATCTCGTCGAAGATCTCCTCCAGACCACTCTTCAGTGCGATGTCGTCGCGTCCTTGGGCCTGGGCCTCAATGACGCGCTCCTTCCAGACATCGTTGCCGACGAGCCAATCAAAGCTCTCAAGCTGCAGTGCCAGCAGATTCGGCACCGACAGTGTGTCGGAAATCTTGGCGAAGGAAAGTCGCTGATGGTTGCGACCGTTCTTCGGTTGGGTGGATGACGATGCGTTGCGCGCAGCAGCCAAGGAAACTACCTCCGTGGGCCCCGTCGGGCCGGTTGACCTGGTCTTGCGAGAGTTGCGTAGCTACCGAAACACGTGATCGAGGCTCATCTGCGCTTTCGCGCCAGCTCCCGGGGCCCACCGCTATTTGCAGGCGCACAGGTGTCCGTAGTGCAACTATCGAACCTACCAGGCATTCGGGCCGCTGTCTAGCGACGATCCGGACGAATTTCCTCGGAACAACGGTGAGCTGCCGGGCCGGGAGTGCCCAGCCTCCCCGAAGCCGCGCCGGGCGGAGACCCCGCACACGACTTTCTCTGGGAACCGATGCGCGGCGCGACTATCGTAGCGGGATGACTCGATCCCCAGCAGTGTCATCCCGAGCGCGGGTTGCCGCGGGCGTCCGCACTGCGACACCGTGGGCGGTGCTCGGCATTCTGCTCGTCGTCGCGTTCGGACTCACGCTGCGATTTGTCATCGGCGGTACGATCGGGCCGCTCGGCCCCGATGAGTGGTGGCATGGCACCGCCGCGGTGAGCCGCGGCTCCGCCCCGTCCGCGATCGCCATATTCTTCGCAGAGATCGGCGGTGGAGTTGGCGCAGCGGCGTGCGCGGCGATTGCCGCAGCGCTGCTGCTCGCCCTACGCAGGCCGCGCGACGCGGCTGCGGTCGCGACGGCCATGCTTTTCGGGGTCATCGCTTCAGAGACCCTGAAAGCAATCGTGTTGCGCCCCCGCCCATGGGATCAGCTCTATGCCTCGCACGGCAGCTCGTTCCCTTCTGGACACTCACTCGGTGCAGCAGCCCTCGCGATTTCCCTCATTCTCGTGGTTGCGGCGGCGGACGAGGTCCCCCGCGCAGCCGTGCGCTGGGCCTGGGCTGCCGGGATCGGGTGGATCGTGCTGATGATGTGGAGCCGAACCGCGCTGCACGTGCACTGGCTCACCGACACCGTCGCCGGGGCCTTGCTCGGTGCGTGCTTCGCGATTCTGGCACGCCGCTTCTGGTTCCGTCGAGACATCACCGCGCTCCGCTCTCCGGGACCCCGCTGAGTGCCCCTCCAGCGAGTGATCGCCCACCGCGGAATCCAGCAGAATGCGCCACAATCCGGCGTATCATTGCGGGCATGAACGAGCCCGTTGATTCCACCCCCGCAGGAGCGCACAACGCCGACGCAGCGGCCCCGCAGGAAACCGTGATGTTCGGAGCAGACTGGTGCGGCGATTGTCGGCGCGCCAAGATCGTGCTGGATCGCGCTGGCGTGGAGTACCGATACGTCGATCTCGTGCAGGATCCCGCAGCGGCTGACGTCGCCAAGGACATCAGTGGTCGTACAAACATCCCCGTGATCTTGTTCCCCGACCGCAGCCACCAGGTCGAGCCATCGAACGCCGATCTGCAGCGCAAGATCGACGAGCTGGGGCTTGCCCGTGCGTAGTTCGGCCCGCGGTTTCTGGCCTGCGTCATGAACCTGCCTGACCCGATCACCCTCAGCTCCGGTCTCACGGCCGCAATCGAAGCGGACCGCTGGGTGCCGGGCGCGGTACAACTGGTCGTCGACGGGACCCCGCAGTCGCACGTCAATATCCCGGATCCGAGCGAGCTGTTCTTCGAGTACATCCGCCGAATCGGTCACGTCATCGACCTGTTCAAGACGCCTGGCCAGCCGATCTCCGCCCTGCACCTTGGAGGCGGCGCATTCACCCTCCCGCGCTACGTGGAGGCGACCAGACCGGGCAGCAGGCAGCAGGTGATCGAACTCGAGGGCGACCTCGTCGATCTCGTGCGCGCGGCCGCGCCGCTGCCCAAGCGGGCAAGCATTCGGGTGCGTCGCGGCGATGCCCGTGAGGTGCTTGACAGATTGCCCGAGGGCATGCGCGGCGCGATGGACCTCGTCGTCGTCGACATCTTCGCTGGCGCACAAACTCCGGCCCACGTCTCCAGCACCGAGTTTTACGAGCTCATCCGACCGTTGCTCGCCCCCGGCGGGCTCGTGGTCGTGAATGCGGCGGACGGCGCAGGCCTGCCGTTCGTGCGCGGCCAGGCCGCGACGCTTGATCACCTCTTCACCTCGGTCGCCGCAATCGCAGAACCGCAAGTGATCAAAGGACGACGCTTCGGCAACGTGGTGTTTGTCGCCACAGATGACGATCTTGAGACGCTGGACTGGCTCCCACGGCTGCTCGCGGGAGGCCCGCACCCCGCCCGCATGCTCGTCGGCCGCGAGTTCGCCGAGCTGAGCCGCGGTGGCCGCCCAGTCACCGACGCGACAGCAGTGGATTCGCCTGCACCGGCGCGGGAGCTCTTCGAGCGTGGCTGATCTGGCCCGGGTGCGCGTTTGGGCTGACGCGCTCATCCGAATGCATCTGGACCCCGAAGTGTGGAGTTTCGGTTTCGACAACGCGAAGCGGCGCGCCGGGCTCTGCAACTACACCGACCACCGCATCACCGTGTCACGCTACCTCGCAGAGAAATTCGATGATGACGAGGTGCATCAGACCCTGTTGCACGAGGTGGCACACGCGATGGCAGGCCCGAGGGCCGCTCACGGGCCAGCCTGGAAGCGGGTTGCAGCGGAGATCGGCTACGTCGGCGGGCGCACACACGACGGCGAGATCGCCCACGAGCGCGCGCCGTGGGTGGGTGCGTGCCCCGCTGGGCACTCCCACTATCGCTTCCGAGCGCCCACCAGAGTCACGTCATGCGGCGCGTGCGCGCGGGGGTTCTCGCCCCGCCACGTCATTGCATGGGAGCGCAGGAGCTAGCTCATTCGCTCGCGCGTCGGCGCACACCCGCGCGTCGGCGCACACCCACGTATCAGCGCACGAGCCCGCACGCTCCATTGAGTAGTTCCGCAGGCACCGGCTGGCTTCAGCAGGCACCGGCAGGCGTCAGCAGCCGACAGTTGCGAGCGCCTGCCGCAGCAGGCTGCCGCGACCACCACCGAGTTCGGAGAGCGTGTCGGGCGACAGTGCTTCCTCCGGCGACATCCACGTCACCTCGAGAGCATCCTGCCGCGGATTACACGTGCCCGTCACCGGGACAACGTACACAAGCGAGACGGCGTGCTGCCGCTCATCGACAAACGCGGAGATCCCGGGCAGCGGGAAGTACTCTGCCACCTGCGCCGGGAGCAGCGCGGTCGGCATCTGTGGGAACGCCATCGGGCCGAGATCATCTTCGAGGTGCCGAAACAGCGCCTCGCGCAGCGGCTCGCCGAACCGCACGCGACCGGAGACAAACGCGCGTGTCATCACGCCGTCTGGGGTGCTGCGCAGCAGCAGGCCCACCTCGATCACCTTGCCGAGCCCGTCGAGGCGCACTGGCACGGCCTCCACGTACAGGATCGGCATCCGCCCGCGCACGAACTCGAGCTCATCGTCACTCAACCAGCCGGGGTTGCCCGCGGGCGCCGGACGATCCTCAGGGCCCTCGGGATCCGGCAGTTCGGCGGTGTCGATACTCATGGTGCCATTGTGCCGCACGAAGACGTGAATCCGCCTGAGCCGCCCGAGTAGGGTGGGGGCATGTCGCACGCACCAGAGCAGTCAGCCCCCCGCAGCATCGCGCTCGTGCAGCTCGCGAGCCCCGATGAGGAGTCGCAGGGTGCCAGGATCGAGCGCGTCGAGCGCCTGCTGCTCGCTCATCCTGGCGCGGACCTCTACGTCCTGCCTGAGCTCTGGAGCGCAGGCTACTTCGCCTTCGACCGGTACGCGGAACTCTCGGAGACACTCGCCGGCCCGACTGTCACCATGGCACGACGGGTCGCAGTGCAGCTGGGCGCCGCGATCCACCTGGGCAGCATTGTCGAGCGGGATCCGAGCGGCACGCTACACAACACCGCGGTGCTCGTTGACGCTGCCGGGCGGATTGCCCAGATCTACCGCAAGATTCACGTGTTCGGCTATCAGTCGCTCGAGTCGGAGCTGCTCACCCCCGGCGCGACACTCAGCGTGGTGCCGAGCGTGCTCGGACTGACCGCGAGCACGACCTGCTACGATCTCCGCTTCCCCGGCCTCTGGCAGGAGCTCAGCAGCCGCGGCACCGAGGCTGTCATCGTGCCAGCTGCCTGGCCTGCAGCGCGGCGGGAACACTGGCGACTGCTCACCCAGGCGCGCGCGGTCGAGCATCAGGTGTGGGTTGTTGCGGTGAACGCGTGCGGCCAGCAGAGCGAGACGGAACTTGGCGGGTTCAGCCGCATCGTTGATCCCTCGGGAACAATTCTTGCGGAGTGCGGCGACGGTGAAGAAGTGCGGATCGTGGAGCTTGTTCCGAACCGAGTTGCCGAGGTGCGACGAGAGTTCCCAGTCATCGCGGATCGGCTCGGCGCTCAGGCGTACAGCGAGCTCTCATCGGCCTCCGGCGCGGAAACGGAGCCTGGCAGCGCTCTGGCGTAGCCCCGACTCTGTTACTCAGCCACCACGGTCACGTCTGGACCCAGGATCGCGCTCGATGCCGCCAGCTGATCGGCGGCGCTCACGCCGAAGCGGGTGGTCTGCAGGAGCGCGTCCGCCCCGGCGAGCGGTGTGATGGACAAATTCGTGCGTGCGAGCAGATCGTTCGCCGCCTCTTGCTCAGCAGTCCAGTCGTAGTGCATATAGGTCAGCATTGCGGTTGGCTTCGTGACCTGCACTGCCCCAGCATCGTCACGGTCCAAGGTGAACCCGGCGATGACTCCGGTGCGTTGATCGAGCTCTAGCTGCGTGTTCAGCATATTGCCGATTGAGTACCACACGAGCGTGCGACCACCCGAGACACGGTCGAGCCAGGCGACCGGCTGCAGCACGTGCGGCCCGGTGCCCACAACCACGTCTGCACCAAGATCGGCGACCTGCTGAGCGAACGCGCGCTGAGCGTCGTTCACCTCGTGTGAGTCTTCAGTTCCCCAGTGTGCCGAGACGATCACAACGTCGGCCGCCGCACGTGCCTCGGTGAGCAACTCGGTGACAAGTGCAGTGTCACCCATCATGTTGAGCGAGACTCCATCGATGGGGGCATTCGAATACTCGGCGAACGACACCAGCGCGATCTTGACGCCCTGCTCCTCGAACACCGTGACCGCGCGCTGCTCCGCCGCGTCCCGATTTGCCCCGGAGACGATTGCTGGCGTCAGCCCATCCCAGACCCCGCGGGTGGCGGCGATTCCCGCCGTCCCCTTGTCTGCCGTGTGGTTTGTGGCGGTGTTTACGAGATCGCAGCCGGCGCCCTCCCGGAGGTCGCGCGCGAACTCCGCCGGCGCGTTAAAAGTGGGGTATCCGCTGATACCAAACTCAACTCCGGCGCTCGGCACTTCTTGGTTGCAGAACGTCACATCAGCCGCATCGAGCTGACTCTGAATCCCGGAGAAGAACTGCGCGTAGTTGTAGGCCCCGTCCGCGCCAAGCGCGTTCGCGTTCACAGAATCGTGCGGCAGCATATCCCCCATCGCGATCACGCTGATCGCGTCGTCTTCCGACGGCGGAGGCGTTGGCGTCACGGTCGGAGTCGGGGTTGCGGAGGGGCTTGGCGTGGGAGCAGCCTCAGCCGCGGGCTTGGGCTGGGGGGCGAGCCAGAACGCGGCTGCCGCGCCACCGCCGACGAGCACGATAGCCACCACGATGATCGCGATCGTCAGTTTTCTGCGCCGCGATACGCCACCACGTGCCTCGCTACTGTCCGTCATACATTCAGCCTAGCCGGGGCTCCAGTTCCGGTTCTCGCATCTCCTCTAGGCTGAAGGCCATGTTCTCTCGTTCGCACCGCGGATCCACGCTGCTCGCCTGCGGCACCGCCCTCGCGCTCGCAAGCGGCCTCACCGCGTGCGCACCGGAACCGGAGGCACCCCGGCCGAGTGAGACTCCCGCAACGCAACCGTCGACGCCGGCACCGACTGCGACCGCGACTCCCACGCCGCCTGCCTTTGATCGCGCTGCGTACTCGATCGACGATCCGACCTCTCTCTGGGTCGTGAGTAATAAGCTCCGACCGCTCTCCCCCGTCGATTTCGCACCGCAGGATCTCGACATGCCCGTCGGCGTCGAGAACGAGTTTTCCCAACCACTCAGAGAGCCGGCCGCCCGCGCGGCGGAGAGCCTGATCGCTGCGGCAGCCGAGGCGGGACACAGCGTCCGCATCATCAGTGCGTACCGGGACTACGCGACCCAGGTGGGACTCTACTCCGGCTATGTCGCCCGCGACGGCCGGGAGGCCGCAGACACATACTCTGCCCGCCCCGGCCATTCAGAGCATCAAACCGGACTCGTCATCGACCTCGACGATCACGGCGACTGCTACCTGGCGGCATGCTTTGGCGAGACGCCCGCTGGCGCTTGGCTCGCCGAGCACGCCGCGGCGCACGGCTTCATCGTGCGCTACCCGACCGGCAAAGAGTCAGTGACCGGCTTCATGCCGGAGCCGTGGCACTTCCGCTATGTCGGGCCAGAGCTCGCAGCGCAGCTCGCGTTGGAGGGCACCACCACGCTTGAGGAGTTCTTCGAACTGCCGCCAGCCCCGGACTACGCGGAGGAACGATGACCCACACTGATCGCACCATTCGAGTCAGCGCCGTTGTGATGCGCGACGACCACGGCCGCGTCCTGAACGTGCGCAAGCGCGGTACGTCGGCGCTGATGTTGCCCGGGGGCAAACACGAGCCCGGTGAGGATGCGCGGACCACAGCCGTGCGTGAGTTCGCAGAGGAGCTCGGGCTGACACTCGATCCCGCCAGCCTGCGCGAGCTTGGCATCTTCCGCGCAACCGCTGCGAATGAGCCGGGTCACGTGGTGGAGGCCACAGTGTTCGAGCACCCGCTCGTTTCAGGCGCAGCACACGCCCAGCCCCGCGCGGAGATCGAGCACCTGGAGTGGATCGATCCCGCGATAGCGCGGGGGGACATGGCACCGCTCAACACGGACTACGTGTTCCCCGCGCTGCTCGCGGGGAACTGAGTTCAGAACTCGCGCTTCGGCGCGGCTTGTGAAGCAGCTTTCGGCTTTCGCGGCGCCTTGGGTTTCGGAGCTGGCAGCGCTGCGGCGGTGCAGTCGATGAGGCCCGCGAGCCACTCGCGATCTTCCCAGCGGTCACCGTCAATGCGGAAGTACAGTTTCGAGCCTGGATAGGCCGGCGCCTCGTCTGGCGTGCCGAGGTACTCGCGCCCGGCGTCGGTCGGCTTCACGAACAGCGTGTCATCGCAGATGAACGCCACGACTTTCTCATCGCAGTACATGCCGTACTCACCGAACATGCTGCGCGTGCGGATGTTCGGCAGCGCGCTCAGCTGATCGGTGAGAAACTCGATCGTCTCGACTCTGGTGCTCATGACGTCACTGTACGCCCGGTCCGAGGAACCTGCCCCCTGAACACCGCACTACGCCGCCCACTCACAGCGGCGCCGGTTCCCCGTGCGGCACATCGAGACCGAGCAGCGCGTTCTCCACAACCTCCATCAGCGCCGGGTGGATCCAGTATTGTCCTCGCGCGGCCGTGTACGCGTCGATGCCAAAGCTCATCGCCATCACCGCGACCTGGATCAGGTTCGATGCCTGATACCCCACGACGTGCGCGCCGAGGATGCGGCCGTCGCTGCGATCGGCGACAACTTTAACCAGGCCCGTGCGATCCTCCATTGCCCATCCGTAGGCGGTGTCTCCGTAGTCCTGTGTGTACGCGGTAACCCGCTCCGCGCCGAACTGCGCGATGGCTTCCGCTTCGGTCAATCCGACCTCCGCGACCTCGGGGTCACTGAAGATCGCTGCGGGCACCGCATCGCGACTGGCTGCCCGCAGTCCACCGGGGTGCTCCAGGTTGTGCGCCACGACGCGGGCTTCGCGGTTGGCCACGTGTTTGAGCTGCAGCGGAGTGCAGACGTCCCCGAGTGCATAGACTCCCGGCACTGGTGTGCCGCCCGAAAGCACCCGCTGGTACTCATCCACGACGAGCCGGCCGTCTTCGTGGAGATCGAGACCCGCCTCGGCGGCGCCAACCCGATCCGAATTCGGGCGTCGCCCCAGGGCGACGAGTACGAGATCGGCGCTCACCCGTTCATCGGCAGGGCCGCCTCCGCTGAGCTCGGCGATCACGCCACCGGCGGGATCCGGATCCAAGCGCGCGACGGTGCGCTCAAGCCGCAGCTCCCAGTGCCCGCCAGCGACCGCGGTGAAGCGCTCCGAAATCTCCACGTCGGAGTGCGAGAGCAGCCGCGGCCCGCGGTGCACCTGCGTCACCGCGGAACCCAGGCCAGAGAAGACCGCAGCGAACTCACTCGCGATCGCTCCGCCGCCAATCACGAGCACTCGGCCAGGCAACTCGGGGATCCGCATCACGGTGTCGGAGGTGTGCACCTGAGGCAAGTCGATGCCGGGGATGTCGGGGAGGAGTGCCCGCGAGCCTGCGGCGATGACGAGCTGCTCAGCCTCCACGCGGGTGCCGTCGACGGAAACAAACGCGTGTGGCCCATCGAGCCGGACCTCTTGCGAGATGAGCTGCACGTGCTCCTGTTCATCTCTGCGGTAGCGCTCGCCAGCCGCTGATACGGCGTCGATGCGCCCGAACACGCGATCCCGGATCGCCGGCCAATCCGCGCCCTCTGTGTGCATCGTGATGCCGAGCCGCGCGGCCTCCTCTGGAGTGCGCGCGAGCGTCGCCGGCCGCACGAGCATCTTGGTCGGGATGCACCCGACATTGAGGCAGGTACCACCGAACACCCCAGACTCGGCGATCGCCACTCGTTTGTTGTCCCAGTAGGGCGAGATCAGGGTGTTGCCGGATCCAGATCCAATGATCGCGAGGTCGACGCGCGTTTCCACCGTGCTACGCCAGATCCTGCTCTGCAAGCCAATCGCCCGCAATCTGCGCGGCTGGCAGCTCTTCCCCAACGCTGCGTGCGTTGAGCTCAAGCAGATCTGCCGGCGTCATTGCGGCGCTCACGCTGTCGATGATTTTCGCGGCGGCATCATCGACCCGGTCGCTCGCGAGCGGCACGACGTGCGATGCGAGGAAAATCCCCTTCGTGTCGTTCAGCGCCACGAGATCGTTTTCAGCTGCGCTCGGGTCCGCGGTGTAGATGATCGCGAGCTGAATGGAATTGTCCTGCAGCGCTTTCACCGTGAGCGGCCCGCCGCCATCTTCGATCGGGGTGAACCCCACCCCTTCGATCCCGTACGTCTGGGCAAGGCCAGCCGGGCCGTATGGCCGTGTTTCGGCCTCGGAATTGCCGCCGAGAGTGAGCTTCGTGTCGACCTTGGCGAGGTCGTCGATATCCGTGAGTTGCCACTGCTTCGCAAAGTCAGCGGTCACCGTGTACGCGTCCTGATCCGTCGCGGGGGACTGCGCGAGCACGCGGAGCCCGTCAGGTGTCGCAGCGTCGAGAGCCGTGTACACGTCATCGGAGAGCCGTGCCTCGGTGTCTGGCTCCCAGTACTGCAGCAGATTGCCCGTGTACTCCGGGAACAAGTCGATCTTGCCCGCCTCGAGCTCTGGCAAGTAGACCTCGCGCTGGCCAATGCGGAACTCGCGCTCCACTTCGACTCCCTGAGCTTCGAGCGCCTGTGCGTAGATCTCAGCGATGATCTCGTTTGAGTAGTAGTCTTGCGACCCGATGACGAGGGGTTCCCCGCTCGTCGGGGTCTCGCCGCCAGAATCGGCGAGCGGATCGCCGCTCGCGCAACCGGACAGAGCGAGGGCCCCCGCGAGCAGGGCAGTGGATAGAGCGATGGTGCGACGACGCATGATGATGGTGTCCTCTCGGTCGGTCAGGGCGAAGCGGTGTGAGTCAGGGATGGGCGTTCAGCACGGTCAACGCGGTCAGAGCCGTCAGGACCGTCAGGCCGGTCCGCCTCAGCACGGTTACTCCCAGTGGGGCGGGTAAATCTCCGCGTGGCTGCGCGCTGCCACGCGGCCAGCAGGAGTTCGAGCAGCAGAGTGAGGGCGACGACGAGCAGAGCGCCAGCGAGCATCTGCGGATAATCGCGCGCTTTGAGACCGGTGAAGAGATAGCGTCCGAGCCCCAGATCTGCGGTGTACGCCGCGAGCGTGGCGGTGGAGACCACCTGCAACACGGCCGCGCGAATACCTCCGATGAGCACGGGAAGCGCGAGCGGGAGCTCGACGCGGAGGATCACCTGCGCCGGGCTGAAACCCACCGCGCTGGCAGCCTCCGGGATCACTGGGTCGACCGCCTGCACGCCGGCATAAGCGCCAGCGAGCAGTGACGGGATGGCGAGCACGGTGAGTGCGAGGAGCGGCGCGCCGAGACCAATTCCGAGCCAGAGCCCGCACAGCGTCAACAGGCCGAGTGTCGGGAGCGCACGCGCTGCACCGGTGAATCCGCCGATGATCCCGGCTCCGCGCCGAGTGTGCCCGATCAGCACCCCGAGCGGCAGCGCAATCGCGCTGGCGATGACCAGGGCGAGCAGCGTCACTCCGAGATGCTGCAGGGTACGGATCGGGATCCCGCTCGGTCCGGCCCAGTGCTCCGGATCCGCGAGCCACGCACACGCGTCGATGAACAGATTCATGACGAGACCTCCGCGGATGCCGCCTCGGAGGATCCGGTGGGAACTGCGACCTCATGCTGCGCTGACGCCGTCGCCCGTCGCGTCCACGGCGTGAGCGCACGACCGATCCCGAGCACCACTGCGTCAAGCAGCAGCGCGAGCACGACGGTCGCAATGACGCCGCTCCAGATTTCGGCCGCAATTCCACGCTGGAAACCGTCGGTCAGGAGTGTTCCCAGACTCGGTACTCCGATCAGCGCCCCGATCGTCACGAGGCTGATGGTGGACACGGTCACGACCCGGATCCCGGAGATCAGTACGGGGATTGCGAGCGGCAGGTCAACCCGCCAGAACATCGCACGCGGCGAGTACCCCACGGCCACGGCAGCGTCACGCAATTGCGGGTCGATTGCAGCGAAGGCATCACAGGCAGTGCGCACGAGCAGTGCGACGCCGTAGACGGTGAGCGCGATAACCATCGTCTGCCAGGAGCGCAGCGGAGTTCCGAGCAGTGTGGGGATCAGAATGAGAAGCGGCAGCGCTGGGATCGCATAGGCCAGTGCTGCGACGGACAGCAGCGGGCGGCCGAGTCTCGGAGCACGGAATGCAAGGCGCCCGATCGGGATGGCGATCAGCACGCTGAGCACAATTGCGGGCACACTCAGCAGTAAGTGATCCCCGGCTGCTTCAAGGATCACCCGCAGATTGGCGAGCGGCCAATTCACGTGGCCAGCACTCCCACCGGGCGCCCGGTCTCATCGAGCGCGAGGGTGCGGCCCGCAACTTCAGCAACGTGCAGCCGCCGCTCAGCTCGGTCGGCACCCACGAACTCACGCACAAAGTCGTTGGCCGGGTTGCTCAAGATCTCAGCCGGAGTGCCGCGCTGGGCGATGCGCCCGCCTGCGGCAAGCACGATCACCTCGTCGCCGAGCAGGAACGCCTCGTCGATATCGTGTGTCACGAACACGATGGTCTTGCCAAGCTCCGATTGGAGCCGCACGAGCTCGCCCTGCAACTCGCGGCGCACAATCGGATCGACGGCACCAAACGGCTCGTCCATGAGCAGAATATTTGGGTCGGCGGCGAGCGCGCGGGCCACTCCGACGCGCTGCTGCTGTCCGCCGGAAAGCTGGGCTGGGTAGCGCGCGCCGAGCGCGGGGTCGAGCCCGACGCGCTCGAGCAGCGCCCCTGCTTCGGAGCGTGCCGCGCGGCGAGAGAGCCCAGTGAGCACCGGAACGGTGGCCACGTTATCGATCACCGTGCGATGCGGCAGCAGTCCGCCATGCTGCAGCACGTAGCCGATAGAACGGCGCAGCTCTACCGGATTCCGGGAGCGCACGTCCTCGCCATCAATGAGCACGCGGCCCGAAGTGGGCTCCACCATCCGGTTCACCATGCGAAGCAGCGTCGTTTTCCCTGAACCAGAGGATCCGACGAACGCGACGGTGCGATGCGATGGCACGACGCAGGAGAAATCGCTGACGGCCTCAGCGCCACCGGCATAGGTCTTCGTCACGTGTTCAAATTCGATCACGAAGCACCCCCAGAGGTTGGGCGAGTGTCACCCTGATGGAGTACCAACCCTACCGGGGCCATACCGGAGCAGTGCAAGCCCTTGTGCGGCGTTCCCCAGATGCGATAAATGGGCGGCCGCTGCAACGCAGCCGCCCATTTCGTCACAGCACCTTTGAGAGAAAGTCTCGGGTGCGTGCCTCGCGGGGGTGTCCCAGCACCTCGTCCGGAGCTCCCTGCTCGACGACGACGCCCTCGTCCATGAAGGTCACCGTGTCAGCCACTTCTCGCGCGAACCCGATCTCGTGAGTCACCACGATCATGGTCATCCCGCTCGCGGCGAGCTGCTGCATCACTTCGAGCACCTCGCCGACAAGCTCGGGATCAAGCGCGCTCGTTGGCTCGTCGAACAACATGAGTTTCGGCCGCATCGCCAGTGCACGCGCGATTGCGATGCGCTGCTGTTGCCCGCCCGAGAGTTCACTCGGGTAGGCGTGTGCCTTCTCGGAGAGCCCCACCTGGTCAAGCAGCTCGCGTGCGTGCGCCGTGGCCACATCTTTCCGTTCGCCCTTCACCATGACGGGTGAACACACAATGTTCTCAAGGGCTGTGAGATGCGGGAAAAGATTAAAGCGCTGGAACACCATGCCGACGTCGCGTCGCTGCGCGGCGAGTTCGGACGCCGTGAGCTCCTGCAGCTTGCCGTTGCGCTCTCTGAATCCCACCAGTTCACCGTCGACGAGGATCTTGCCCCCCTCAATCGTCTCAAGCCGGTTGATGCATCTCAAGAACGTCGATTTGCCTGAGCCGGAGGGGCCGAGGAGGCAGCTCACTTCGCCTGGCCGCACCTGCATGGAGATCCCACGCAACACGTGGTTTTCCCCGTAGGTCTTGTGCACGTGCTCAGCTTCGACCATAAATTCGTTCACAGCGTCGCCCCCTTCTGGGCTGTGTCGTCTCCGGTGTCCGTCCCGAAGGCGGGCACCACCGAAATCGTCTTCGTCACCCCGTCACTCGAGCCCTCGCCGCGCGCGGAGCGGCTCACTCGGCGGACCTGGCCACGCGAGAAGCGGCGCTCAAGGAAGTACTGCCCCACCATCAGAACCGACGTGATCGTGAGATACCAGACTGAGGCGACCAGGAGCAGCGGAATCGGGTTCAGCGTCTCAGAAGAGATGTCGCGCGACCGGGTGTACAGGTCCAGGCTGAAGGGAACGGCGGTGACGAGTGAGGTGGTCTTCAGCATCGAGATCACCTCGTTGCCGGTCGGCGGGATGATCACGCGCATCGCTTGCGGCAGAATCACCTTGCGCATCATCTGTCCCCAGCTCATACCGAGCGCGGTAGCGGCCTCGTCCTGACCTGGGTCAACAGCGAGGAGACCCGCCCGCACGATCTCGGCCATATACGCGGCCTCGTTCAGGGCGAGGCCGAGCACAGCGATCCAGAACAGCGAGAGCAGATCGCCGGTGCCAACCGAAAACCACGGATCCTGTAGCGGGAGCCCGACGTCGATGGTCTTATAGATTGTGGTGAACAGCCCCCAGAACACGAGCTGGACGTACACCGGGGTGCCGCGAAACACCCAGATGAAGGCCCACGAGATGGCCGCCAGAATCTTGTTCGGGCTTTGCCGCATCACGGCGAGTGCAACGCCGAGCACGATCGCCCCGATCATCGCGTAGACCGTGAGCTGGATGGTGACGCCTGCAGCCTGCACGATGCGCTGATCGAAGATGTAGGTGCGGAACGCCGCCCAGTCGTAAGCCTCGCGCCCTGAGGCATCGAGCACGAACGAGAGCACCGCGAGCAGGAGCACGATGGCGGCAACGGTGCGCCACGGGTGCCTGGCGCGCACGGCGCGGATGCGCAGTTCCGGCGGAATGCCGGGAGCTGGAGCGACTGTGGTCATCTGGGGTGTGCCTTCCTCTGTGTCTCGCGGGCTCACTACTGCTCAGACGCGTTGATAGTGATCTCGTCGATTGCGCCCGCTTCAACGCCCCAGTACTCGAGAATCTCGCTGTAGGTGCCGTCTTCCAGCAGACCTTGGATGGCAGAGCGCATGGCCTCGGCGAACTCGCCGCGATCCTTGTTGACCGGTGCGCCCGAGAGAATCTGATCGAACACTGGGGACGCGACAAACTCGCCCTCGCTCAGCTTCACGGCGTAGCTTGTCACTGGTGAATCGGAGACCATGGCCTCGATGCGACCCAGCTTGAGTGCAGCAGTCTGCTCGTCCTGTGTCTCGTACCCCAGCACCTCAATGGCTCCCTCGCCTGCGTCGGCGCAGCGGTCCTGCAGCGCCGGGAGATACTCAAGTGCGGCGGAGCCGCCGTTCTGGGCCCCGACTTTCAGGCCACACGCGTCAAGTTCGTCGGTGATCGGAGCGTCCGCTGGGGCTGCGAACTGGTTGCCTGCCGCGAAGAAGTCGATCATGTCGAGCGTTTCCTGTCGCTTCTTCGTGTCGTAGTAGCCGCCAAGACCGAGGTCGTATTTCTCGCCGAGGATGCTCGGCACGATGTTGTCGAACTTCGCGACCCGGTAGTCCGTCGTGAGGCCGAGCTTGGCTGCCGCGGCATCGATCAGGTCGATCTCCCAGCCGATGGGGGCGCCGTTCGGATCTTTGAACTCGTTCGGCGCATAGGTGGGGTCGACGCCGACGACGAGGGTGCCCGCCTCGGCCACGTCCTTCGGGAGCAGCGCAGCTGCACTCGTGTCGATGGTGAGCTCCGTGACATCGACGCCGCTCTGGCGATCAGCGGTGGGTTCCACAGCTTGCGGGGCACAAGCTGCGAGTCCGAATACGAGGCCGGCAGCCACGACGACTGCTGCGCTCGCGGTGACGGGACGAGTGCGATGTGAGAACTGGGCGAAACGGGTCATATCGATGCTCCAATGCATGCGGATGGGGGTGGATGTGACGTGAGTATGGAAGTGGTGCGGGGACGAAAGAGGGCGGGAGTGCGAAGCTAGGACGCCTGAGCTGCGCGGTACACCGATCGGCCGCGCGAGAAGGTCTCGACGGTCGTGGTCGCTGCAATCTCCTCGATCGGCCCGAGGAACGGGTTTCGGTCCACGATCACGAGATCGGCGATCGCGCCAGGTACGATCGCCCCTTGCTCGTGATCCCAGCCGTTGATTTCCGCCCCACCGCGTGTATAGGCGCGCAGTGCTTCGCCGAGTTCCAGCCGTTGCTCGGGCACAAATACACGGGCGTTGCGATCCGGGTGTCCGTCCGGGTGCTGCCGGTTCACGGCGACGTGCATCCCGAGCCACGGGTCCGCGGTGGTCACAGGCCAATCAGATCCCGCGACCAGTTGGCCGCCGTGCTCGAGAATGCTCCGGAAGGGATACTGCCACCCGGCTCGTTCAGCGCCGATAAGCGGCACGTTGAGATCCACCATCTGCGGATCGTAGGAGGCCCAGAGCGGTTGCATGTTCGCCGCGACGCGGTGCTCAGCGAATCGGGGCAGATCTGCAGGGCGTACCACCTGGAGGTGGGCGATGTGGTGCGTCGGACCGGTGTCTCCGTTCGCCGCGCGTGCTGCCGCGACGGCATCGAGACACTCGGCCACGCCTCGATCTCCGATCGCATGGAAGTGAAGCTGCACCCCTCGGGCGTCGAACGCGGTGACGATGCGCGCGAGCTCAGCTGGCTCGATGAACGAGATCCCAGTGTCGGAGGCGTCCCCGCATGCACAGCCGGGGGCGAGGTAGGGCGCGCTCACCGCTGCCGTCTTGTTCTCCACCACGCCGTCCTGCATGATCTTGACCGTTGTGAGTCGGAAGTCGTCACCCTGGTGCTCAGCACGAACGGCCTCGAGCTCGGCGATCTGCTCAGCTCCACCCTCGCGGTCCCACCAGAGTGCGCCGTTGACCCGAGCATGGAGCTCGCCCGAGTCAAACGCAGCGCGGTACACGTGCACCTCCTGCGAACTATGGTTGCCGTAGTCACCAATCAGGGCGTCCTGCCAGGCGGTGATTCCGAAGGCGTGCAGGTACTCCTGCGCGGCGAGCAGCGCGGCGCGCATGTCCGTTGCGGTGGGCTCGGGGGCGAGCCGGAGCACGAGCATGCGCGCTCCCTCATGCAGCGTGCCGGTCGGGTGACCATCGCTATCGCGCTCGATCGTCCCGTCGGCTGGATCTGGGGTGTCCCGTGTGATCCCAGCGCGCCGCAGTGCCTCACTGTTGACCCACGTGCTGTGGTGATCCCTGTTCGAAATCGCCATCGGCCGATCGGAGCAGATCGCATCGAGATCGGCCGCCAGCGGGAAGCCACCAGGGAATGCAGCCATCTGCCAGCCGCCACCGAGAATCCACTCTGTATCTGGGTGTGCTGCGACGTAGGCGCTCACGGTTTCCAGGTAGTCCTCGCGGGTCCACCCGCCGGACAGGTCACAGCCAAGTCGCTCGAGCCCGCCCTCGATCGGGTGCACGTGCGAGTCGATAATGCCGGGGAGCAGGAGTTTACCTGTGAGGTCGATCACCCGTGTGTCAGCGCCGGTGCGGGCCGCCACGTCAGCTTCGCCAACTGCGACAATGCGATCGCCCAGCACGCCGACATCGAGGATCACGGGGTCCGCGCCGCTCCCGTCAAAGACGTGCCCGCCAACGAATGCGAGTGCGATCTGCTCCACCTGGTCTCCTGACTCCGTTGTGCTCGAGGACTCCCGAATACGTCACTTAATCGATTTAGCTAAATCGATTAAGTGCACGATAGCATTGAGTCCAGAGAATCGGCAACTCGCGCAGGCCTCACCTGTTCGAGCGCCCCACACCCCACCGGAGCCCCATGTCCCCCACCACACTCGCCGATGTTGCGCGTGACGTAGGGGTGTCGACCGCGGCCGCCTCACTCGCGCTAAATGGCAAACCGGGCGTATCCGAGCGCACGCGCGACCGAGTACTTGAGGCCGCCGCACGTCTCGGCTACCGCCCGAACCCGGTCGGCCGCGCCCTGCGCCAGGCCAAAGTCGGCGCAATTGGGCTCTATCTTCCGAGCACGGCTGTGCACTTCGGCTACTACTCGGAGGTCACCACCGGCATTGCCGAGGCGCTCCACCTCGAAGGCAGCTCGGTGACACTGCTCCCCAACGTCGCGCACGGGCGTCGCGCTGACGCGTTCCCTCGCGTTGACGGCTTCATTCTCATCGAACCGCATAGCGACGACCCGGGCGTCGCGGAGATCCTGTCACAGAATCTCCCCACCGTAACCGGCGACCGCCCACCGCCAGAAGCAGGCTCACCCTGGGGCCTCGTCGAGTCCCCCAACGAGGAGACCGTGCGACTCATCTACGATCGCTTCCTCACCGCTGGCTCTCGGCGCCCCGGGCTACTGCAGATCGAGCGCGTGTCCGAATGGTCAGTGGAGCTCGAGCGCGGGTACCTCGCATGGTGCGCTGAACGCGGCGTCACCCCCCGGATCGCCTCCGTCAGCATCCATGACACGAATGAGGAGCTGGTGCGCGATCTCGCGGATTTCTTCGACGCGAAGTCTGGCTGCGACGCCGTGTTCGCCGCGGGAGACGGGATTGCCATGCGAATCGCCGGCATCCTTCGGAGTCTCGGAAAGTCGCTCGGCACCGACGTGCGCCTCGTGTCGGGCGTCGATAGCCCGATGATGGCATTCCACACGCCCCCCATCACGGCCATCGATCTCCAGCCCCGGCTGTTCGGACGCCGCTGCGCCGAGCTCATGCTCGATCTCCTCGACAGTGAACGCCCGACCTCTCCGGTGCGCTGGACCGTCCCCTCCCCCCTCATCCCGCGCGCGTCAGGCTGAGACAGCGCCCGGGCGCAGTAGGAAGCCCCACCGTCGACGGCGGCTCACCCTTCCTGCAATCGCTCCAGGCGATCAAGACTCCACTCATAGCGCTCAAGCCAGACATACGCGTGCACCCAGGTCTCCACCCGGGACACGCTCGGATGCTCCCTGATCGTGCGCACAATCTCTGTGTAGTCCGCAATCGAGCGGGCAGCAATCGTGGCGATCAGGCCGTAGCGCCCGAGCGTGCGGGCCCCGAACTCAATCGTGGGAATCGTGAGGAGGAGCTCCTCAGCGGAGTCGAGCCCATCGGCATCTCCCGAAAGCATGATTCCCACACCCGCAAGCACCGAGGTGGTCGCGTTGCGCCGGCTGCGGACCGCGCCGATTCGCATCACTCCCGACTCCAGCAATCGCAGCACTCGAGCCCGGCACGCCGAGGCAGAGCGCCCCGTCCGCCGCGCAAGCTCACCGAAGGTCAAGCGACCATCGGTCTGCAGTTCTCCCATCAGCTCAATGTCGAACGAGTCGAATGCGAGCTCCGTGGGATCCGGATCCTCACCGAGCCGCAGTCGGCGCAACACGCGGTCATAGATCGTGAACTGCACTTCCCCCACTCCGGGAATCGCCTGGATCGCTCGCACTGAGCGGCCCATCTCGTCGAGCGATGCCGCCCACACTTCGACAACGCCTTGGGACTGCCCGCTAATCTCGGACAAGAACACGACATTGGTGAATTCGAGCAGCCGCTCAAACACTGGCGAAGTCGGCCCGCTGATTCGAAACTGTAGGTTGACCTGCACTGGAAGCCCCACAGCTCGGGGGTGAACCGCCGCGAGGATGCGGATCTCCTCGGTCGACAGCAGTTCGTGCACACGCTGAGCCACCACGGTGCGGTGCACTCCGAGCTGCGCCGCGAGGGCGGAGAACTGCGCCCGCCCATCGAGTTGCAACGCACGGATGAGGTCTTCGTCGAATTCGTCCACCTGGCCATCATGCCAGAATCGCTTCCTCTAAGTTCGACAAAAACGCGTCTGTACACCCCAATTCCACACGAACTCAGGATTTCTGGCACTTCTGATCGACAAAATAATTGTTCTGAACACAGTAGACCGCTATGTGGTCACACTTCCTCTCGGAACATGCGTACGCTCGTATCGATTCACAACGAAGGAGTTCCCACCGTGCGAAAGCTCGCGTTTACCCAGGCCCCGGCCATTCAGGCGCCGACCATCGTCACCGCTGCCCAGATCCACACCCTCGATGCCGCAGGATCTGCCCCGGAGGCGTTCCTCATCATTGGCGATCGGATCCGCGCAGTCGGGTCCATCGCAGAGTGCCGCGCTGCTGCGGCCGAGGTGTCGGCGATGACCCCCGAACTCGTCGACCTGGGCAACACCACGATTGTTCCCGGCTTCATTGACGCCCACGCACACCCGCTGATGCTCGGGCAGATGATGAGCTGGGTCGACTGCGGCCCGGAGAAGGCCGGGTCGATCCCCGAAATCGTCGCTCTCCTGCAGGAGGCAGCACAGACATTGCCGGCAGGCCGCCCCATCCGCGGCTATGGCTACGAGCAGCGCAATCTCGCTGAGCAGCGCCACCCGCTGCGCCAGGAACTCGATCAGGTCGCAACTGACCGCGAGGTCTACCTCATGAACGCGTCGGGCCACGGCGGCGTGGTGAACTCTTACACGTTCGAACTGCATGGCGTCACCAAGGACACCCCGAACCCCAAGGGTGGCGAGTTCTTCCGCGATGCAGACGGTGAGCTCACCGGCGAACTCTCGGACGCGGCCTGCAACGTCCTGACGGGCCTCGAAGGCGTCAAGATCGGCCACCACGGACCGAACTTCCATCTCGCGGACGAGCCTGCCGAGCACAAACTGCAACTCGCGGCCGCCCAGGAGAACTTCCTCGCGGGCGGGGTCACCACGATTGGCGATGCCCAGGTCAGCCGCCGCGAGTTCGACATGTACCTGCGGCTCGCAGAGTCCGGCGACCTCAAAGTGCGTGTCAGCATGTACCTGCTCTCACATCTCCTCGACGAGGCGATTGAGATGGGCCTGCACGGCCAGTTCGGAAACGAGCACCTGAGCTTCGCCGGGATCAAGTTCTACTCCGACGGCACGCTCGGCGGCTGGACCGCGTACTTCCCCGACGGCTATGTGGGCGATCCCTGCCGCACGGGCCAGCTCTACCACGAGCCTGGCGACTACACGGAGCTGATCAAGAAGGCACACCGTGTTGGCCTGCAGACGGCCACGCATTCCCAGTCGCCGACGGCGCTCGAGATGGTCATCAGCGCAATCGAGGCCGCGCTCGCCGAGCGCCCCGACAGCGATGCGCGGCACCGCATTGAGCACTGTGGGCTGCCAACACTCGAGCAGATTGATCGCATGGCGAAGTCTGGCATCATGCCCGTCAATCAGCCCCAGCACCACTTCAACTGGGGCGAGGGCGTGGAGCAGGCGATCGGCACTCCCGGCGAGCGCTTCAACCCGCTCGGCGATTTCGAGCGCGCTGGCGTGCCGGTGACGATCTCCTCGGACGCCCCCGTGGCAGATCCGCGCCCGATGGAAGCGATCCAGGCTGCGGTGTCACGCATCACTCGCCGCGGAACCCAGCTCGGATCCGACGACCTCGCGGTCTCCCTCGACACCGCACTGCGCGGACACACGATCTCCGCAGCCCGCGCCCTCGGACGCGAGGACGAGCTCGGCAGCCTCGAAGTCGGCAAGCGCGCTGACTTCGCCGTGCTCGATCGCGATCCTTACGCCACCCCAATCCCGGAGCTTGCCGCAGTGGCAGTTGCTTCGACCTGGGTCGGCGGAGAGCGCGTGTACTAAGTTGCATCGGATCGGGGCGGCGCTGCGCCGCCCCGATCCGCCCCCGCTCTGGTGTCCCCCCGCACCACTGCACGCACCACCCCGATCACTTCACCCCCAGCCACACCGGCATCCAGCGAAGGAGCTCACATGTCAACAACTACCTCGGCAGAGCCGAATACTCACCGGAGGGCCCTCAAGGGCGGCATGGCCGCTCTCGTGGGCACCACGATCGAGTGGTACGACTTCTACGTCTACGCCACCGCGGCGGCGATCATCTTCCCGCACGTTTTCTTCCCCGAAGACCTTGATCCTGCGCTCGCTACGCTCGCGTCCTTCGGCACCTACGCCGTCGCCTTCTTCATGCGTCCCCTCGGTGGCATCATCTTCGGCCATATCGGAGACAAACTCGGCCGCAAGCCAGCCCTGACCATCACGCTCGTGCTCATGGGCGTCGCCACGACGCTCGTTGGACTGCTTCCCGGATACGCCCAGATCGGCATCTGGGGCCCGATCCTGCTCATCCTGTTCCGCATGATGCAGGGGCTCGCCGTCGGCGGCGAGTGGGGCGGCGCAAGCCTGATGGCTGTCGAAAGCGCACCCGCTAAGTGGAAGAACTTCTACGGCGGCTTCACGCAGGTCGGCAATCCACTCGGCGCGCTGATGGCAACTGGCGCGTTCTGGGCGCTCTCGGCCCTCGGCGAAGACGCTCTGATGAGCTGGGGCTGGCGTCTGCCGTTCATCTTCAGCATCGTGCTGATCGCTGTGGGCTTCTGGGTGCGCTACCGCGTTGAGGAGACCCCGGTGTTCGCCGCCAAGGTCGAAGGCCAGGAGCAGTCGACTCCGCTGCTGTTCGCACTCAAGAACAACTGGAGCCCCATTCTGCTCGGCTTCCTCATCATCGCGATGTCTTCAGGCGGCTACGTGATCGCCACCACGTTCGTGCAGAACTACGCGGCGACCCCGGAGATCGGCCTGAATGCCTCGGTGATGCTCGGCGCACTCACCATTGCCTCACTGATTGAAGCGCTCGTGACGCTGCCGATTGCTGCCCTCGGTGACAAGATCGGCGCGAAGACCGTCATGTACATCGGTATCATCGGTTCGTTCCTCGTGATCCTGCCGCTCGTGCTCTCGATTCAGTCGAAGAACATTGCGATGATCTGGCTGTTCGTGATCCTGATCCGCGTCACTCTGAGTGGCGCATGGGCGCCGCTGTCAACGCTCATGGCGCAGATGTTCCGTCCGCAGTCGCGCTACACGTCAATGTCGCTTTCGTACGGCATGGGTGCCGCGGTCTGGGGTGGGCTGTCCCCCGCCATTGCCTCGCTCCTGCTCGTATGGACCGGTGGCAACTTCTGGTCTGTCGTCGCGTTCTTCGGTGTGCTGACACTCGCCGCCTGGATCGGCGTTCGGTTCGCACCGCAGCACTCCGACACTGCACCGGTGACCGGCTCGTTCACGGCACGCACTGACACCACCGCCGTCAACATCACCGACTAGTTCCCCTTCACAACCGGCCCCGCCGCACCAAGGTGGGGCCGGTTTTTTCTCGCCCACTTTCATCTGAACCCACTGCTGTTACCGCACAGAACTTGAGGAGCATCATGCAGACCACACCTAAGCGCACGACCGGCTGGGTCGTCATGGAGACTCTCCGTGGCTATGGCATCGACACCGTTTTCGGTATCCCAGGCACGCACAACCTCGAGTTCTACCGCCCGCTCGGCGCGCTCGGGATTCGCCCCGTGACAGCCCGCCACGAGCAGGGTGCTGGCTATGGCTCTGACGGCTGGTCACTCCAGACCGGACTTCCCGGTGTGGTCGTGACCACCAGCGGACCCGGCCTGCTCAACGCACTCTCCGCAGCTGGCACTGCCTACTGCGAGTCGCGGCCCATGATCCTCATCGCCCCAGGCCCGGCCATTGGCGCCGAGTTCGCCGATGTCGGCACACTGCACGAGACGAAAGACCAGCTCAGCGCTGCCTCCGCAATCGTCGAGTGGGGCCGTCGCGTGACCTCGGCTGACGAGGCTGTCACTGCGATCCACGACGCATTCGAGCTCTTCGCCACTACGCGCCCGCGCCCGGTGTACATCGAGGTCCCCCTCGACGTCCTCGAGCAGGAAACCGAACTCGCTGCCGCGGCCACCGCCCCGCGGAGCTTCGCACCTGCGCCCACGGCTGATGCAGCGTTGATTGCACAGGCTGCAACACTCCTGACAGCTGCACAGCGCCCCGCCATTCTCGCCGGCGGCGGATCTCGCCGGGCGTCCGCTGCACTCCGCGCCCTCGCGGAACGGGTCGGCGCCCCAGTGGTTACGACGCTGAACGCGAAAGGGGTGCTCGACGAGCACCATCCACTCTCCGTCGGTTCGGCGCTGCGTCTCGCAGCGGGCCGCAGTGTCGCACAGGACGCAGACGTGCTCCTGATCGTCGGGTCAAAGCTGGGAGAGGCTGAGCTCTGGGTCTCGGAGCTCGCCGCCACTGGAAAAGTGATTCGGATCGACCTCCTCGAATCGCAGATCACGAAGAACCACCGCGCAGACATCGGCCTCGTCGGCGACGCGGCCGCGACGCTCACCGCACTCACCGCCGCGCTCGGCGAGGGCGAGCCGCGCGACCTTGCTGGTGCCGTCGGTGCCGTGAGCCAGGCCCGTGCCGCAGTGCGCGCGGAATCGCTTGAGCTTTCCGAGTCGAACACGAGGCTCGCCGAGGTCATTGCGGCTGCACTGCCCGAGGACGCCATCGTGACGACCGACTCCTCGCAGATCGCTTACTGGGGCCTGCTCAACACGCTGCGGGTCTCCACGCCGAACTCGACACCATACATGGCGACGTACGCGACGCTCGGCTACGGGTTGCCAGCAGCGCTCGGCGCGCGTATCGCCGCTCCCGAACGCCCGGCATTCACCGTGCTGGGCGATGGTGCACTCATGTTCTCCATGAACGAGTTCATCACCGTGGTGGAGCAGCGCGAAGACGTCACAGTCATCGTCGTCGACAACGGTGGGTACGCCGAGATCAAGCAGAACGAGCTGGACGCGGGGATCGCGCCTGTCGGAGTCGACCTCGTGCAGCCCAACTGGTCGGCAGTGGCCGACGCGTTCGGTGGCACGGGGCGCCGCGCGACCACGGCCTCCGAGCTCTCCGATGCCGTGACCGCTGCTGTTGCCGCCGGCGGATTGCAACTCATTCACATCGACCAGGCGGCCTTCGATGTCGCGCAGGGGGAATAACGTATGACCGACCTCACTTCCGATCCTCGCCCCGTCGCCGTCTACACCGACGTCGACGACACCGATCCCGCGATCGGGATCGCGCTTCTCGAAGCTGCTGGCTTCGAGGTGCGTGTGCTCGGCACACGAGATACTGCCGAGATCATCGCAGGTGCGCAGGACGCGTCTGTGCTGCTGCCTGGCTACGCCACTGTCACCCGCGAGATGATCGAGGCGATGCCGCAGCTGCGCATCGTGGCACTGATGTCGATGGGCTTCGACTACGTCGATCTCGAAGCCGCCACCGAACACGGCGTCTGGGTCACGAACGTGCCTGGTGCCGCTACCGAAGAGGTCGCGACCCACGCGCTCACCCTGCTGCTCGCGAGCTGCCGCCAGCTCGCCTTCTATCGGGCTTCAGCGAACCCGGCACACTGGAACGATCGCGCTGCGACCCCGCCGCCGCGAATGAGCGAGACGACGCTCGGGATCATCGGCCTTGGCAAGATCGGCCGCGAACTGATCCGCCTCGCGCGCCCGCTCTTCGGTGACGTGATCGGCTACGACCCGATGCTTCCCGATACGCCAGAGATCCGAGCGGACCTTGACGCGCTCGGGGTGCGCCGCACCTCACTTGAGGAGGTGCGCAGCAGCGCGAATGTGCTGTCGCTCCACCTGCCGCTCACGCCGGAAACCGAGCACATGGTCGACGCAGCGTTCCTCGCTGCGATGCCCGCTGGATCCGTGCTCGTGAACGTGTCCCGAGGTGCGCTCATCGATCACCACGCGCTCGCTGCGGCCCTCGACTCGGGCCAGCTCTCGGGCGCAGCGCTCGACGTGCTCGAGGCCGAGCCGCCTGCTGCCGATCACCCGATGCTCGGCCGCGACGACGTCGTACTGACTCCGCACATCGCATATTTCTCGGCTCGAACCGAGATCGAGTACGTGCGTATCCAGGCTCAGAACGCTGTCACGCTGTTCACATCAGGTGCCCCTGATTCCCCAGTGAACCGCCCGGTCGCGACCGCGTAGTTCCGTTCCCGGCCTCCCCCTGAGCGGGGCTGCTCCGCTCAGGCAGCGCACTGGCTCGCGCCACGTCTCCGTGTCACACTGGAGACGTGGCGCGAGCTGTTTCGTTGCGCGAGGGACGGGGGAGACCGAGCCCGGCGCCAGATTCGGGCAGCGGTTTCAGGCAACGGAATGAGGACGGGACATGACTGATCCGAATCGCACGCTGCAATTGCTCGCTCCGCGTGAAGTGCCGCTCGGCGGCTTGCGCGCGATGACCGTGCGGCGCACTCTTCCCCAGCGGGCCCGGTCCTTCATCGGCGCGTGGTGCTTCCTCGACCACTATGGTCCTGATGACGTCTCTCGCACCGGGGGTATGGACGTGCCTGCCCATCCGCACATCGGGTTGCAGACTGTAAGTTGGCTCTTTGCCGGCGAGATCGAGCACCGCGACAGCGCCGGCTTTCACGCATTCGTGCGTCCGGGAGAGCTGAATCTCATGACGGCTGGCCACGGTATTAGCCACTCTGAGCGATCCACGGACGGCACCACGGTGCTGCACGGTGCGCAGCTCTGGATCGCACTCCCGAAACACGCGGCCAATGTCGCGCCAACGTTTGCTCACTACGAGCCGCCGCTGGCGCATGGGCCCGGTTGGATCGCACAGGTGTTCCTGGGTTCAGTGCTCGGATCGACCTCTCCGATCGTCACCCACTCGCCGCTGCTCGGTGCCGAGCTGCAACTCGTGCCAGGCGCCGTGTTGGAGATCGACGTAGCGCCCGCCTTCGAACACGGGATCCTCGTAGACAGCGGATCCGTGGCGGTCGAACGCGTCGCCGTGGCTGCGGCGACCACGCTGGAACTCGTGCCAGACGCACTCGGCTTCGCAGCAGCCGGAGCCAACCTGCTACGCCTCACGGCGGGTGAGGCCGGTGCGCGACTCCTGCTGATCGGCGGCGAACCGCTGGGTGAGCAGCTGATCATGTGGTGGAATTTCCTCGGCCGCGACCATGAGGAGATTATGCGTGCGCGCGCCGATTGGCAGGCACAGCTCGCTGCCGTTGGCGTGAGTGATCCCTCAGGCGAGGCGAGCGGACGCTCGCAGCCCCTCGCGAGCAACCCAGAGCGCTTCGGTCTCCCCCACCCCGAGCCAGATCCCCCGTTGCCAGCCCCCGCTGCGCCCGTGGCACGACTCATTCCGCGCCAGCAGTAGCCACCGTCCCGCGTGTTCACGTCTCGCTTCCTTCATTCACCAGTTCCTCTCAGGAGAACACATGTCCGAACAGATTCACGTCCAACACGATCCGCAGGGATCGCGCTTCACAATCACCGTTGACGGCACGATTGCAGGGTTTGCGGAGTACCGCACCCGAGCGAAGGGCACCGTCCGCGATTTCATGCACACGGAAGTGGACCCCTCGTTCGGGGGTCGCGGCCTCGGGGGCACGCTCGTCTCCGCTGCGCTAGAGAGCACCCGTGACGCTGGCCTCACCATCATTCCCCGCTGCCCATTCGTTGCAGCGTGGCTGCGCAGGCATCCCGAGTTTGATGGCACCATCGCGTGGCCTGATAGGCCAGCGTCGACGTCGTAAATCCCGCGCCGGCTCGACGAGGCTTAGCCGCGCGGTCCGCCCGCGACATAGAGCACCTGGCCGGAGACAAACCCGCTGTGTGGGCTTGCAAAAAAGGCGACCGCGTGAGCGATGTCCTCCGGAGTGCCCACACGGCGCACTGCAGTGGCCGCGGCCTCGCGTACGACAAGTTCGTCGAATCCTATGCCGAGCCGATCCGCGACGGCGCGGGTCATATCGGTCACGGTGAAGCCCGGCGCTACCGCGTTCGCGGTGACGCCGAAGCGACCGAGCTCGAGCGCAAGGGTCTTGGTGAACCCTTGAATGCCGGCCTTTGCTGCTGCGTAGTTTGCCTGGCCCGCATTCCCGAGCGCTGACGTGCTCGACAGGTTGATGATTCGCCCCCAGCCGTGCTCGACCATGTACCCCTGCGCGGCACGGCTCATGAGAAATGCACCGCGGAGGTGCACGTTCATCACGGTGTCCCAGTTGTCCACTGGCATTTTGAAGAGCAGGTCATCACGCAAGACCCCGGCGTTGTTGACCAGAATCAGTGGTGGCCCGAGGCGCTCAGCCACCGCAGCGACGACAGCCTGCACGCTCGGCTCATCACTCACATCGCACCCGAACACTTCAGCGTGTCCACCTGTCTCGCGGATCAGCTGTTCGGTGTCCGCAGCGCCGTCAATGTCAACGTCGCAGAGCGCGACCCGTTCGCCCCGGCTCGCGAGTTCGCGGGCGATTGCTCGCCCCAGCCCCTTCGCTGCTCCGGTGACGATCGCCGAGCGAGCGTGTGGGCTCCCCGCCTGCGCCGGGGTGGACTGCACTGGGGTCGATTGGCTCACGCAGCCGCTCCGGAGATCGCGTCCGCGATCGGGGTGTCCCCATCAATAAAACGGATGGTGCGGCGCACCGTTGCGGGGTCAGCAAGCGTTTCGGCAATCACTGACGCGACGTTTGCGCGCGATACCGTTGCGGAGGCTCGTGCGGTGGTGTCGATCAGCCCGGTGCCCTCGTCGTGGGTGAGCGTGCCCGGTCCGAGCACCGTCCACTCGAGTTCGGTGCTGCGCAGGTGCTCATCGGCAGCGGCCTTCGCTTGCGCGTAGGCGAAGAATGAGTTGTCCTCTGGGACCCCGTGATCGAGCGAGGCGCCGAAGTACGACACCATGACGAAGCGTGGTACGCCAGCGTAGGCCGCGGCGGTCATCGTGCGGATTGCGGCATCCTGATCAACGGCTCGTGTTCGTGCAGGGTCACCGCCGCCAGCTCCGGCGGACCACACCACTGCGTCGTGGCCGACGATGAGCTCGGCGAGCTGATGCTCATCGAGCTGCTCAATGTCTCCGACGTGCGGTGTGGCACCAGTTGCCGCGACTTCTGCCGCGTGATCAGGATTGCGAATCACCGCTGTGACGTGGTCCCCCCGCTCGACGAGGAGCGGCTCGGTCAGGAGTGCGATGCGGCCGTGGCCGCCAAAGAGAATGATGCGTGCCATGTCTCCACACTAGAACTGATCGCTCGAGAGAGAAAGGGGAGAAGCCTGGCCGTTCACTCAGGATGCCGGCGCAATCGCACACCGGAGTGCGTTGGCATGCGTGCATCTCCCTGCTTCACACATAGTTGCCTGAAGCAACTACTGAGCGTACACTCAAGACATGGATGAGGACCAAGCCAACGCTCCGGACACCGGCGCGATGCTGCTCGCGCTCACGCGCTTCATTTCACACTGGACCTCACTCGAGTTCCAGCGCAGCGTGATGCTCTCAAGATCGGTTCGGCTTGATCCCACCGCCGTTCGTGCGCTCTACATTCTCGGTCGCGAAGGCGGCACGGCCACCCCGAGCGCCATCGCCGAAGCAACACATCTCAGCAGGCCTTCGACTTCAAAGCTGCTCGCGCGCCTCGCCGATTCCGGCCTCCTACTGCGCAGCACTCAGGAGCAAGACCGCCGCTCCGTGACCGTCACCCTCACCGCGCTTGGCCAGTCGACGTTTGACGAGCTGTTTGCCGCGGGGATGGCCATGATCGACGCGGCCACCCGCGATTGGACTCCAGCCGATCGCGGGCACCTTAATCGCTTGCTCCCTCGCTTCATTGCCGACCTCACCCAGACCCCACCCCAGTGAAAGGAATATCCACCATGTCACGCACCTACGTTGTCACCGGCGCAGCATCCGGCATCGGCAAGACCACCACGCAAATCCTCCGCGCTGCCGGCAACACTGTCATCGGAGTGGACCTCGCCGGCGTCGAGGTCTCAGGAGACCTCTCTCACCGCGAGGGACGCCTCACCGCTGCCGCTGAGGCCACACGCCTCGCAAACGGCACCGTGGACGCAGTCATTGCCTGCGCTGGACTGTCGATTCCGAAGCCCGTCACCGCCGCGGTGAATTACTTTGGTATGACGGAGTTTCTCGAGGCCATGCAGCCAGCGCTCACAACGTCCCCGGCGCCTCGCGTGGCGCTCATCTCTTCAATGGCATCGCTCCAGCCCGTTGCACCGCCGCTCGTCGAAGCGCTGTTGCAGGACGACGAACAGGCGGCGCTCGCGATCGCCGAGCAACTCGCGGGCGATCCTCAGACAGGAAACCTCATCTACTCCTCGTCGAAGCAGGCGGTGTCTCGCTGGGTCCGCCGCGAAGCCCCGAAGGCATTGTGGGCAGGGGCGGGAATCCCGCTCAATGCGGTTGGCCCCGGTACCGTGATCACGCCAATGACCCAGGAGCTTCTTGCGAGCGAGGACGGCCGGAAACTGGTCGATTCGGTGGTCCCCATGCCACTGAATTCCCACCAGGCGCCGGAGAGTATCGCGAATCTGCTGATCTGGCTCACGTCTGTCGAGAACACTCACTGCTGCGGGCAGACGATCTACTGCGACGGCGGGGCAGACGTCGTGCTGCGCGGGGACGACATCTGGTCGTGGAACGAGGCGGGGATCCGCGACACCTTCGCCAGAATTCAGGGGGCGCACTAGCGCGCCACGCGTTGCAAGGAATCGGCTCGGGCCTGCAGCATGGGCGAACGCCCGAGCCGCGTCACTTCGGGTGAGCTCAGCGCATACTGAGCCCACCGCGGCGAAGCTGACCTCACTTCGCAGAGGCTGGCAACCCGAATGCGCGGTCGAACACCCAGGTATACACGACTGTGAATACCAAGAAGAACACGAGCAAGCCACCCTCAATCACGAGGGCTTCGAACACCGTGATGCCCAGCATCAGGGCCACGAGCGGAATGGTGAACAGCAGCACACCGCCCTCGTACCCGACCGCGTGGAGCGCGCGCACTCGCACACCGCGCCCGGTAAGTCCGCGGCGACGCTCGAATGCCTCGAACATCGTGTTCCACGCATAGTTCCACACCGTCGCTGTCGTCGATACCAGGATTGCGGTCAGCGTTGATTCACTTCCTCCGTGACCGAGCAGCGCACTGAGCACCACGACCGTACACACGATACTGAGGCCCTCATACCCCGCGACGAAAACGACGCGGCGCAGGATTGGACGCGCTTGGAAGAATCTGAGCTCTTCACGGACGGGAAGAACGGAACGGGTGTGGCCTCGGGCGGTCACGGGTATCACTCCAACTCACCGATGTGCGGAATGCTCAATGTGAGCACTCAAGAAACGCGGTTACGGTGGTGCAAAGATCATATCACAACGAATTTAGTCGCTCAAGCAACGAAAAGGTGCGAAATTCGTTGAAGCTACGAAACCTGAAGCGTGGTCAGACACGTGGGGTCTTCGGCTCCGGTGCGCACGGTCTGGGTGCCCGTGTCCCCAGCCACGGTCACCTCAACAACGAACTCACGATCTCGCGGCAGCCACACGCCCATGAACCCGTTGTCCCCCGTGCGCGCAGCACGGTCAACAACCACGTCGCCTGTCGCCGCATCGGTGACTCGCAGCTGCGCATCGACTCCGCGCAGCTCCCCGAGACAAGACGTCGGCACATGGAACGTGCACGGGTGCGTCTGAGTGCGGTACGGTGCGAGCGATAGATAGAACTGATCGTCAGCGATCGGTACGATGATTTCACCCGGCTGATCTGGCTGGATCCGCACCTCGGTCGGCATAATCGTGGCCATCAGCTCAGCCGGACGATCCGCGACCGCCAGCGCATCCAACCCCTCGGCGAGTGCGGTCGAGTCCTCAGCATTGAGACCGAGGTTCGCGAGCGTGGCCAACGTGCCCGCAACACTCTCTGCGACAGAACCCGGAGCCACTGCGGCGGATCCGGCTCGAGCCCCAGCATCCTCCCCAGTTGGCGCGCATGCTGAGAGCAGCAGCGCCGCACCAAGGACGGACACGGTCACAGCGGAGCGCAGTGGCGTAGCAGCAATACCCATACCCGGTATCGTTCCAGTCCAAGCTGAGGACAAGCTGCGCTCGGGGACGTGCGCAGCGCTACCCGCTGACCACACCGGGGGAAGACTCCGCGATAATCGCCGCTAGCCGCTCCACGCCGTACCGCTCTGGCGCAATCCGCTGCGCCCCGGCGAGTGCTACCCCGAGCAGCACCGCCCGCTCCGCCCCGACCTCAGTCACCTCGGGAGCCGCGTCACACAGCGCGCCCGTGAGCTGCGAGAGCGTTTCGGCGAACACCGCGGCAAACTCCGGACTGCGCAGCGCGTGAGCCCAGGCGTCGGCCCAGATCCAGAGCTCAGCACCCTGACTCTGGTCGAGATGGTTCGCAAAAAACTCGGCGAGCGGATCCACCTCGCGGTGCAGCATCGCACCGGAAAACTCCGCGAGATTCTCGGAGACATACCCCCGCCACGCCGTCGCCACAAGCTCCTGAACGCTCGGGAAGTGCTGATGGATCAGGCCGGGTGATCCCCCCAGCTCCTGCGCCACCGCACGCGCGGACACCGCCCCGAAGCCATCGCGGCGGATCACCCGAAGCGTGGCATCCACGATCGCGACGCGACGCTCGTCGCGGGGCAGATAGGCCATGAATCCTCTTTTCGCAGTGATACATGCAGCCTATCCCACAAATCTGTACACTTGTACAAATTGGAGCGAGTAATCCGCTTTGCGCCTCGCTAGCCGTGACCGCTCCGACCCTCTTCGCCCCAATTCCAGAAAGGAATACTGTGCACGCGCACTCACTGACCACGCTCCGCTCCGCGCTCGGAAATGTCGACGCGGCCACCCGCCGCACTGTTCGAATGCCCCGGCGCCCCCTCCGACCCCCGCTCGGTGAACGTGACTACCTGGGCTGGCGCGATCCGAGCGCCCCACAGCGCGGCTACCTGTTCATCGAGCGGGCAGGTACTCCAACTGGGATCATGCTCACCACGACCCGCACGCGCATGGCCCAGGGGCGAGCGGTGATGTGCGAATTCTGTCGCCTCCCGCGGCGTTTCGAGCAAGTCGCACTGTTCACGGCCCCCACCACCCCGCGCCGCGGCGCACAGTCCACGATCGGCACTTACCTCTGCGTCGACCTCGATTGCAACGCCAGGGTCAACCGGCTCCAACCACTCACGCCGCTCGATCCCCCGGCAGAAGAACTTGTCGCAACGCGCCGTGAGCAACTCGCTGAGCGATCCACCGCCTTCATCACGGAGGTGCTGCGCCAGGCAGCACTCAGCGGCGCGGCCGGGTCGCTGCGATCGCCGTAGCGATGCCGCACACCGTGAGCGCGGCAATGCCCAGGATCAGCCACCGGGCAGACCCGACCGGATCGGCGCCGAGCAGCAGGAGGTTTCCCGCGAGCGCGGAGGTCAGCGTGAACGCGATGAGCTGCGTCGTGCTCACCGCGGCAGCAGCCTTGGCTCCCTCCCGCTCATCCGCAGTGCTCCTCATCGCTGCGACCGAGAGGTGGGGGAAGGCCAGGCCGATTCCACCCCCGGCAATGAAAAGCACACTCGCCCACGCGACAACGACCCACGGGCCAGGATTCACCATCTGCAACAATCCATACGCGGCAAGACCCGCTGTGAGGAGCCACGGCGCGAGCCGCACGAGCCTCCGCGCGGCACTCCCGCTCGCATTCACACTGAACAGCTGGGTGCCGACCCAGCCGAGCGAGAGCGCTGCCCCGATAATCCCCGCAAGCATTGGCGAGACGCCCCCGACCTGCTGCGCAAACAGCGGAATGAAATTCTCGGACATGACCCCCGCGCAGAACACTGCAACAGTCAAGTAGACCCACTTCAACGGGTTTCCCCGCGTGTACGTGAGCCGGGGCAGCACTCCATGGGGGTGCCTGGCGTCACACACCAGGAACAGCGCGAGGAGCAACAGGCCGGACCCGATCGCGATCCACATGAGTACCCCGGCGAGCATCGCACTGACACTGAGTGCGGCGGCGGCTGCGGCGAGCGTCACCATCGGGAGCACAGGAATGGGTGCTGGCTCAGACAGTCGCGCAGGAGCCGATGGCAGCGAGCGCAGGGCCACCAGAATCAGCAGGAGCCCGCACACCGAGAGCACGCCGAAGCCCAAGCGCCACTGCCCCAGCTCGGCAAATCCTCCGCCCAGCACAGGCCCGAGCAGCGCACCCACGCCGAACATGGCGGAGATCACCCCAGTCGCTCTCACCCACAGACGCTCAGGAAGCGTGCTTCGAATCGCGGCGTAGCCGAGCCCGGAAAGCATGCCGGCCCCGAACCCCTGCACCGCGCGCCCGCCGACGAGGTATTCCATAGCTGGGCTGAGGGCGCAGATCGATGTGCCGAGCGCAAAGATGCTGAACGCCAGTGCGTACATCTTGGCCGATCCAGCGAGCGCGAGGAGTCGTCCGACGAGCATCGTCGCAATGACAGCCGTGATCAAATAGGCCGTCGCTGTCCAGGCGTAGTACCGGGCGCCGCCAATATCAGCGACGACCGTTGGCAGGAGTGCTGCGGTGAAATAGAGGTTCATCGCGTAGAGCCCAACACCGCTGGCAAGGACCGTAACGACAGGTGCGTGTGCCGGGCTCAGCAGATCACGCCAGCTGCCCGGCTGAGTCTGCGAAGCGAGAACGGGGGCTGGGGAAGTGTCTGTTGGGTTCACGCCTGCTACCCTAAAACTTCAAGTCAACTTGAAGTCAAGGAGCACGATGGTGGCCACGCCGAAAGATCTCCTCACAGTCGGGGAGGTCGCCCGCCGCTCCGGCATCGCGCCCAGCGCCGTGCGCTATTACGAAGCAGAAGGCCTGATTGCGTCGATCCGCACCGCAGGCAACCAGCGCCGCTACCCACGGTATGTGTTGCGCAGGATCGGAATCATCCTTGCATCGCGCCGCTTTGGTGTCCCACTGAGCGAGGTTGCCACCGTGTTCACGGAGCTCCCACACGACCGCATGCCGGGCAAGAGCGACTGGCGAAAAATCGCGGGATCCTGGCACGAGAAGCTGGAGGCCAGGCGCCGTGAACTGGAGATGCTTGAGGAGGAGCTCACCGGATGTATCGGCTGCGGATGCCTGTCACTCAACACCTGCCGGGCGCTGAATCCGGGCGACCGTCTCGCGGCAGAAGGACCGGGGCCGCGGCGCATCGGCCACGACCCAGATCCCTCCCACTCACGCTAGCGAGAACTCGGCCCTTCACCCAGGATTTCGCGCGTCACAACCTCCGGCCGGAGATCGAGCCGACGTAGCAGCTGCGCATTGAGCGCCACCACGACGGTCGACAGTGACATCAGCACCGCGCCGACCGACATCGGCAGCACGAAGCCAATCGGCGCAAGCACGCCGGCAGCAAGCGGCACTGAGATCAGGTTGTACCCAGCGGCCCACCACAGATTCTGCTGCATCTTGCGGTACGCAGCGCGGGAGAGCTGAATCACGGAGAGCACGGAGCGCGGATCATCGCTCGCGAGGATCACCCCGGCCGAGGCAATCGCCACGTCGGTTCCCGCACCGATCGCGAGCCCGACATCGGCCTGTGCCAGTGCCGGGGCATCGTTCACACCATCACCGACCATCGCGACGCGGCTTCCATCGCGCTGCAGCTCGTGCACCTTCGCAGCTTTGTCTTCTGGCCGAACCCCAGCGAAGACACGATCGATGCCGAGCTCGGCCGCGACCGTGCGCGCCACGGCCTCGGCATCGCCGGTGATCATGACGACAGTGACACCGAGACGGTGCAGCGCAGCGACAGCCTCACGAGACTCCGGTCGGATTTCGTCGCTCAACGAGAGTGCACCAATGACTTCGCCGTCGCGGAGCACATGCAGGATGATCGCGCCCCGTTCCCGCCAGGCAGCCACGGCAGCAAGCTCCGCTGCGCCTTCCTCGGTGAGCAGATGCGGACCACCGACCCGCACGACGGCGCCAGCCACCGTTGCGGTGACGCCGACGGCGGGTGACGATGAGAACCCACTCGCGGACGCGATACGCAACGAGCGCTCCACGGCCGCGCGCACGATCGCTCGTGCAAGCGGGTGTTCGCTGTCGTGCTCCGCAGCTGCGGCAAATGCGAGCACCTCGTCTTCCGTCCACTCCCCCACGGTCACAATCTCCGCCACCGTCGGCTCGCCCCTGGTGAGGGTGCCTGTCTTGTCAAACAGCACGACGTCGACGCCGCGCATGCTCTCAAGCGCCAGTCGGTCTTTCACCAGCACTCCGCCACGAGCGGCACGTTCCGTCGCGATCGAAACGACGAGCGGAATCGCGAGCCCGAGCGCGTGAGGGCAGGCGATCACCAGTACGGTAATCGTGCGCACGACAGCCTCATCGGGCAGACCGAACAGGGTCCAGGCAATCGCGGTAAGCACCGCAGCGCCAAGCGCGAACCAGAACAGCCACCCGGCAGCCGTATCAGCGAGTCGCTGAGCGCGCGAGGACGAGTTCTGCGCTTCGCTCACGAGGCGCTGAATCCCGGCGAGTGCTGTATCTTCGCCCGTCGCAGTGACTTCGACGCGCAGCCCTGAGTCGGTCGCAACCGTGCCCGCGGTCACTCGGTCGCCGACCGTGCGCGTCACCGTGCGAGACTCGCCTGTCACCATGGACTCGTCCATCGCGACGCGTCCATCGACAACTCGGCCGTCAGCTGGGACGCTGCCGCCCGGTCGCACCACAACGATATCTCCGACGCGCAGTTCAGACGGCGAGACCGCGAGGATCTCATCGCCCGTCACTCGCTCAGCCGTGTCGGGTAAGAGCGCCGCGAGCGAATCGAGCGCTGAGGTGGTTTGCGCGAGCGAGCGCATCTCAACCCAGTGTCCGAGCAACATGATCACGATCAGGAGGGCGAGCTCCCACCAGAAATCAAGTTGATGATCGAGGAGCCCGAGTGTTGACCCCCACGAAGCGAGGAACGCCACCGTAATGGCGAGGCCAATGAGCAGCATCATTCCTGGCTTGCGGGCGCGGAGCTCTGCGACCGCTCCAACGAGGAACGGACGTCCACCCCAGACGTACATCACGGTCCCGAGAATCGGAGAGATCCAGGCAAGGCCGGGCACGTCGGGGAGCTGATAGCCGAGGATCATCGCGAACATCCCCGACAGCGCGGAGGTGGGGATCGCGAGCAGGAGCATGATCCAGAACAGGCGCCGGAACTGCGCGACATGGTCGCTGTGTCCGCCGTGACCGCTCATACTGTGGCCGTCATGGCCCCCATCCATGTCATGCCCAGCGTGCGAATTGGCACGCTCATGATCGACATGCTCGGTGGCTGGGCCGTGACCGGCCTGCGCACCGCTCATATCGTGGCCAGTGTGCGTATCGTGCGCCTCTGGATTCGTCATGGTGATCCCCTCTCCGCCCGCTTGGAGCATCGACACCCACAACCGTATACCCTGCGGGGGTATTCCTGATCTCGGGTCTCAATTTCCCCGCGACCGATCACTGCCAGTCTCTCCCGCGCCGTCGCGGGAGTCCAGCGCTCGGCTATGGTGTGAAGCATCACCACGGATCCACAGAGGGAGCACATGACTCGGGAGTCGCCGCTGCAGCGCGCGCTGCACATCGCCGGAATCATTGGCGCAATTGTGCTCATCGTCGTGGTCATCTGGCTCGACATCGCAACTGGGGTGTGGCAAGATCTCGTGATCCTTTCCGGCTTAGCCGCAGGTCTCGTTTCATTTCTCCTGACCGTGCTCGTCATCGATCGCATGGTCGCCCGCTCCAACGCGAGGCGCTGGGCGCCTGTCACTCGGTTGGCGCTGACTGAGATCCTGCACGACGTGGCAGACGATGACGAGAGCGAGATCGCCAAAGGAATCATTGTCGCGCGTACGATCCCGCGCCTTGATTCCACGCTTCCCCAGGAGGCCTGGCCAGCGGAGTTGCATGCACTGCGGGACCTTGTTGTGGCCGAGCGCGCCGCACTGGCTGACGCACTGAGCCGCTGGGTAGAGTTCCTTGCGGCGAGCGCGGATACCACCGACATCCTGCAGCACGTCGCAGGGATTGGTCTGCAACTGGATCGCGTGCGGGATGGTGCACTCGAGGTGGAGGTCACGCCGAGCGCCGCAACCTACGCCGCACTCGACACGGAGATCGCGACGTGTAACCAGCACTTCGCCGATCTCACCGCTGAACTTCAGGAGCGACTGCAGGAGTCAATTCCCGGCAGGAAAGGCCGGGCCCACCGGCGCTAGTCCCGCCCAGATTGCAACGCCCGAGCTTCACCCATGCACACCGTATAGCCTGGGCGCAACCAATGGAGGGAGGTGTGCGCATGGGCACACCCGAAAAGGTTGTCGTGGCTGGGTCATCAGGGTTGATCGGAAGTGCGCTCGGAGCCGCACTCCGAGCAGACGGTCTCAGAGTCACCCGGCTCGTGCGGCGCGCACCACAGGCCGCGGACGAAGTGGAATGGGCGCCAGGTGCTGCACCGTTAGACCCCGGCGTACTCCAAGGCGCGCGGGCTGTCGTGAACCTGGGCGGCGCGAGCATCGGACGGCTTCCGTGGACCCGCACGTACCGTTCCGAACTCGTCGCGTCGCGGATCGCACCGACCCGCACGCTGGCCGACGCGATCCGCGATCTGGGCGCCGATGCCCCGGCATTCCTCTCGGCTTCGGCCGTTGGCTTCTATGGCGACCGGCCTGGTGAACTCCTCACCGAGGCGTCGGCGCCCGGATCGACATTCCTGGCGGAGCTCTGTGCGGAGTGGGAGGGTGCCGCACGGGAGGCGGGACCCGCTGCCCAGGTGACGCTGCTGCGCACCGCGTCGCTCCTGCACCCCGCCGGAGTGTTGAAACCGCTCATCGCTCTCACGAAGCTCGGAGTGAGTGGGCCACTCGGCTCAGGAGACCAGATCTGGCCGTGGATCTCCCTCACGGACGAGGTGCGCGCAATCCATCACCTGATAGACCGTGCGGGCACTGACACAGCCGTGACAGGCCCCGTCAACCTCAGCGGACCGACGCCGGCGAGCGCCCGCACAATTGGACGCGAACTCGCGCAGCGTCTGCACAGACCATATATCGTGCCTGCCCCAGCATGGGCGCTGCGCACTGTGCTGGGCCGCGACGCAGCTGACTCACTCCTCCTCGCAGATGCGTCCGTCGCTCCAGACGTGCTCACCCGGTCAGGGTTCGCGTTCGCGCATCCCACTGCTGAATCAGCGATTGCTGCCGCGCTCACTGCTCCTGGAGCGTAGTCCCATATCAACCCAGGGGTGGTATCTCCGCCTCGTCCGGCACACTAGCGTCAGACTCAGAGGAGCGCAGACGCAGGGACCCCGCTGACGTAGGGCAGCGAGTGCGTCCCTCGCAGCGCACAGCTGCGCAGCACAGAGAGGGACACTGAGTGACCGAGACAGGCGATCTCCGACTCCGAGTCGAGGACCTCCAGGTGCGGCCGCGACGGTTCCGCTCCTGGCTCCGCGCTCACCCGGTGCATGTCGCCGTATGGCCAGCCCTGCTCGCATGCACGCCGCTCGCGCTCACCATGCTCCTGAGCCAAGCAGAACTGAGCTGGTGGGGTGCGCTGAGCCTCCCACTCGTCTGCCTCGCACTGGTGTTCCGCAAGCGAGCGCCCCTGACAGTCCTCCTCGTCGTCGCCACCCTGTGCACCCTGAGCCCGCTCGTGAGTTCCTGGCCACCATCGCCGGTGTTTCCGGTCGCAGCACTCGCGGTGTTCACCCTTGCAGCCGAGCGCGGTCTGGGTTGGGCAGCGTCCGGGTACGTCATGGCGATCATCATCACGGCCGTGGCGACAGTCCCGAACTCGCTCGCCGGCGAGCGCTCGGTGCCGGCATTTGGAATCGATCCGTTCACGATCGGCGCGCTCCTCCTCGGATTCTGGGTGCGGCAGCGCCGTGAGCGCGAGGTCTGGCTTGCAGAAGTCGTGAACGAGCGAATCGAGCGCGCTGCACTCGCCGAACGCACCCGCATCGCGGCCGAGATGCACGATGAAGTGGCGCACTCCCTCACTGTCGTCATTAGCCTGGCCGGTGGTGCCACGGCAGCCTGGGAGACACACCCGGATCGGGCACGCGCGGCGGTTGCGTCGATAGCGCAGGTGGGCAGAGACTCGCTCGAGCGGATGCACGGCGTACTGGGCGTACTCCGCGGCGCAGACCGGAAGCTCGACGATGCGCTGCACACCTCCGGTGCGACGCTCCCGACGCTTCAGGAGCTCGCCGCTCGGTTCCGCTCCGCTGGTCTTCCGGTCGAGTTGTGCGTCATTGGCCCGGATCCCACCCGCCTCGCCACCGCCCACACTCCCGCGGAGGATCCGCGCATGCGCCATGCCGTATCCCGAATCGTGCAGGAGGCACTCACCAACACCCTGCGCCACGCCGCTGACGCGACCGGCGCCACGGTACTCGTGAAGGGCACCAGCGACGACGTGACGCTCATCGTGACTGACAACGGTCGCGGGCTCTCGCCCCGAGCATTCCCTGAGCACCCTCGATATCGGGCCATCTTGATACCCGCCACGGCAGCACCATCCAGCCCACGCGGATATGGCATCACCGGGATTCGCGAACGCGCGGCGGCGCTCGGCGGCACCGCTGAATCAGGCCCTACTGCGAGCGGGTGGCGCACGAGCGCACGCCTCCCCCGGATCCGAGGCGCGGCATGAGCATCAGCGTCCTCCTCGTTGACGACCACGCCCTCATCAGGCAGGGCAATGCCCTGCTCATCGATTCGACCCCCGACCTCACTGTGGCGGGTGAAGCTGCCACCGGAGAAGATGCCGTGCGGCAGGCACGCCGACTCCTCCCAGATGTGGTGCTCATGGACGTTCGAATGCCAGGAATCGGCGGGATCGAGGCGACCAGACAGATCGTCTCGGGAACACCCGACACCCGGGTGCTCGTGTTGACCACGTTTGATCTCGACGCGTACGCCTTCGGGAGCCTGACGGCCGGCGCGAGCGGTTTCCTCACCAAACGTGCGACGCCCGAAGAACTCACCGGGGCGATCCGTCTCGTCGCAGCCGGCGAATCAGTTCTCGCGCCGCGCGCCACCAGACGCCTCATCGAGGCCTTCGCTTCGGCCCCAACACAACGCGGCACGAGCCGCTCGCCCGGGCAGGCCTCCGAGGCTCCGGATCCACTCGCGCTCCTCTCGCCGCGCGAGCTCGACGTGTTCATGGGGATCGCCCGAGGACTCTCCAATGCGGAGCTCAGCGCGGAGTTCACGCTTTCGCTCCCCACGATCAAATCCCACATCAACCACATTCTTGCGAAACTCGGGGCACGCGACCGAGTGCAGCTCGTCATCCTGGCGTACACACGAGGTCTCGCCCGGTAGCCGCGCGGCGCTCGCAGTCTCGGTACCCCATCAGTTCCTCCGTGGGATACTTCGGAGCATGCGAGCACTCATTGTCGGCGCCAGTTCCGGGCTCGGTCGCGCCCTCTTCGACGGCCTTCAGCGTGACGGTCACGAAGTGTTTGGTGTGGCCCGTTCAGTCCCGCACGGCGGCGATCTCACGCACTGGATCGCCGCAGACTTCCGTGACCCGGCACTCGCGGCAGACACCGTATCTGCCGCGGCACCGGCCGAACTCGACGCGGTGATTTACAACCTCGGCGTGTGGGAACCCTCCGCATTCACCCCCGAGTACGAGTTCACCTCGCAGGAGGACACGGTGACCGTCGATCTGATTGCGACGAACGTGACCGGACCGCTTCTGCTATTGCAGCGCCTCATGCCTCGCTTGCTCGCGAGCAAGCGCCCGCGGGTTATTCTCACCGGATCCACTTCTGCGCTGCCAGGCAACGGCCGCCCCGAAGTCGCGTTTGGCGCGTCCAAGACCGCCCTCAATGGCATTGCCGAAGCGCTCCGCGAAGGCTACCGGGCCCAGCAGCTCGCCGTCACCACGCTCCAACTCGGCTCTCTCAACACGGAGGATTCGCTCGACGTCGACCGTGATATCGCGGCAGCACGAGAGGGCGGCTCCCTCATCCCCGTGCATGACGTCGTCGCAGTAGTGCGGACGGTACTCGGGCTCTCGTCCGCGTCGTTTGTCCGCGAGGTGGTGCTCCCCGCGCTCCGAGACGAGCGATTCTGAGCGACTGTTCCCCCGGTGAGCACGGGCGCGTTTGCGCCAGAATGACTCGTCAGATCAGACATCTTCATTAATTAATTAACCTCTTGATAGTATGGTGGTTATGAACTCGCTCTTTGCTACAAAACACGAGCTCCTGCTTGAGCACACGGGCCTCCACACCGAGCACGCGCACCTCGTCATGGCGGTGCTGCGCACCGCCACCATGATCGACCGTGACTGCACTGCTCGGCTCGCAGAATTCGACCTCACAGAGGCCCGCTTCGCGGTACTGCTCGCAGTCTCACAGGGCGCGGAACCGGGCTCCCCTGGCAGCACACCAGCCACGATCGCGGAGCAGCTCGACGTTTCACGCGCTGCCGTGACCGGGCTCATCGACGGACTCGTGCGGCAAGGCTTCGCGGCCCGCAACGCACACGCGAGCGACCGCCGCTCTCTTGCGGTGTCGATCACCGATGCCGGCCGGGCGGCGATCGATGCGCTGCGCCCTGTCTACGGCGAGTGGCTCGGACAACTCACCCGCGGACTCGACGCAACGACGGCGAGCACAGCGCTCACCGCGCTCAGCACCCTGCAGCGCAACCTCACCACGAGCACTGCCAGTGCCAGCGCCAGTGCCTCAGCACACTAAGGGAAGGGGTGCCAGTCGCACCCGCGACATCACCCCGGAGCACCTCGCCGCATTGAACTCCGGAACGGCGCAGGCGCGCACCCTCACTGAGGCGCTTGCGGTCGACCACCGGCGTCTCCTCGCAGCGGTCATCCCAGACGCGAGCCGAGAGCTCACTGCCGCGGTGGACGCCGCACATGAGCTCGGCATCCTCAAGCGTATGACCGCCATCGGGCACGCACTCACCACGTTTCTCGAGCCGGGCCAGCTTGCAACACTGCGCAGCCACCCATCAGACACGGCGCGTGGGTGGGTGTGCTTTGCCATCGGCGCGGCAGACGAGCGGGTGCCAGAGCGCGATGCGGCGCTGGATCTCGACCCCGCAGCCAGAATGGCACGGCTCCTCACACGGATCCGACCGCTCGCGGACGATGCCTGCTTTACCGTGCGCGAGTGGGCGTGGATGGGGATCAGGCCCGCCCTCATCACCCACCTGCACACCGTGATCGGTTGCCTCACACCCTGGACTGCCGAGGCTTCGCCGTACCTGCGACGCTTCGCGAGCGAGGCGCTCCGGCCGCGTGGAGTGTGGGCTGCACACATCGGCGCGCTCAAGTCCGAGCCTGAACTGGGCGAAGCACTCCTCGAACCGCTGCGCAGCGACCCTGAGCGCTACGTCCAGGACTCAGTAGCGAACTGGATCAACGATGCTGCTCGGACACGACCAGACTGGGCGCACGCGCTGGGCAAGCGCTGGCTCGCGGAAAGCCCCTCACCCGAAACAACCCGGATCGTGGCGCGCGGGCTCCGATCACTGAGCTAACCGGGCTCGATGGGCTCGCCCGCGGAGACCCCGGTACCAGGTGTCGATCCGCGCGCAGCATCGTACGCTGCCAGCGCGGCGACCCGGCTCGCCCGCAGATCAACAATCGCAGGGGTGAGCAGACTGTCCGGGGCCCAGTGGTCGGTGTATTCGCCGCCTCGGTCGAACTTCTGCTGCTGCGTGAGCGGGTTGAATATCCTGAAATACGGAGCAGCGTCCGCGCCGCACCCGGCCACCCACTGCCAGTTGAACGGGTTGCTCGCGGCGTCCGCATCGACGAGTGTGTCCCAGAACCATGCCTCACCGACCCGCCAATCGATGAGCAGGTTCTTCGTGAGGAATGAGGCAGTGACCATTCGCACACGATTGTGCATGAATCCGGTTTCCCAGAGCTCGCGCATTCCCGCGTCAACGAGTGGGAAGCCAGTGCGGCCCAGCTGCCAAGCAGTGAGCGCCTCGCCCGGAGAATCTCGCCAGGGGAACGCGTCAAATTGCCGGTTCAAGCCACGCGTGTGCAGATCCGGGGCACGGAAGAGAGTGTGCCACGCGAATTCACGCCACCCCAGCTCGGATAAGAACATCCCAGTGTCGCTCCCCGCCGCGAGCGCGCGGTGCCACACAGTGCGCGGGCTGAGCTCGCCCCAGCGCAGGTACGGCGAAAGCTCCGATCCCGTCTCACTGGCAGGAAAATCGCGCCCCGGTGCGTAGTCGGCTGCGCGCTCTCCAAGGAACCGTTCGAGTTGGGCAATCGCTGCGGCCTCACCCGGTTCCCACCGCTCTGCGAGCCCCGTCGCCCAGTCAGGCGATGCGGGCCGCAGCGCCCAGCTGCTGAGATCGTCGCTCGCCGGTTGGCGCGGGGCAGCGCGCACTGCCTTCGGCGCCTGGAGCGGAGCCTCCGGAGCAGCGGCGTGGAGACAGGCTCTCCAAAACGCCGAGTACACCCGGTACGGCTCAGACTGTCCGTTCAGAATCGTCCCAGGCTCAAACAACACGTTGCCGAGTGCGGAGTGGGCGGCGATCCCGGCCTCGCGGAGTTCAGCTTTTAACGCGGCGTCTGTGGCCCGTTCGGCACTGTAGCGCCGGTTCCACAGCACCCGATTCGCCCCTGACTCTGCAGCCACCTCGCGCACGACGGTGCGCGCCGCGCCCCGGCGCAGAATCAGCGGAACACCACGCTCTGCCAAGGCATCTCCCAGCTTGGCCAACGAGCCGTGCAACCACCATTTGGCGGCTCCCCCAAGCGGCCGCGAACCGGGGGACACTTCATCAAGCACATAGAGCGCAACGATTCCATCGGAATCGGCTGCCCCGGCGGCGAGCGCCGGGTGGTCCTCAAGCCGGAGGTCATCGCGGAACCAGACGAGAGTGGTCATGGTGCTCTAGTGTATGCAGTCGGTTCCGAACTCCTGGTGTGCTCGCTACTGCCGCGCCGCGATTGCCCGGTCGAGTGCATCGGTGATGTCTGACAGCTGTGTGGGATCGAGCGGCTCGCCGTCGACGAAGAAGGTCGGAGTGCCTTGCACTCCGAGGGCCTGTCCGGCGGCGAAGTCGGCCTCGACCCGTTCTTGTGTCGCCGGATCCGCGACCGCAGCATCGAAGCGATCCATGTCGAGCCCGAGTTCTTCAGCGAAGCCACGGAATCGTGGTGCCTCAGACTCCTGCCGCTCTCCCCACTCGGTCTGCGTCGCAAACATCTGGCGGTACATGCCCTCGAACTCGCCCTGCTGTGCCGCGGCCTCGACTGCGATGGCCGCGTTCATAGAGTTGAGGTGCCCCGGGATCGGGAAGTAGCGAACCACAACGTTGACCCGGCCTTGATAGTCGTCCCGAATGCCCTCAACGACCGGATACAGTGCCCCGCAGGCCTCACACTCGAAGTCGAGGAATTCAACCAGCGTCGGAGCATCAGGTCCTGCGTCGTCAAGAACGTGCGAGTCGTCCGTCACCATCGGCACGCGTGCAGCGGGTCCGCCCGCGCCAAGGGCCTTCGGTTCCGAGTTCGACTGGCTGATCACGGCCCCGAGAATCAGCACGAGGAACAGTGCAAGCACAGCCGGGATCGTGATCACGGCTGCCTTCGCCGAAGTACTGAGGCGCTTGCGAGGCTCTGGCGTTGCAGTGGGACGAGTGGCTGGATCATGGGTCATGGCTGGGTCTCCCTGTCGGGGGTGGGCTGGGATTGGAACTGGGGCTGGCCCTCGCGTGCAGCGACGGCAGCAAGGTACGCGTTGTATTCATCGAGGTCAGCGTCTTCTTGAGGCTGTCGATGCCGGGCAGCTCGAAGGTCGCTCGTGCGCCACTTGGATAGGGTGACGATCAGCACGATGAGCAGCGGGAGTTCGCCGTAGGACCACACCAGGCCACCGCCGATGGCCTGGTCGAGTGCGCGAGTGATCCCCCACTCTTCGGGTTCATCTGAGTACCAGCTGAACAACGCGCCTCCGGCTCGCAGCAGAATGAGGCCAAACAGCGCGTGGATCTGGATCTCGATCACCACGTCGATGAGGCGCACAACGTAGGACGGCGTGCGGGGCAATTGATCGAGCGACCACAGCGGTGCAGCCGCGATGACGCCCGACACGAAGAGCAAGGTGAGGAGGATCAGATGCCCGCCAGGCACTGCCAGGATCCAGCTCACCGCGTCAGTGAAGTACAGGGCTGGAAACGCGAGGCCCGCAACGACAATCGCCACCGCCGGGTGGAGCAGCGCGTAACTGATCCGGGATCGCTGGCCAGTGAGAGCCACGCGCAGTACAGGACGGCCGATCCCCTGCCGCGGCGTAGCGCGCAGCAGGAGCCGGCCCGGTGCGCCCATGAGGAGCAGCGGAGGCACGGCGACCATCAGCGTAATGTGCTGGAACAAGAGCACGGAGACAAGTTCGCCAGCGTACGCGTTGAGGCTCAGCCCCGTAGCGGCGAACCAGAGCGTGCAGCCAGCGACGAACGACAGCGTCGATCCGATCCCCCAGCGTTTTCCCTGCACCCAGAGCGTGATCGCACCGATGAGGTACATGACCAGGGTGGCCACAGCGAGCCAGGCGAGCGGGGAGGCACTCAGCGGATCGAACTGGACCAGGTCGCTCAGGTCAGAGCTGTCGGATGCACCGACATTTGCAGGAAGCACGCGAAACACGTCTTTCTCTCGGAAGTGCAGGGGTGTGGAGGAGCTGGGTGCGGGAAAACTCGGGCGTGGTGAGGCTCAGAAGCCCCGCTACTTCGCGTGTGCAGCGAGGAACGGCAACGGATCGATCGGCACGTCGTTCTGCCGCATCGCAAGGTGGAGGTGCGCGCCGAATGACATTCCGGTGTTCCCTACCCGGCCAGCCGTATCACCCTGTTGCACTGCGTCGCCCACTCGCCAGTCGTGGGAGCTGTCCTGCATGTGGCAGTAGCGGCTGGTGACGTTCGTGCCATCGATCCGATGCTGCACTTTCAACGCAAAACCACAGCCGTCAGCGGCAACGCCCGCTTCGGAGATCACACCGTCGGCCACGATGCGGATCTCTGCTCCAGCGCCAGCGTCCATGTCCTGGGCATCGTGGAACCCGGCCACCGGCGCTGCACGGGCACCAAAGGGATCAGTGAGCGGAACTTCGCTGTCGAAGGGGTAGCGAGTGGTCGCATCGGGAAGGCTGCGGAAATCGATTCCCGCGGCGAGCAGTTCCTTCTGGTTCTCCGGAGTCGCCTCAAGCACGGCGTCGATTGGCGCCAATGCGCTCTCTAACGCCGATCCGCCTCCGCTCAGCAAGAGTTCCTGGGGCGCGGCATCCGCAGCGGCCGCGACCGCTGCTTCGCCGGGTCCAGCTGCGGGCAGAAGACCCGCACTGGCGAGCACGCACGCGCAGCCTGCAACCGCAGCGACGGCCAGCGTGCGGTGCACCGCTCGCTGGGATCGCTGCAGCGGGAGGTCGTTGGGCAGGGTCTGGCGCCGTGGAGGCGAATCTTCCAGCATCTCGGTCGGGCGGAAATGTGGCGCCTGGGTCAGCACGAAGCCCGGGGCCGCCTGCACAGAGACATCTGCCGCGCGTACACTTCTGCGACTCGGATACGACCGAGGGTCGGGGTTCCTTGCGGACCCGGCAGTCACCACATCCCTCCGAGCACAAACGGCACGAGGCACGCCGTTCCGATGGCAAGCGCGGCAACGCCGGGGACAAAGTAGAGCGGCTTCTTCAGCGGGTTCTTTTGGTGGCTCACAGTTCAATTCCAATTCAGTCAGATCGCGGGCGCACCAGAGGGCCGGCTCACTCATCGAGCGGGGCCACGGGTACGCCAGATGGACCGCGAAGCGTGGTTCGCGGAGAGCGCGAGCGCGCTCAGGTCCGACTGATGGAGAAGAGGAGGTAGAGCGGGCGGCGGCGAGTGGGGATCGCGCTCACGAATCGCCAGATTTCGGGTTCCTGACGCGCGCGCGGAAGGTTTCGACGCAAGCGGAGCAGGCGCACGGCACACACCAGAGTGATCAGGAGCGCGAGCATGCAGGCGGTGACGAGTTCGAGGCTGATTGATCCCTGGCGAGCGAGGTCGGGGTCAGAGGCCATCGCGTGAGCAGCTGGATCTGCGAGTGCCGGGAGCCCGGCTGCTGGCGCCGCGACGCCGTCGGTGCCAGATGTGCGGGTGCTGCTGGCGTCGGATCCGCTGACGCTGGCGCTGTTCATTGCACCCTGCACGAGATGCGGAGCAGGCGTGTCCGTGTGCAGGTGCATCCCGACGAGTCCGAGGATGAGGAAGGTGACAACTGCACCGAGAGCGAGCAGCGTCTGTCCAGAGCCACGCCAGGTTCCCCAAGCACGTGCTGGCATCGATACATCACCTCCTCGAATTAGGTAACAAAATAGCATCGAAGCGGTAATCTTGCAGCCAGATTTCAGGGCAGTGGGCGGTAGATCAGGGAAATGCCCGGCGGAATGCCGTGTCAGTTCGGCGAGACTGCGAATACGCCGCTAAAGTCTCACTCATGACGTCAGCAAGTTTTCAGCGCCTCCCCATCGAGGTCCAGGACATCGTGACCCTCGGGCTGGAGGACGAGATCCAGACGGCCTTCGAGCTCATCGGAGAGGCAAAGAAGTCAGGATCGCTTTCGGTCGAGGAGATCCGTTTCCTTGAGGGCGACATCCTCCGCGCTTCGGGGCTCCGCGCCCGTCTCACTGGCGAGGAATCCCCGACACTCGCCAACAAGAGCAAGCCGTAAGCCTCAGTTTCGCAGTCCGAGCGTTCCTCGCTCAGCCCAAGATTTCACTTCTCGAACCGTGAGCGGCTCCGTATTTCGGGGACGTTCACTGTGGCGACCCATCGAATTCTCTGAGTTCTGACGTCATCGCCCGTAGCGTGACCTCTGTGGCGTCGGAGTCGTCGACGCTGGTGGGCGGTGCGGTTGCCAGCACTCCGAGCGCCCGAGCGGCGCGCCCACCCCACCCTGCCAGGCACGTTCCCGGGCCTCGCCGCGGTAGACTGAGCACAGCCATCGACCACCTACTCGCCTAGGTGATCTGGTTAGACCTCGGTTGAGTGATACTAGCGCTCAGCCGAGGTTGATTTGTTTCTGCGCCTGAATACCGCCCCGCACAAACATACGGCCACCCGTGCACACCTCGGGACGGCGGAGGCGCAGACGAGTGACCGTATGTGAGCGGTGAGGGGTTACTGCTCGTCAGCCGGGGGCATCAGTACCCCATCAACGAGGTATACGACAGCGTTGGCAGTTTGCACGCCACCACAGATCACATTTGCTCCGTTGACCTTGAGCGAGTCACCCGAACCGGTCACCTCAAGCTCGTCGCCTTCGACGGTTTCGTGTGTGCCAGCGACGTCGCTTGGCTCAATCTGCCCAGCCACCACGTGATAGGTCAGGATTTTAGTCAGCAGGTCCGAGTCGGTCTTCAGCGTGTCAATGGTCGCGGCATCGATCTTGCCAAAGGCATCATCGACCGGAGCAAACACGGTGAATTCGGAGCCGTTGAGGGTGTCCACCAGATTGACGTCCGGGTTCAACTTGCCGCTGACGGCTGCGACGAGTGTGGTGAGCATCGGGTTGTTCGACGCTGCGACCGCGACCGGATCCTGCGACATGCCCTGAATCGAGCCAGCCCCATCCGGTACAGCCTCGGCGTATGCACTGCAGCCTGAGCCCACAAGGTTGGCTGCCGGATCCATCGTGTCCGTCGAGGTGCTCGGCATGCTCTCCTCTTCGCTCGTCTGCGGCGCTGCCTTGCTTTCGCTGCCCTCATCCGTTGCAGCGCCCATTGAACAGCCCGTCAGCGTTGCCGCCCCAATCACAGTCAGAGCAAACGCGGTACCGAGGGTCTTCTTCGTCTTGAACATGGTTCCTCCTCAGAGAATCGATCCGCGGATTCCCGCGGCTTGTGTCGTCTTCGGAGCCGCTCGACTCACGGATGGGAAATCTGGGAAAAAACTTTTCAGGCCCCGGAGCAGGGCGGCTCCCCACGGCATTCCAGCTGCCGTCGTGCCCCGACCCTTCGCCGCTCCAATCCGATCTGCCGCCGGCACCGAACTACTCAGCAACACCACTGGCCCCGGCACACCCGAGGGGTTCAGCACCAGCTCCCAGAGAGGGCTCCTCATGGATATCGTGCTCATCGGTCTGCTCGGCGGACTCATCACCGGCATCTCACCCTGCATTCTGCCTGTACTGCCCGTCATCTTTCTCACCGCCGGAGCGCAACCCACTGCACCTGGCAAAGCGCCCGAGGTCATTCATGCGCGTAGGAGCAGGCCGTATTGGATCATCGCCGGCCTCGTGCTCAGCTTTTCCGTGGTCACGCTGCTCGGCTCCCTGCTGCTCGGTCTGCTCTCAATCCCTCAGAGCACAATCCGTTGGGCAGGCGTGGCCGTGCTCGCGATCATCGGTGTCGGCATGCTGTTCCCCGGGTTCGAGCAGCTCCTCGAGAAGCCCTTCCAGCGTCTTCCTCGGCGCAAGGTCGGTGATGGCGGCAACGGTTTTGGTATGGGTCTCGCTCTCGGCACCGTCTTTGTACCGTGCGCTGGTCCGGTGCTCGCAGCGATCATCGTCGCCGGCGCGACCGGAGCGATCGGTATCGACACGGTACTCCTCACGGTGTCGTTCGCCCTCGGCGTCGCTGTGCCCCTGCTCATCTTCGCGCTCGCCGGGCGCAGCGTCGCCCAGCGCATTCGAGGCTTCCGGAAGCGAGAGCGGACCATCAGGATCGTCGGCGGCATCGCGCTCATCGCGCTCGCCATAGGTCTCGCGTTCAACGTGCCCCAGGCACTCCAGCGTCTCCTCCCGGACTATACCTCCGGCCTCCAGCAGGATCTCGCCGAAAGCGATGCTGGCCGGAGCGCGCTCAGCCTCGGCGGGCTCATCACCGATGAGAACCGTGACCTCGACAAGTGCGCGAATGACGCTCCTGAGCTGAACTCCTGCGGCACTGCTCCCGAACTGAGCGGCATCGAGGCGTGGCTCAACACTCCTGAAAACTCAGCGATCGATCTGCAACAGCTCCGCGGCAAGGTCGTCCTCATTGATTTCTGGGCATACTCATGCATCAACTGCCAACGCTCGATTCCACACGTCGTCGCGTGGGATCAGGCATACCGTGATGCGGGGCTCGCAGTGATTGGTGTTCACTCTCCCGAGTACGCGTTTGAAAAGGAGCGCAGCAACGTGGAATCTGGAATCGCAGATTTTGGGATCGAGTACCCGGTCGCGCTCGACAACGATCTCTCCACGTGGACCAATTACCGCAACCGCTACTGGCCGGCGCACTACCTCATCGACGCGAGCGGAACGGTGCGCCATATTTCCTTTGGTGAGGGCAACTACGACACAACGGAGAAGCTGATCCGAGAGCTCCTTGCAGATGCGCACCCCGGCGTGAAGCTGCCAGCCAAAACCGGCACTACCGATGCGACACCTGAGCTCGGCAGCACAACACCGGAGACGTTCCTTGGCTCGTCAAAGGATCGGAACTTCGCTGGCCCGGGCGACTACCGTGCCGGATCCCGGAAATTCACATTCCCGGAAGACCAGTCGAAAGACACGTTTGCGCTCTCTGGCGCGTGGACGGTCGAGACGCAGTTCGCCACGCCGGGAGACGACGCCCAAGCTGACGCCGCAATCCGGCTCACCTACCGCGGGCAGGAAGTCCGCACAGTCGTTGCCGGGTCCGGCACGATCGAAGTTGCCGTGAGCGGAGGCGGCACACGCACGATTGACGTCGGGGGTACTCCGCGCTCAGTGCGACTCGTGGAGAGCTCAGACCCGGCCGCTGGCACGCTCGACCTCACCGTCACACCCGGGGTCCAGGTCTATTCATTCACATTCGGATGAGACTCGCGCGGGTCATACGAGGGGTGAACGGAGGTGTATGCGTCATGCTGGAGGAGATGGTCATCGATGGGGTCGAAATTCCGGGGGACGGCGGAGGCGCTGATCCGGCCGATGTGGCACTCACGCGCGCAGCGCGCGGCGATCAGCGCGCCTTCGCCCAGCTCTACGATCTGCTCTCCGCTCGGGTCTTCGGGCTGATTCTGCGGGTGCTCATCGATCGAGCCCAGAGCGAGGAAGTGCTGCAGGAGGTGTTCCTCGAAGCCTGGCAAACGGCGAACACCTTCGATGCCGAACGCGGTCGCGCGCGCACCTGGCTCCTCACGATTGCCCATCGGCGGGCAGTAGATCGAGTGCGAGCATCGCAGTCTTCACGCCGCCGCGACCTGGCAGGCGGCGCACGCGATCTCGCGGTCCCCGTGCCAGGTATTGACGAAGAAGTGGCGCTGCGTGTCGACGGCGAGCAGGCGGTGCGTGGTCTCGCCTCACTCCCAGAACCCCAGCGGAAAGCGATCGTGCTCGCCTACTTCGGCGGCTACAGCCACACGGAGATCTCGGTGCTTCTCGGAGCGCCGCTCGGTACCATCAAGACGCGCATTCGGGACGGACTGTCCCGGCTCAGGACAGCATTGGAGGAGACACGATGAACGAGCACGAGTTCCGTGAGCTCTCCGCCCTGCGCGCGGTGCACGCACTGTCGCCAGATGAAGAGCAGGTGTTCTCTGCAACGCTCGCCGCACATCCCGAGTGGCAGTGGATCGTGGAGGAGGACCGCGCCACCGCGGCCGCCCTGGGCGCCTCCGTGCGCGAGGTCGCCCCGCCGGTGACCGCCCGCGCCTCAATCCTGGACGCAATCGCGCTGGCGCCACAGTTTGAGCGGGCAGCACAGGATCCGGATCCGATCCCGCACCCGCACCCGCGTCAAGCAGACCTCACCGAAGTCCCCGAGCTCGCCGAGTACGCTGACGATGACGAATCTGAGCTCTCGGCCAAACCTCGGCGCCGCCTCGGGTGGCTCGTGCTCGCGGCATCCGTGGCCATCTTGCTCGTGTTTTCGTTCTCCTTCCCACTGCGCGGCCTGCTGGCCCCGCCGGATCCGGTCACGGTCGCACTCGAGCAGCTCGCAGCCGCACCGGATGCACAGTACGTTACGGCCCCAATTGCCGGAGCAGGACAAGCCACGCTGCACTGGTCACGCGCCAAAGGGGAAGCCGTGCTCGTGGCGGCGGGCCTTCCCGAGCTCGCGGGATCGCACGATTTCGAGCTCTGGATCGTCCGAGACGGGACACCGAAATCTCTCGGTCTCGTCTCCGTCGATGCCCAGCGGAATGCTGCCGTGCTGGCATCAGATGTCCAGCCGGGCGATGCGCTCGCGGTCACCGTTGAGGACCGTGGCGGATCTGCGACCGGTGCGCCGACAACCGAGCCGATCCTGGTCGTTGCGACTCCCGCTTCGAGCCCCGGAGGCCTCGAAGAGACATAGCGGCCGAGTCGCCTGCAACGAGAACTCGCAGGCCCCGGCGCGCGCGAGCCGCCCCGTCTGCGCAACCGGCGTGTCTGCCGCCGCCGTGAGCCGCACGACGGCAGAGCGTTGTGACTCTGGCGGAGACCCGCGTCCACCCGTTGCGGCTAGTACGCCAGCAGCGTTTCGATCTGGCCTGCCGCGGCCTGCAGTTGCCGCAGCAGCTCCTTCTCGCGCGGGCTGAGCGTGTCCCCGTGGGCTGAGATCCCCATGCGAGACAGCGGCGCGGCAACCGTCAGACTACTGATCACTTCGCCGTTGGGGCGGCGTACGGGCACCGCCAGCGCATACATGTCAGGCTCCGATTCGCCGCGGTTTCTGGCGTAGCCGAGACGCGCGACGCCCGTGAGCTCGGCGCACAGCAGCTCCGGATCCGTCACCGATTCCGGGGTCGCCGCTTCGAGCGGCCGCCGCAGATACAGCTCCGCAAGCCGGTCGGAATCGAGTGCGGCAAGGAGCACTTTGCCACCGGCAGCGGTGTGGGCGAGCGGTCCTTGCCCCACCCGGCTCGTGACCCGGACGGGCTGCTGGGACTCAACCGACGCTGCGAAGAGACAAATCGGTCCGCGCAGCACCGTCAAGTGCACCGTCTCCTGTGAACTCCGCTGCAGTTCGTGCATCACCGGCTCACTCACCGCGACACAGTGCTCCAACGCTGACACCGCTGAGGTGAACAGCATCGCTGATCCGAGCTCATAGCGTTTCCCATGCGCCTCTTGCCGCACGAAACGCTGCTCACGCAGCGTGCTGACAAGACGGTGCGCTGACGATCCACCGACTCCAATCTCGGCCGCGATCTCCGAGAGCTTGAGCGGTCCGCGGGCACGCAAGAGGTGCAGAATGTCGAGCGCCTTCGACACTGAGTTCAACGTTGCGGCCATAGTGTTCGCGAGTCTACTTGCCCGTCCGCTAGCGACGCAGCGTGTCACCCGGTGACTCCGCGAAACGCCTCCGGTACTCGGTCGAGAATCGGCCGAGGTGTGTGAATCCGGCACGCTGCGCGATTCCCGTCACGGTTTCGCGCAGCGGATCCGCCGCCTCCAGGAGCGTATGCGCGTGCCGCAGCTGCGCCTCCCGCAGCAGCGCCGTCGGCGTGGTTCCGCGCACCGCGCGCACGTGCGACTGCAGCGTGCGCAACGGCACTCAAGCTGCGCTGCAATCTCGAGCACACTCGCCCCCTCCGCAGCACCCCCCTCGATGCGATCCTCGAACCGGCGCACCAGCGCGTCCCCGGCGTCACTCGGACGCGTTCCACACTCGCCCAGGTGCCGAGCGAGCGAGTCACCGAGTTGTCCACCGCGCTCAGCAGCCGCGTCAGCAGCAGCTCGGCTGAGAGCCGCCGTGCGTAGGCGCCATCTGCGCTCCCACGCTCGAGCACACTGTGGTGGTCAAGCAATGCCCGCAGGAAGTCGCCGCCCACCACGGTATCCAAGTGCAGATGCAACCCCAGCTGCAGCCGCTCGCCATCGACCCCGTACATCGCTTCTGCAACCGTGCGCAACCGGGACCGTTCGGCGTAGAGGATCAGAGTGGGCACGCCGGTGTCCCAGCGCATCGTAAACTCCCGATCGAGCGGAGGCACTGTCGCGACCCGCGACGACGACTGGACGAGTGCGTTGCCCACCTCCATAGTTGCGCGGCCGCGCAGCGGGATCTGGACGAGGTGGAAATTCTCCAGCCCTCCTCCGACATGGATCCGCACCGCTTCGCCGTAGTCGAGCAACTCAATGCCCACCCCTGCATCACGCACCGAGCGCAGGTTCATGTTCACCTCGCGGCGTTCAAGCGGTGCAAGATGATGGTCGCAAAAGACCGCCGAGATCGTGTCGTGCGCCTCGTCCACGGAGACGGCCGTTGTCGGAGTGCGAGACGCGAGCAGCGCCTCGGCGCGTGGCAGCGCCGCCCATGCTCGGTGCACCATCGTTGACTCCGTCCGCTGCGTTGCTTGACGTTTAACGGATAAGGCTCGCGCGCAGTGGATAGCCCCCGGCCCCGCAACCCCGTTTGATTGAGGGAAAGCATACCCGCCCTGGCCGCGCACCAATAGTGTGCGGCAGTTCAACGAAGAACCTCCGGAGGATCGCAATGCCCACACTCACCGACAAGGTGGCCCTCGTCACCGGAGGCGCCACGAAGATTGGCCGCGGCGTCGTCGAGGTGCTCCACCAGGACGGTGCCGCAGTGATCGTCGCCGACATAGATGCGGCCGGCCTCGCTCAGCTCCCTGAGGAGATCGATGCGCAGCACTGCGACATCTCCGATGACAGGCAGCTTGCGGCGCTCATCTCCGGGATCATCGAGCGCCACGGACGGCTCGATGTGCTTGTCAACCTCGCCGCGAGCTATCTCGACAACGGAGCGGAGACCTCGCGCGACGATTGGCTCACCGGGCTCAACATCAATCTCGTCAGCGGAGCCAGACTGTCGGAGCTCGCCAGACCGCATTTGGCGCAACGTGGCACCGGAGCGATCATCAACTTCTCATCGATTTCCTCCGCTGTCGCGCAAACCGGTCGCTGGGTCTACCCGGTCAGCAAAGCCGCGGTGGTGCACCTCACCAAGCTCCAAGCGCTCGACTACGCTCCCGACGGTATTCGGGTGAACTCGGTCAGCCCCGGCTGGACGTGGTCAAACGTCATTGAAGAGGTGTCCGGAGGCAATCTGGAACACGCGGATCGCGTCGCAGCGCACTTTCACATGCTCGGTCGTCTCGGCCGCCCCGAGGAAATCGGGCGCGTCGTGTCGTTCCTCGCCTCAGACGCCTCGAGCTTCGTCACCGGCGCCGACTATGCCGTTGACGGGGGATATGGGGCGCTGGGGCCTGAGCAGCGCGATCCGGCGATCCCGCTGCTCGCACCGTAGCGCTCTCCAGCGCGCACGCCCCTCCGCAGCGCTTCCACCCGTTCAGCCCCCAATGGATCACCGAAGATCCGCCGCGATTCTCGAAAGGACAGCATGTCTCAGCGTCACATCACCATCGTCGGTGCCGGCCAGTCCGGCATTCAGCTCGGCCTCGGCCTCCTCATGCACGGCTTCCACGTGCGCCTCATCTCCGACCGTACCCCCGAGGAGATCCGGGCTGGTCGCGTCGCTTCAAGCCAGTGCATGTTTTCGAAGGCACTGGAGTATGAGCGCGCCGTCGGCGTCGACCTGTGGCCGGATGCGCCCCCGGTCGAGGGCATCGGCTTCACGGTTCCACACCCAGAGCAGCCGGGCGAGAAGCTTTTCAGCTGGGCGGGGCAGCTCGACTCCCCCGCCTACGCGATCGATCAGCGGATCAAATTCCCCGCGCTCATGGAGCTGTTCACGCAGAACGGCGGGGAGATCGTATACGAGGAGGCCGATATCGCTGCCCTCGAACGCTATGCTCTCGATTCTGAGCTCGTGATCGTCGCTGCGGGGAAGGGCGAGATCGCCCGGGCCTTTGAGCGTGACACGGAGCGCAGCACGTACGCTGAGCCACAGCGTGCGCTCGCCCTCACCTACGTCACGGGCTTTGAGCCCACCCCTGACTTCTCGCGGGTGAGCTTCAATCTCATCCCTGGGGTCGGCGAGTTCTTCGTTTTTCCTGCGGCCACGATCACTGGCGACTGCCATATCTTCGTGTTTGAGGGTGTCCCGGGCGGCCCGCTGGATCGGTGGCAGGGCCTCACTCCCGAGCAGCACCTCGACGCATCAATGGACTTTCTGCGCACATACCTCCCCTGGGAGGCTGAGCGCGCAAGCGATATCGCCCTCACCGATGACCTCGGTGTGCTGCAAGGCCGCTTCGCGCCAACGGTGCGCCACCCGGTCTTACAGCTCCCCTCCGGTCGCACCGTGCTCGGTATGGCGGACGTGGTCGTCTTGAACGATCCCATCACCGGGCAGGGTTCGAACAACGCATCAAAGTGCGCGCAAAGCTATCTCGATGCGATCCTGGATCATGAGAATCTGCCCTACGATCGCGCGTTCCAGCAGAATACTTTTGAGCGGTTCTGGGCGCGGATCAAGCCTGTGGCCGACTGGACGAACGCTCTGCTGAGCCCTCCGCCGCCCCACGTGCTCCAGCTTCTTGCCGCCGGAGCGCAGTACCCAGAGGTCGCGCACCGCTTCGCGAACGGCTTCACCGACCCCGTCGATTTTGGCGATTACTTCCTCACCCCCGAAGGTAGCGAGCGCTACCTCGCCGAAGTGGCCGCGCGAGCGAACGCGTAGCCGGAAAGAACACGGAATTCATCATGCCTATGACTATGAGCACCATGATTGATTCAGACTCATTCGACCCGCGTGATTTGCGGAACGCGTTCAGCCAGTTCGCCACCGGGGTCACCGTGGTGACCACGATTGCGCCAGACGGCGAGCGGATCGGGGTGACCGCAAACTCGTTCACCTCGCTTTCGATGGACCCGCCGCTCGTGCTGTGGTGCCCCGGCCGGCATCTGCGCAGCCTGCCAGCGTTCGAGACCGCAAGCCACTTTGCGATCAATGTGCTTGCGAGTGACCAGCAGCATCTATCGAAGCAGTTTGCGACCGGATCCACCGACAAGTTCGACGGCGTTCCGTTGCGCGAAGGAATCGCGGGAATCCCGGTGCTCGAAGGCACACTCGCGACATTTGAGTGCGAGACAGTGGCGCGACACGAAGCGGGCGACCACGTCATCTACATTGGTCAGATTCAGCGATACGCGCACGCCGCAGCGGATCCGCTGGTGTTCCACGCTGGCAGCTATCATGGCACCACCACGCAACGGAGCACGGAGGGTTCATGACCACAGTCGTCATTGGCAGCGGTATCAACGGGATGGTCGCGGCCGCAGAGCTCGCGCGAGCTGGGGTCCCCACAGTACTTCTGGAACGAGCGGATCGGATCGGTGGTTTCATCGCCGCCGATCCGGAACGCACAGTCCCCGGGTTCTTGCACGACACCTATTCCTCCTGGCACCCCTTGTTCGTGTCGAGCGCAGCCTTCGGCGAGCTGGGCGGGGAACTCGCAGCGCGGGGTCTCGCTTACAGCAACAGCGAAACCGCGGTCACTGCAAGCACCGCGGACGTACAGGGCGAACGCCGCACCTCGATCGCGTACCGGGATCCTGCGCGCACCGCCGAAGGCTTTGCATCAGCGGCTGATCGCGATGCGTATCTGGGCATGCTCGAAGAATTCGGCACGCGCGCACCCACGATTTTCGGGGCGCTCGGCGCCGAGCTCGGCTCCGCCCCGGTGCTGGGCAAGCTCGGGTGGAAAGCCGTGCGCGGGCTGAAAGTTGCGGGCGTTGAGGAGCTGGCTCGCGATGCTCTGACGAGCGCACGGAGCTATCTCCGCCGCAAGTTCACCGGTTGGGAAGTGGACGCGTTGTGGACGCCGTGGGGTCTGCACTCGGGGCTAGGGCCGGATCACGCGACCGGGGGCATGATGATCCCCGTGTTTGCTGCGGCGATGCACCAGTTCGGCCTCCCGATCGTCACGGGAGGTGTCCAGGGATTCCTCACAGCGTTCGAGAGTCTGCTGCGCGATTCCGGGGTCGAGATTCGCACCGGAGTCGAGGCGGAGGAGATCGTGACTGCCGGTGGCAAGGTCACCGGGGTGCAGACCTCGGCAGGGCTTATCACGGCGGACACAGTGCTCGCCAGCGTCTCACCTGGCGCGCTCTATGGGACCCTGCTGGCTCGGGCGCCGGAGGTGGCGACGCAGCGGAAGTCCGCAACAAGCTACCGGCCAGGACGGGCGGCGATGCAACTGCACTTCGCGCTTGACAAGCCGCTGCAGTGGGAAGACGAAGCGCTGCGGGAAGTGCCGCTCGTGCACCTCAGCGATGGCTCTGGCAGCACCGGGATTGCGTGTGCGCAGGCCGAAGCCGGGTTGCTGCCCTCGTCCCCGACCGTCGTGGTCGGACAGCAGAGCGTGGTCGATTCGAGCCGGGCTCCCGAGGGGAAGGCCACACTGTGGTTGCAACTGCAGGAAGTGCCGTTTGCGCCGATCGGGGATGCGCGCGAACAGATCGACACGAGTGGCGGGTGGGACGACGCTGAGCTGCGGCAACGCTACGTTGATCGTGTGCTCGATCGGCTTGAGGAGTTTGCGCCTGGCACGAAGTCGACGATCCTGGGCACCGACGTCATCGCGCCGACCGACTTGCTTGCGGCAAACCCAAACGCGATTGCCGGAGATCCCTACGGTGGGTCGGCGGAATTGGATCAGAACCTGCGCTGGCGGCCCTTCCCCGGTTCGGCCGAGCATCGCACACCCATTGCTGGCGTATGGCATATCGGCGCGGCGACGCACCCCGGCCCCGGCCTTGGCGCTGGATCGGGCCACATTGTCGCTCAGCGCATCATCACGCGTCGCACGCGGTAGAGCGGTCGATCCCAGCACACGCAAACACGTCAGGCCTCGGCTCCGCGGCAGGAGCGAGGCCTGACGTGTGCAACCGCGGAGTCGGAGGGCGTGCCGCTCGCCACAGGTGCGCGTTGCGCTGTCTCCCCGGCCGCAGGTCGCCGCCCCGCACACGGGTGACACCCCAAAAAAACGCACCCGCGGCCGAGGAGAGTTCCACGCCTCTCTCGGCCACGGGTGCGCGCCAATACCGTGCAGGGTGCTTCGAGCACCTGCGCGACGACGCACCGCTATGCGGGGACCACGCCGGTGACTTCGATCTCGATCAGCGCGCCCGCAATGGCGAGGCCCGAGATCCCGACAATCGTCTGCGAGGGGTGTCGATCGCTCCCCTGTACTTCTTCGATCGCGGCGGTGATTACCCCGAACTCCGTCGGCGCGGTCGTGTAGATCGTGCGGCGAACGACGTCGTCCCACGTCAGTCCCGCCGCGTCCATCGCGAGCTTCACGTTGCGCATAGCTGCGGCGGTCTGCTGTCCGAGGTCATCCCCGCCCACCACGCTGAAGTCTGGCGCGATCGCCATCTGTCCAGCGATGTAGACCGTGGTTCCCGGTGGTGCGATCGTGACGTGGCTGAACCCGGGAGCTGGATGGATACCGTCTGGGGTGAGCACTGTGCGTGACATGGTGTGCCCCTATCCGTCGATCAGCGCGAAGACGCGCGACGGGCTTCCGCCTGCTCCGATGATGGGAAGCGGAGCGACGACGATGACCGCGCCGGTCGGGGGCAGCTGCGCCAGATTCTGCAACGAGGTGATCCCGTACTTGTCGTTTCCGAGCAGGTGGTAATGCGCGGGGAACGGAGGATCAAGCTCGGCACCGCGGCCGGCGTCGATGCCCACGGTCTCGACACCGACGCCAGAGATATTGGTCTCCTCAGCGAGCCACTTCGCGGCCTCGGCGGTCATGCCGGGCGTGTGAGAACCAGTGTCATCGGCGTTGAGGAACGCCTCCTGATCGTCTGAGAATCGATCCCACCCCGTGCGGAACAACACCCATGCGTTGTCGGGCAGCACACCGTGCTCCGCCTCCCACGCCTGGATATCTTCAATGGTGACCAGATAATCGGGATTCGCGGCGACCTGCGCCGTGAAGTCGAGCACCACCGCTGGGCCGATCAGTCGTTCCGGCACAATGCTCGCAACGTCGACGCCATCACGACCGCTGATCCAGTGCACTGGGGCGTCGATGTGGGTGCCGATGTGTTCACCGGTGTGGATATTCTGATGCATCCAGAAGGGGCCTGGTTCGTTGTACCGGCTCACTTCTTCCATGCTGAAGTCAATGAGATTCGCGAACGGTGCTGGCAAACGCAGCGTCGGTGTATCCGATGACAGCGTGTTCGTGAGATCCAGAATGCGGAGGCTGCCGCTCGCGAGCGCGGCAGCGATTTCGGTGGTGGTCATGATGCGGTTCTCCTCTTTGAGATGTTCGACCTGGGTCCCGACGGGGGAGTGCGGCGCCGCACTCCCCCGTCGGCCCCGCCAGGTGATCCTAGCGGGATGAGCGTCCTCTGGTGTTACGAGACTGGGATGGTCTGCCCTCCAATCCAGCGGGTGTGCACCCCATCGGCTGGTGTGGCTCCGGTGAGGAGCTCGAGGCGCGGCCGGACCGCGTCCGTTCGTGCGACGGGCGGCTTGCGACGGCCAGCGCGATACGGATCAATCCAGTCGGCGGCCTCGCCGCGATACTCCTGATCAGCCGCGGCGTGCAGGGTCCAGTGGGGATCGTAGAGATGGCTGCGGCCGATCGCGACGAAATCGCAGCGCCCCGCGAGCAGCAGCGAGTTCACGTCGTCATACGAGGAGATCGCGCCGACCGCGATCACAGGAACACCAGCCTTCTCGGCGACACGGTTCCGAATCTTATCCGCGAACGGTGTCTGGTAGCTCCGACCAAACTGCGGCTTCTCGGTTTTGGAGACCTGACCGGAAGACACATCGATTCCGTCTGCGCCGTGTTCGATGAACGCCGCGGCGATCGCCACGGCTTCTTCGTCTGTGTTGCCGCCCGGCACCCAGTCGTGCGCCGAGATACGCACGAGCAACGGCTTCTCCTCCGGCCACACTGCCCGCACCGCGTCAAAGACCTCGAGTGGGTAGCGCAGCCGATTCTCCAGCGAACCGCCGTAGGAGTCCGTGCGCTGGTTCGCAATCGGCGAAAGGAACGAAGAGAGCAGGTAGCCGTGTGCGGCATGGAGCTCGATGAGGTCGAATCCGGCCTCATCCGCGCGTCGTGCGGCCGCCGTGTATTCGCTTCGGACGCGATCCAGATCAGCAGAAGTGGCCTCGCGCGGGACATTGCATCCCGGCCCATAGGGGATTGCGGATGGTGCAATGACTTCCCAGCCACCAGCTTCCACGGGATCGTCAATTCCCTCCCACATCTTCTTCGTTGACCCTTTTCGCCCTGAGTGGCCGATTTGGGCGCCGATCTTCGCGGTGGAGTTGGCGTGGACGTAGTCGACAATGCGCGCCCAAGCATTGCGCTGCTCGTCCGTGTACAGCCCAGGACATCCCGGGGAGATCCGGCCATCGGCGGAGGGCGCGATCATCTCGGACATGATGAGCCCAGCCCCGCCCGTCGCCCGGCTGCCAATGTGCACGAGGTGGAAATCCCCCACCAAGCCGTCCTCGGCCGAGTACTGGTTCATCGCTGAGACAATGATCCGGTTTTTGAGCTCCAGCTTGCCAATCTGTGCAGGCTGGAACATCGCTGGGATATCCGCTCCTGATACCCGCTGTGCAAAGTCGCGCTGCATGATGTCCGCGAACTCCGCATCTCGGAGGCCGAGGTTTTCGAAGGTGATGCGCCGCGAACGGGTGAGTAGGTTGAACGCGAATTGCAGTGGATCCTGATCCGCGTACTGCCCAATATTCTCAAACCACTCAAGCGAGGCCTGCGCTGCCCGCTGCAGGGAGAGCACCACCGGGCGGCGTTCCTCTTCATATGCTTCGAGCGCGGCGGGCAGGTCCTCTGGGAACTCATGCACATTTGCTGCCAGCGCGAGCGCATCCTCCAGCGCCAGCTTGGTCCCGGATCCAATCGAGAAGTGAGCCGTGTGCGCAGCGTCGCCCAGGAGCACGACGTTTTCGTGGCGCCACTGTTCGTTGCGCACGGTATTGAAGGTGATCCACTTCGAATTGTTCGTGAGCAGCGTCGCTCCGTCCAGTTCCTCCGCGAAGATGGCCCCGAGCTTCGCGACCGATTCGTCGTCGCTGACGCCCGGTGGGAAGCTCGTGCTCTCGCTTGCGTCGAACCCGGCGCTGCGCCACACATCTTCGTGCATTTCAACGAGGAATGTGCTCTCGGTAGCTGAGTAGGGGTACGCGTGGACCTGCATGATTCCCCACGGAGTGTGCTTCACATGGAAGGTAAAGGCTTCGATCGCGCGATCGAGTCCGAGCCAGATGAACTTCGATTGGCGCGGATCAAGCGTCGGCTTGAACGAATCGGCATAGTGCGGCCGCACGCGAGAATTGATGCCATCGCACGCGACCACGAGGTCGTAGTCGCGGGAGAGCTCATCGACATCGGGAGCTTCGGTTCGGAAATGAATCGTGACGCCGAGCGCGAGGGCGCGCTCCTGCAGCAGGAGCAAGAGCTCCTTGCGGCTCGTGGCGGCAAAGCCCTGGCCGCCAATCGTGATCCGCTCACCTTTGAAGTGGACGTCGATTTCGTTCCATTGAGCGAAACAGGACTGCATCGCTGCGTACACTTCGGGGTCGGCATTTTCGATGCCGCTGAGCGTCTCGTCGCTAAAGACGACGCCAAAGCCGAACGTGTCGTCACGGGCGTTGCGCTCCCAGATGGTGATGTCGTGGCTCGGATCGAGCTTCTTCGCCAGCACTGCGAAGTACAGCCCCGCTGGGCCTCCTCCGATAATGGCAATTCGTTTGCCCATGTGCGGATCCTTTCTGCGTGTACGGTGTGCTGGGCTCCCACGGCGTGACAGCCAAGTATGGATCGGGGTGGATAGAGGTTTCAGAACGCTCAGGGGTGCTGCGAGCTGCGGGGGAACCGTGCAAGCGAGACCTCGGCTCAGGGGGTGCGGATCATGCCTTCCTGCGCGACCGTCGCGATGAGGGTGCCGTCTCTGCTGAAGAAGCGACCGACGTTCAGGCCACGCCCGCTCTGCACCCCAGCCCGCTCCTGCGCATAGAGCACCCACTCGTCAGCGCGCGCTGGAGCGTGGAACCACATGCTGTGATCGAGGCTCGCGGTCACCAGCCCAGGGGTAGACCAGTGCAAGCCGAGGGCACGCAACGACGGCTCAAGGATCGTGTAGTCACAGACGTACGCAAACGCGAGTTGCTGCGTGCGCGGGTCGTCGGGGAGCGCTTCGAACGCACGGATCCACACTCCTTCGTGCTGTGCAGAGGCGCCGTCCACCTCCAGATAGAGCGGCCCAGGAATGTGTCGCATATCGAAGCTGCGGCCGCTGGACCAGTAGTCACCTGCGGCGCTGTCAGCCCCGCCGCGCCCCGCGAGATAGCTCGCTGCACTCGGCAGTTCTTCTGGCTGCGTCACCGCTGGCATCGTGGGGGCGGATACTGGCCCCACTTCCGGCACCTGAAACGAGGCGGTGGTCAGGAACACAGCTTTGCCCGCCTGATAGCCGCGCACGTGTCGGGTGGAATAGCCGCGACCATCACGCAGGAGTTCCACCTCGTAGCGCACGGGCTCCCCGATCGTGACGGGCCGGAGGAACGAACTGTGCAGCGCGTGGAGCTCGCGATCATTGCCTACTGTCGCAATGGCGGCAGCTGCCGCTTGCGCCACCGCGTCCCCGCCGTACGCTTTAGGCCACGGCACATACTGCGGGATCACTTCGAACGCGCAATCAAAGACTTCCGCTTCGCACTCCGTGAGCTCAATCGCTGCAAGGAAACGCTGTGAGTCTATGTGGTTCGTCGGTGGAGCTGCGGCGGTCATGCTGGACTCCCCTGATCGTCTGGCGCGGTAATCCGCATGGTGTTCTGAAGCGTGCCGATTCCCTCGATCGTGGTCGTGAGCACTTGACCATCGGCGAGCCACCGCGGCGGGTTCGACCCGAGCCCGACGCCACCGGGCGTTCCCGTGAGGATCAGGTCTCCCGGACTCAGTTCCGTGAACTGGGACACATAGGCCGCGAGCGTCGCAGCGTCGAACACGAGTTCGCGAGTCGTGCTGCGCTGCACCACTTCGCCGTCGATCTCGCAGGTGATATCGAGCCCGGTGCTCGGTGAGATCGTGTCTGCAGTGACGACGACCGGGCCGATCGGTGTCGTACCATCCCAAGCCTTGCCCTGGAACCACTGCAGCGTGCGAGCCTGCCAATCACGGCATGAGATGTCGTTCGCAACGGTGTACCCCAGGATGGCGGTTTCGGCTTCTTCACGCGTGCCGCGCCGCAGCGGCGCTCCCATCACCACGACAAGCTCAGCTTCCCAATCGACCTGAGCCGAGCCGTCAATCACGATGTCGGCTGCTGGGTCAGTCAGGGTGTCTGCAAACTTGGCGAAGAGCGTGGGATACTCCGGGATATCCCGCCCCGTCTCCACGATGTGGTCGTGGTAGTTCAGGCCACAGCACACGATTTTTGCGGGGCGCTGGATCGGCGCTGCGAGCACCGCGTCCCGTTCGGGGACTCGCGCCGTAGCTGGATTCGCGAGGGCGGTTTTTGCTCGATCCCGCCACTGCGGATCGGTGATGAGCGCACCGACGTCGGCGGCGTCCAAGAGGATCCAGTCGCTGTCCTCACGCACTGCAGCGCGGGTATCCCCGTCACCTGTGCGGATTGTCCCCAAGTGCATCGTTGCTCCCGTAGGTCGGTTGGGGCGACGTGCCCCAATGGTTCGAAAACTCTTTCGCCGAACGTTCGCCAAGTATGACAGAATATTCACGAACGTCACAAGTGCGAGATGAATATATGATCGCGAAGGCCCCTGCAATGAGCCGCAGGCTCGGAAAGAGACAACGATGTCAGCAGAAATCATCAATCCCCCGCAGCTGTGCAAACCCAAGGGCTTTGCGCACGGCGTCAAGGCGGGCCCATTCGTCTATCTCGGCGGACAGACCGCCCTCAACGCGGACTATCAGATTGTGCCGGGTGGCATCGTGGAGCAGTTCGTCCAGGCGTTCGGCAATGTACTCGCCACCCTTGCGCACGCCGGCGGCAAGCCCACCGACCTCATCGACGTCACGATCTACCTCACCGATGTCGATGACTACCAGCGCAACGGCCGCGAGATCGGCAAGATCTGGCGCGAGATGGCCGGCACCGAGTATCCGGCAATGGCCGGCGTCGGCGTCACCCAGCTGTGGCAGCCGGAAGCGCTGATCGAAATACAGGGCGTCGCCTATATCGGCGACGCGGCCGAGTGAGCGCGAGGAGTGAATCATGAGCCCCAACACCGGTCAAGTACAGACCATCCTCGGCGAGCTTGACGAGCGCCTCGGAATCGAATTCGTGCGCGTGAGCGCCGATCACGCGGTCGCCACAATGCCCGTTGCCGGCAACCGTCAGATCACCGGATCGATGCATGGCGGCGCATACTGCACGCTCGCGGAGACACTCGCATCACTGGCAGCGTGTGAGCACGCCGGAGACGGCCGCACCGCTGTCGGCCTTGACATCAGCGCGACGCACACGGGGCGCACTGCAGCAGGACGCGTCACCGCGACGTGCAGCGCAATCCGACTCGGCAAGACAGTGGCGGTCTACGCCGTCGAGATCGACGATGAGGCCGGACAGCGCGTGTCGACCGCCAGGGTCACCACCATACTGCGGGACGCATAGCCGCCAGGAACCAGCGGGGGCGGGGCCTGGGATACTCCCCAGGCCCCGCCCCCGCTGTTCGGTGATGCACAGGGCGCGTGCGGCGTCAGCTCCACTCCCGAGCCGCAAGCGCTCTTCACGTGAGCCCGACGCGCTCCGCCAGCGTGCTCCCCTCACACGGGTGCGCGTTTACGCACTCCACATATATGTGTACGGGTGCGAGCACGCTTCGAACACATTGCCCCAGGGATCCTCACAGTAGACGATCTCGAACCCTCGATCCGGATCAATCACCACGACGTCAGAGCGCTGGCGTCCACCAGCCGCGACGACCTGTGCGGCGAGCGCGGTCACATCCTTCGCGGTCACCGCGAAGTGATTCACCCCACTACGCCAAAACTCAAAATTGCGCTCCGGGCGCTCATACTCCGGGGCATCAAATTGGAACACCTCGAACCCACTGCCATCCGGGGACGCCATGTGAGCAAACTGGAATCGCGTGAAGCCGACGCCGTAGATGCCGGTTGCGGCACGGCCAAGTGGACTGTCATCTTCGCGGACCTCGAGCGGCCCCGCAAGCAGGTAGTACCCGAACACCTCTCGGTACCAATCGACGGCCTGCGGAAGATTCGGTACCGTAATACCGACGTGGGAGAACGCGGGGCTGATAGTCATGGACTCTCCTTCTTTTGAGCACACTCCGTTGGGCTCCACCCAAAACTGTCACGATTCTGTGATGATCGCAACAGATATGTCAAGAACCACTCACCGGCACTGAGCAGACGGGCACCACACGAATGACACCGAACACTTCCCGCACGCTGCTCGTTACCCTGCTCGGAGCGTTCGCCCGCCGCACCGATGCCTGGATGCCCATCAAGGGCATCGTGACCCTCCTCGAAGAGCTCGGCATCGACGAGTCGAGCACCCGCACTGGCGTTTCCCGCCTCAAGAAGCGCGACTGGCTCACCCCAGAAAAGCGCGACGGTCGCAGCGGCTATCGCCTGACGGACCTCGCCCAGCACACACTTGCCGCGGGCGACGAGTACATCTGGCACTCCCGCCAGCCCGCCAACCTTGCCGACGGCTGGTGCATCGCCACGTTCTCAATCCCCGAGGATCAGCGCGCCAAGCGCCACCTCCTCCGCTCTCGCCTCGCCTCGCTTGGATTCGGCAACGTGGGCCAGGGGGTCTGGATCGCCCCTGCCCGCATGGCCACCGATGCGCTCGCCCTCATTGACCATCTCGAACTCACGGACAACACGAACCTCTTCGTTGGGCGGCACGCCGGCGGCCAGGATCTCTCTGGCATGGCACGCGAGAGCTGGGACCTTGCGGGCATCGACGCCGGCTACCGCGCTTTTATCGCACGGCACCAGGCAGGCTTCACCGCACTCCAACGCATGAGCGATGAAGAGCTCTCCCCACGCGACGGCTTCGTGCACTATCTCCGCGCACTGGACGATTGGCGCATTCTTCCGATGCGGGATCCGGGCCTCCCCCGCGAACTGCTCCGCAGCGATTGGGCAGGGGACCCCGCCACCGCGCTGATCGAAGACATCGTGAAGCGCCTGGATCGCCACGCCTTCGCGTTTGTTGAGGAGACCCTCGGCGCGTAGCCGCCACCTCCACGTTGCAGCACTGCCGATCTCGCGGCAGCATTCCACACCACGACGCGTCTCGCGCGTGTGCATCGCGCCTTCAGATGCGCGGTCGCGCGCGCTCGGGCACCCTCACGCACTTTCAAACATTCTCTTGACGAACGTTACGTTTCTGGGATAGAAATTGTCCTGTCACTGCCGACACCAGACGTATCGAGGCTTTTGGGCTCAGCCCAGCGAGCACGGTAACTCGTCCACCGGTCGACACTGGCATGTCCGACCACACCCAGACGAGGCGCAACTCACAGTCGAGCCGACTCGTCGCCACAGGAAGGCCCGAGACCATGCGGAAGACCGCTCTCATCTCACTTGCGGCAGTCGCCGCAAGCGCACTCGCCCTCAGCGGATGCGTTTCATCCGCCCCAGGGGCAGGCTCCAATTCCGGCTCGAACGAGGCCGGCGGGAGCGACGAGACGATCCTGATCGGTGCGGTCATGGCCGAGACCGGGTTCATGTCCCCCTTTGACATCCCCGCACTCAACCAGATGAAGATCGCGGTGGACGAACTCAATGACGCGGGCGGCATCGACGGCACCCCCGTCGAGCTGTCAGTCATCGATACCGGATCCGACTTCGAGAAGTACGCCCCGGCAGCGCAGAGCCTCATCGATGACGGGGCAAAAGTGCTCATGGTCACCTGCGACTACGACACTGCGGTACCAGCCTCACAGGTAGCCGAAGAGAACAATATCCTCAACATTGCCCCGTGTGTCGGCGACACAATCTACGGGCCGGAGGGCGGGCTCGACATCGGCTTCTCACTCGGCAACGCCGTTCCTGGCGAGGCCAGCGTGATGGCCGAGTTCGCGTACGAACAGGGGTGGAAGAGCGCCGTGTTCGTCAAGGACGACTCCATCAAGTACACGCAGAACCAGTGCGAGACCGCGGCGAAGCGCTTCACAGAGCTCGGGGGCACCGAGATCGCGAGCTACAGCTTCATTCAGGGCGACAGCATCAAGGAGACCGTCTCAAAGATCACGAGCGGTGACGCCCCCGATGTGGTGTTCAACTGCAGCTATGGCGAAGGCGGAGGCAAGGCCGCGAAGGAATTGCGAGATGGCGGCATCGATACCCCGATTGTCTCCGGCTTTGGCATGGACGGCACGTTCTGGCTCGACGCGATCCCTAATCTCGCGGACTACTACATCGTGACCTACCCCTCAGTCTGGGGCGACGACAGTGACGACAAAGTCAACGATGCCTCCGCAAAATACGAGGAGGTGTACGGAGCTCGCCCCGAGAACGGCAGCATGACCACCGGGGACTCCGCCATCGAAGCCGTGACCCTCGCGTTTGATGAGGCCGGCTCGTGGGACGGCGACAAGCTCGCCGAAGCCTTCCTCGGTTTCACTGACGTGCCGCTGCTCGTTGGCCCGACCACCTTCTCTGAGGACCTGCACGTCAACGTTGAGCGTCCGCAGCGCGTGCTGCAGGTGCAAGACGGCAAGCTGGCACATCTCGAAACTCGTGCACCCGAAAAGGTGCTCCGCTAAGCGGATCTGCACCCCATGATGCAGCACTCCGACACTCCCCCTGCAGGCGCTGGCAGCCTGCAGGGGGATTCCCTCTCCCGCGCGTACAGCGGCGTTCAAGCCCTGCAGGATGTCTCAATCGAGATCCCGCGCGGCCGGGTCACCGGTCTCATCGGCGCAAATGGCGCAGGCAAGTCAACGCTCGTGAATATCCTCACCGGCTATGACTCGCCCGACAGCGGTCGTGTGATCGCGGACGACAGTGATCTCACCGGCGTGCGCCCGGAACGACGCGCACGCCGCGGCGTCGCCCGCACCTTCCAGCACGGCCACCTCTTTAGCCGGTGCACAGTGCTCGAAAACGTTGAGGTCACCGCAATCGCCTGCGGTGCAGCCCCCAAGCAGGCCCGAGCCATTGCGCAGGGCCTGATTGAGGAGCTGCAGCTCGGGGATTGGATGCTCCATGACGCCGATCGACTCCCGCACGGGGTCGAGCGCCGTCTCGGCGTCGCCCGTGCGCTCGCCACCCGGCCCAGTTACGTGCTGCTCGATGAGCCGGCGGCGGGTCTCAACGACGGCGAGGCAGCGCAGTTGCGTGAGAGCATGCGCGACGTTGCTGCCCGCAACGTCGGCGTGCTCCTGATCGATCACAACATGCCGCTGATCTTCTCGAGCTGCGACTACATCTACGTACTCGGTGCAGGCAAAAATGTGCTCGACGGGAGCCCGGACCAAGTCCGCCATGACGAGCGTCTGGCGAGTAGCTACCTGGGCAGCGCCGCCCAACAGATCTCGGAAGGACCTCTCGCATGACCGCGCAGGCAGCGTCGGCCCCCTCAACTCCCACGGTCCCGCCGGCACCCTCGGCCCAGCGCCTCCTCACCGTCGAACACCTCGCAGTGTCGTACCGCGGGATCGCTGCGGTGAACGGGATCACCTTCCACGTCGACGCAGGTGAGCTCGTCGGCATCATTGGGCCCAACGGCGCCGGTAAATCATCCACGATGCACGCTCTCGTTGGCGCAGTACGCGCGAGTGCGACCACCCTCGAGTTTGACGGCCAACGTCTCGTCGGGCAGCCGACCGAGCGAATCGCCAGACGGGGCATTGCGCTCGTCCCAGAGGGGCACAACGTCTTTGGACGGCTGACCGTGCGGGAGAATCTGCGCCTCGGCTCGACCGCCCGTCCCAGCTCCACGGGCCTCGCAGATGACCTGAAATGGGTGCTGTCGCTGTTTCCCATCCTGGAAGAGTTTGGCGACCGCCAGGCCGGTCTGCTCTCGGGAGGCCAGCAACAGCAACTCGCGATCGGTCGCGCGCTGCTTGCAGCACCCAAGCTCCTCGCCCTCGACGAACCGTCACTCGGGCTCTCACCCACCGCGGTCGATACCGTGTTCGCCTCGATCG